>NZ_CP015961.1:2405261-2705919 GCF_001659785.1 Dietzia timorensis
AGGCGAGGCCGCAGGCCAGGCCCTGCAGCATGCGGGCTGCGAGGAGTACAGGGAGCGAATGGACCTGGGTCATCACGACGCAGCCGGCGATGGCGAAGAACAGCGCCGCGATGATCACGGGTTTGCGGCCGAGGTGGTTCGACAGTCGTCCCAACAGCAACAGCGACAGCGCCGTGAACGCGAGGTAGGTGACGGTCGTTAGCGCGAGGTCGCCATCGGTGATCCCGTCGTCGACGCGGAACATGTTGTACAGCGGAACGGGCACGCCCGAGGACATGAAGATGGCGATCATCGCCGCCGAGGCGATGGCGAAGACCGCCGGGCGCGGCAGGGTCGACGACCGCAGGTCCGCCACTAGTCGAGCCCTTCCGACAGCTCCATCCACTGTTCCTCGAGCTCGGCGATCTCCGCTTCCTTTGCGCTGACCTTCTTGCCGAGGTCGGACAGCCCGCCGATATCGCTCTGGTCGTGCGCGGCCATCTCGGCGTTCAGCTTCTCGATCTCGGCGGAGGCCTTGTCCATCTTGCGCTCCACCGACGCCAACTGCTTCTCCGCGGCACGCTTCTCGGCCCCGGACAGCTTGGGTTCGGCGTGAGCGGTCGCTTCGGTCGGTGTCGCCGACTTCATGCCGCCGGAACTCGCGGTGCCCTTGGCGATCTCCGCGCTGCGGCGAAGGTACTCGTCCACGCCACCGGGCAGGTGGCGAAGGTGCCCCTGAAGCACCGCGTACTGGTCATCGGTGACGCGCTCGAGGAAGTACCGGTCGTGGCTGACGACGACGAGCGTGCCCGGCCACGAGTCGAGCAGATCCTCCATCGCGGCGAGCATGTCGGTGTCGAGGTCGTTGGTCGGCTCGTCGAGGATGAGCACATTCGGCTGGCTGAGCAGAATGAGCAGCAACTGCAGGCGCCGCTGCTGCCCGCCGGACAGGTCCTTGACCGGCGTGGAGAGTTGCGCGCTGGCGAAGCCGAGGCGCTCGAGGAGCTGCGACGGGGTCATCTCCTGAGCCTTCGATCCACTGCCGAAGGTGTAGGTCGTCTGCAGCTCGGAGATGACCACGCGGACGGGGTCGTTCATGTACTTGTCGAGCTCGTGCGTCTGCTGCGTAAGCGTGGCGACCTGAACGGTCTTTCCTCGCTTGACGCGTCCGTCCGACGGCTCGACATCGCCTGTGATGAGCCCGAGGAGCGTGGACTTTCCCGCGCCGTTGGCGCCGAGGATGCCGGTGCGCTCGCCGGGAGCAAGCCGCCACGTGACGTCGTGGAGCACGTCCTTCTCGCCGTAGGACACCGAGACGTCCTCGATGTCGACGACATCTTTGCCGAGCCGCGAGACCGCGAGTGATTCGAGCGCGACCTTGTTGCGGATTTCCGGAACGTCGGCGATGAGCTCGTTGGCTGCGTCGATGCGGAACTTTGGCTTCGAGGTACGCGCGGGCGCACCGCGGCGGAGCCACGCGAGCTCCTTACGGGCGAGGTTCTGCCGCTTCTGTTCGACCGCGGCCGCCTGGCGGTCCCGCTCGACGCGCTGCAGGATGTACGCCGCATACCCGCCGTCGAAGGGCTCGACGATGCGGTCGTGCACCTCCCAGGTAGCGGTGCACACCTCGTCGAGGAACCAGCGGTCGTGTGTGACGACGAGGAGCCCGCCGGCGTTCTTCGGCCACCGTCCCTTGATGTGCTGGGCGAGCCACGTGATGGCCTCGACGTCGAGGTGGTTGGTGGGCTCGTCGAGCGCGAGGATGTCCCATTCACCCGCGAGCAGTTTCGCGAGCGCGACGCGGCGACGCTGCCCTCCGGAGAGGGTGCCGACCAGCGCGTGCCAGTCGAGGTCGGAAAGCAGACCATTGACGACGTCGCGCACCTTCGGATCCGAGGCCCATTCGTGCTCGGCGGCCTCGCCGACCACGGCGGTGCCCACCGTCATCTCGCCGTCGAGCGTGTCCTGCTGATCCAAAACCCCCATGGTGACGCCGCCGCGCACGGTCACCCGGCCCGAATCGGGTTCGCGCCTGCCGGCGAGCATCGCGAGCAGACTCGATTTTCCGTCACCGTTGCGGCCGACAATCCCGATGCGGTCTCCCTCGTTGACGCCGAGGGACACCGAGTCGAAAACGACCTTCGTGGGATATTCCAGATGCAGGGCTTCTGCCCCGAGAAGATGTGCCATAGCGATAAGCCATGTTACGCGCGGCCTGCGGATATCGCGGCGCTAGGTCGCCGTGATGTGCGCCCCGCGTGTCGGCCCGGTGATCGCGCGGACCGCGTGCGCGGAACCACGGGTAGCCAGTTCGGTCGCCACGTCGAGTGCGGACGCGCCGTCACGGCACAGTAGCAGGCACGTCGGACCCGACCCCGCGATCACTGCGGCGAGCGCCCCGGCCTCGCGGCCGTCCTCCAGGGTGCGGCGTATGGCAGGACGCAGCGAGGCGACAGCATTGGCGAGATCGTTGTAGAGGTTCGCGGCGATCTCGTCGACATCGCCCCCGGCGAGCGCTCGTGCGAGGTCGATGTGGCCGTCGTCGACGGGCTGGTCCTCGGCGTCGAAGCTCGCCGACGGATGGGCGGTGCCGGCGCCGCGCATGCGGTCGAGTTCGGCGAATACGCTTTCGGCGCCAAGCCCCTCGCGTGCCATCGCCACGACCCAGTGAAGTGGATCGCCGCGCCACGGCATCGGGGTCACCTGCTCCCCGTGCCCGATCCCGAGCATCGTCCCACCGTGCAGGCACAGCGGCACATCGCTACCGAGTGACTGCGCGACCCCGAGTTCCTGCGCCGGCGACAATCCGAGCCCGAAGAGTGCGTTCGCGGCGACGATAGACGCGGCAGCATTCGCCGCGCCGCTGCCCATGCCCCCGCGCACCGGGATGTCGGAGTCGATGTCGACGCGCACTGCTTCCTCCGGGCGACCGGCGGTCTCGAAGCACCGGCGGACCGCCGCACGCACGAGGTCCTCATCCCCTCGCTCTACGTATGTCGAAGGACCGGAGAAGGTCACGGTGCCGGTGCCGGATTCGGGCTCCGCCGTCATGGTGACATGGGTCCACAGGCCCACCGATTGATAGACGGTGACGATTCCATGGAGACCGTCGGCACGCCGCGGGCCGACTCCGAGATGGAGGTTGACCTTCGCCGGCGCCGTGGCGGTACGACGACGCGTCTCGCCGGACTGGGGTCGCGTTACGGGCCCGGACATCGGTGGACCCTACTCCCCCGCGGCCTGCCCGGCGCCGGATTCGGCCCCGTCTGCGTTTCGAGCCGAGGCAATGCGCATGAAGTCCGCCACGGTGAGCTGCTCGCCCCGGGTCTTCGGATCGACGCCCGCGGCGAGCAGGATCTCCTCGGCCCGCGCGGGCGAGCCGGCCCAGCCGCCCAGCGCAGCCCGGAGAGTCTTGCGGCGCTGCGCGAACGCCGCGTCGACGACGGAGAACAATGCGCTTTGTGACGTCGGGCCGACCTCCCAACCCTGGTCTGCGCGGATATCGATGCGCACGAGACCGGACTCGACGTTGGGCGCGGGCCAAAAGACATTCTTTCCCACGGCCCCGGCGCGTTTGACCGAACCGAAGTACGCGGCCTTGACGCTCGGTACGCCGTAAACCCGTGAGCCGGGTGCGGCAGCGAGGCGGTCGGCGACTTCGGCCTGCACCATGACCAGCGCAACGCGCAGGCTCGGCAGGAGCTCGAGGAGGTGCAGCAGCACGGGGACCGACACGTTGTAGGGCAGGTTCGCGACGAGCGCGGTCGGCGGCTCGCCGAGGTCGTCCGCGGTGACCTGGAGGGCGTCGGCGGCGACGATGTCGAGGTTCGCGGCGAGTTCGGGCGCCCGCTCGGCGACGGTGTCCGGCAACTGCGTCGCGAGGACCGGGTCGATCTCGATGGCGACGACGGATCCTGCGGTGTCGAGCAGCGGCAGGGTCAGCGAGCCGAGTCCGGGGCCGACCTCGACGACGCGGTCGGCTCGGGTGATCCCCGCGGCTGCGACGATACGGCGTACGGTGTTCGCGTCGTGAACGAAGTTCTGCCCGAGAGTTTTCGTCGGGCGGATGCCGAGCCTATCGGCAAGCTCGCGCACCTGCTGCGGGCCCAGGAGCGCCGCATGGCCGCGTGGCGTGGCGTCGTCTTCGGGGACTTCGACATCGTCGGTAGACGCGGGCTCTGGGCGGTCGGAGGAATCACTCACCCCTCTATCCAATCGCACTCGGGGACGCGGGCACCACTGCGACGCGTGGCAGGTGCACTATGCACGGGCGTCAATTGCGGCGATTTCCCTTCCAAAGGTCCGCTTTTGCTGCGAGTATCGGTAATTATGAATCCATACTCAGGCGACAATGGCAGCGAAAAGGGCGGTTCGGGATACGGTGACGGCCAAGGCGATCGGCCGGGCGGCAACTACGGAGATGCGAACCCGTACGGCGGCGCATACCCGCCGCAGGGGGCAGGACAGGAGCATGGCCCCTACGGGCAGCAACCTGGCCAGCAGGGCTACGGACAGCAAGGCTACGGCCAGCAGGGCGCGAACTATGGCCAGCAGGGCCCGCAAGGATATGGCCAGCAGCCTCATCCGGGGCAGCCGGGCGCATACGGCGGAAACCAGCAGCCCTATGGACAGGGCCAGTACGAGCAGGCCCCATACGGACATAGCCAGTATGGGCAGCAGCCATATGGCAACGCGCCTTTCGGCCATGACGCAAATGCGATGGGGCCGAAGAGCCCGGGCATGGTCAAGTGGGGCATTGGCCTCTCGATCGTCGGCGCCGTCGTTCTCGTCGTGTCGATCATCGGCGGGATTATCGCCGGGGTGGGCATCGCCGGCGCGGTGAGCGCATTCGACGACGAGCAGCAGTACGGCGCCAATGAGACCGCCTCGGTCGAGCTCTCGGCCGGGGACGAGCGAGGCGTGTGGGCCGTGACTCAGGGTGTCGATTCGGCGTTCGTGCAGTGCAGCCTGTCGCCGCAGGGCGACCAGGCGAGCGTAGACGGAGTCGATTCGGACATCACCGTCACGTCCGGCAGCAGCACCTACACGAAGATCGGGCACATCAATATCCAGCAGGATGGGACGTACTCGATTTCTTGTGACTCGCCGTTCATCGTGTCCGAGAAGACCGGTATCGACGAAGCTGTCGGTAGCGGAATCGGCCTCGCCGCGGCGATCTTCGGCGGAATCGGCGGCGCGCTACTCCTCGTGCTCGGGCTGATCCTCTGGCTCGTCGGCCGCCAGAAAAAGCGGCAGTTCTAGCAGGTTTGGGCCTGCATGTGGACTACCCCAGCGGGGTGGCCATGTGCAGGTCTCGCTCGACCTGATCTGCGAAGCACAGGTCGCCGCTGATCCGCTGGGCCCAAGACATATAGTCCGTCTCCAGCCACGGCTCGCCGGTGTCGTCCTCGGTGCGGGCGTTGTTCTCGCCCTGGACTAGCTCGCCCTCGTCCTCCAGCGCGGAGGCGACGAGCACGGCGGGTTCTTCCTCGACCTCGTCCACGTCAATCGTGGTCGAGGTCGAACTGATTTCTATCGACAGGTCCTCGCCATCGAGTTCCTGTTCGGGTGCCCACTGGTGGAAGGCAGAAAGCTCCATTAACCATCCTGGAACGAGGGGTATCAGTACACGGTGCGCCGCAGAACGCGGCTCCCGAACCCCAGCGTAGGGCAAAGTCCCGACTCGGGCCATACCCTGCGCGAAGGGCGTGTTTCGTTTTAGCGCAGACCCATCTTCGCGGTGCACGCAGGCCAGGCGCCCCAACCCTGCGCGGCCTGGACCTTCTCTGCCACCGCGATCTGCTGCTCGCGGGTCGCCTGCCATGCCTCCGGCGCGTACTGTCCGCCGCCGTAGGCCTGCCAGGTGGACGGTGTGAACTGGAGGCCACCGGAGAAGCCGTTACCGGTGTTGATGTTCCAGTTGCCCGTCGCCTCGCACTGGACGAGCTCATCCCACACGGTGCCGCCGGCTGCCACAGCGGGGGCTGCGGGCGCTGCCTTCTTCGAGCCGACGCGCACGGTGGTCGCAACGGGCTCGGTGATGGTGTTCTCCGACGTCATATGACGTTCGGTTTCGTTGCCGTTGACCTTGGTGACGGTCCAGATTTCCTCGCGCTCGCCGGGTGTACCGGGCGTGACGACCTCTTCTGTGCCCTCGTCGAGCTCGGGCGCGTCGATCTCCTCGCGCGGCGGATCGATCGGCGCGAGGTTCTTCTCCTCCTCGTGGGTGACGCGGAGGACGCGAATGAACATGCCGGGCAGAATCGGCGCGTCGGCTGCCGGGAGCACGATATCGTCCTGCCCGAGCGGGGTGCCCGAACGCTCGAATGCCTCCCGCACAGTGTTGCCGAAGACGTATTCACGGTGCAGCTCGTCGTTGCCGTCGGCGATCGTCACCACGCGCGGCACGGCGACCTCGATGCGCGAACCGTCGAGCGGGAGCTCGTCATCGGCATTGCCGCCGCGAAGCGCGGAGGGGTCGATGCCGTTTTCGGAGAGGAACTCGCCCACCGTCTTGGCGGTGGTCTGTGCGTCGATGACGCCGGACTCCGCGACCAACGAGACCGGGCGACTGCGATCGACGGAGACGGTGTCGCCGGATGCGAGCGAGGCGTCCAGGCCCGGGGTGATCACGTCGTTCTCCCCGACCTTGTAGCCTGCCTCGTCAAGCGCCGAACGCACGTCCGACTTGAACGTGGTGAGCTCGACGTCCTCACCGTCGATGGAGACGGTGACATCCTTGCGGAGCTCGAGGGCGCTGACGCCGCCGATCGTCACCGTCGCGAGGATCGCCGCGACAGACACGCGCAGGAACTTGGAGTTCGAGTTGCGCAGGCGGTGGAAATGGCGGTTGCCGCGATGCTTCTTGCGCCCCTCGGGTGCGTCGGGGTTGATGCGGGTGGGCTCTGCGGGAAGCGGAGAAGTCACGTACGGCGTCCTTGCGTTAGCGATATCGCGCGGGATGGGCGCGAACTACATTACGACACGATAACGAATGTTATGTCGCCGATTCAAAAAACTCGTCCACCAGCGAGATTAGTGTGTACGAAAGTGTCAAATGAGTTACAAGGCGCAGAAGGTTCTTGTGTGATCCTTAGAGTCCGTAGATGCGACGTGCGTTAATTGTTACTTGTGAGGCGAACTCTTCGGCGTCCATTTCACGGGCTTTCGCAAGTTCTCGGGCGGTGTACCCGATGTACTGCGGCTCGTTGCGCGCGCCGCGGAACGGAACCGGGGTCATAAAGGGAGCATCGGTCTCGATGAGGATCTGCTCGGCCGGCGCCTCCGCGCAGGCCTGTCGCAGATGTTCGTTGGCGGGGAATGTCGAGTTCCCCGCGAAAGAGAGAACGTACCCGCGACTGAGCGCCTCCCGGGCGACTTCGATCGGCGAGGAGAAGCAGTGCAGGATCACGGTATCCGGCTCGCCGGCACTCGCCAGTTCCCGCATGAGGTCCTCGTCCGCTTCGCGGTTGTGGATCATCAGCGGCTTGCCGAGGGACTTGGCGAGTTCGATGTGCCAGTGCAGCGCCTCGATCTGCGTGTCCTTGTCTGCGGTGGTCTCGTCCTTGTCCAGCCAGTACCAGTCGAGTCCGCACTCCCCGATCGCGACGACTCGCCGGTGCCCGGCCAACTCGGTGAGCTCGGCACGCACGTCGTCGGTGAGCTGCTGCGATTTGGTCGGATGCACCGCGACCGCTGCGACGACGCGCTCGTCCCACTGCGTGGCCGCGACGGCCTGCCGGGTCTCCTCGATACCGTCGCCGACGTTGCACACCATGCCCACGCCGGTCGCCACGGCGCGGTCCATGATCGCGCGGACCTCGTCCAGGGTCCTGGCGCCGCACGACCATAGGTGCGTGTGTGCATCGAACAGCGAACCGAGCGGTTCCGGGGGGATCGGTGTCGGGCGCGGCTTCTTCTTACCCAATGGTGGAAAATCCTCTGCGTTGTGACATCGCGTCCGGCGACGTCGTCGTGCATGGTCGTTCGGTGTGGCCTGTGGTGTGGCGTGTATCGACAGGCGACGGCCCGCCGCTGGTGTGGCCTCAGGCGTCCTCGTGTTGGACGGGCGCCCACTCGGGGCCGGTCTCGGCGAGCTCCGGATCGAGCTTGGCGAAAATCGGGCTCGGCTTCGCGAGCTCGGTGCCCGGCTCGATCGGCGTGCGCGCCCACACTGCCTTCGCAGAAGCGTAGTTGCCCTGGATCGTGGCGTAGGTGCGCCCTGCCTCGGGCACGCCGACGCCGACCGGCTCGACGGGCATGTCGTCTTCGACCTCGCGCGCCTCGGGCATGGCCGCCCACACGCCGGTGCCGCCGAGCGCCTCGAACACCTTCTGCGAGGCAGACGGGATGAACGGGGTGAGTAGAGCGTTGGCATCGGAGACCACCTGCAACGCGGTGTGCAGCACGGTCGCGAGTCGGTCCCGTTGCTCCGGGTCCTTTGCCAACTTCCACGGTTCGCACGCCGCGATGTAGCGGTTGGCCGCGCCGACCACGCGCATCGCCTCGGTGGCGCCGGCCTTGAACCGCGACTGCGACAGGTGCTCCCCGACGGTGTCGAACGCCTTTTCCGCGGCCGCGAGCAGCTCGGTGTCGAGGTCCTCGAGCTCGGCGGGTTCCGGGATGTGGCCGAAGTTCTTGTGGGCCATCGAGATCGTCCGGTTGACGAGATTGCCCCACTCATTGGCGAGCTCGAAATTGACCCGGCGCACGAACTCGTCCCACGTGAAGTCGGTGTCCTGGTTCTCCGGCCCGGCCACGGCGATGAAGTACCGCAGCGCGTCGGCGCCGAAGGTGTCGAGGAAGTCGCGCACGTAGATGACGACGCCACGCGAGGAGGAGAACTTCGAGCCGCTCATCGTGAGGAACTCCGAGGACACGACCTCTGTGGGCAGATTGAGCTCGCCGAACGTGCCCGGCTGGCCGCCCTTGGCGCCCTGGCCGGTGTACCCGAGCAGTTCAGCGGGCCAGATCTGCGAGTGGAAGGTGATGTTGTCCTTGCCCATGAAGTAGTAGGCGAGCGCCTCGGGGTCGGTCCACCAGCGACGCCACGCTTCCGGCTCGCCGGTCCGCCACGCCCATTCGATCGACGCGGACAGGTAGCCCACGACGGCGTCGAACCACACGTAGAGCTTCTTGTCCTTGCGGTCCTGCCAGTCCGGGATCGGGATCGGGATGCCCCAGTCGATATCGCGGCTCATCGCGCGCGGGCGCAGATCGGCGAGCAGGTTCTTGGAGAACTTGAGCACGTTCGGTCGCCAATCGGTGCGCCCGTCAAGCCACGTACCCAGCGCCTCGGCGAGCGCGGGCAGATCGAGGAACCAGTGCTCGGTCTCCACGAATTCCGGGGTCTCGCCGTTGATCTTCGACACCGGGTCCTTCAAATCAATCGGGTCGAGCTGGTTCCCGCAGTTGTCGCACTGGTCGCCGCGGGCGCCGGAGTAACCGCAGATCGGGCACGTGCCCTCGATGTACCGGTCCGGCAGCGTGCGGCCCGTCGACGGGCTGATCGCGCCGGTCGTGGTCTTGGGGACCATGTAGCCGTTGTCGTGCAACCCGCGGAAGAGTTCCTGTACCACCGCGAAGTGATTCCGGGTAGTCGTGCGGGTGAACAGGTCGTAGGACAGACCGAGGCCGACGAGGTCGTCGACGATGACGCGGTTGTAGCGGTCGGCGAGCGCCTGGACCGGCACGCCTTCCTTCTCCGCCTGCACGAGAAGCGGGGTGCCGTGCTCGTCGGTGCCGGAGACCATGAGTACCTCGTTGCCCGACATTCGCTGGAAACGCGCGAACACGTCCGAAGGAACACCGAATCCGGACACGTGGCCGATGTGGCGGGGGCCGTTGGCATACGGCCATGCGACGGCGACGAACACAGCTTTACCCATGTCCTAAACCCTAATGGACTAGGTGCCGCGGTTCCGAATAAGACCACTCCGACGTCATACGCGGTGCCGTGTTGTCCGGTTGCACGGCCTCGCCTTGTCCATTTGCCTCGCCTTGTCCGGTTGCACGGCCTAGCCGGGGTGTCCGGCCGTTCCGGATAGCGAAAGAGCCACCCCGCACGGTGTGCGGGGCGGCTCGATCAACTACCGGGGATGACGGCGGAGGTCAGACGAGCGGCTCGTCCTTGCCGCCCGCTGCTGCCTCGGCTTCTTCTTGCTCGATGGCCTCGTCCGATCCGGGCATCGGGACAGGGCCGTCATTGAGGGCCTCGTCCTTGCTGGCCCCGGATAGGCGGCGCCACGCGAACGGGCTGCGCATCGCGGCGAGCGTGCGCCCCGTCGGGTCGGCGCGCAGCATCTTCATGATCGATACCGCGAGCACGACGAGAATGATGAGGAATGGCGACGCCGCGATGATCGTGATCGATTGCAGCGAGTCCAGCGCTTCGGAACCGCCACCACCTGCCAGCAGCATGATGATCGCGATGGCTCCGGTACAGATACCGAAAAACACGGTGACGTATCGGGCGGGTTCCTCGATGCCGTACTGGCCCATACCGCCCATCACGACCGACGCCGAGTCGGCGGAGGTGATGAAGAAGATGGCGATGAGAGCCATCGCGAGGATCATGATGATCGTCGAGCCGGGCAGGTTGCTGGCGACGTTGAACAGTTCGCGCTCGGACACCTCGGCGTCGCGGATGGTGTCGCCGATCGCCTCCAGGTGCAGGGCGGTGCCGCCGAAGATCGAGAACCACACGATCGACATGCCGGCCGGCACCAGCACGACGCCGGCGACGAACTGGCGGATCGTGCGCCCGCGGGAGATGCGCGCGAGGAACATGCCGACGAACGGCGACCAGGACACCCACCAGGCCCAGTAGAAGATCGTCCAGGAACCGAGCCACTCGCCCGCTTCCCCGTTCTGGCTCGCACCCGTACGCGAGGCCATATCGAGGAAATTCTGGAGGTACTGGCCGAGCGAGGTCGGGATCAGGTTGAGGATGAGCACGAGCGCGCCCGAGAAGATCGCGACGAACAGGGCGAGGCAGAGTGCCAGCACCATGTTGATGTTCGACAGCAGCTGGATGCCCTTGGACACACCCGAGGCCGCCGAGACGAGGAACGCCAGGCCGAGTACCACGATGACGCCGATGACGATTCCGATGCCCGTGGTGGAGATCGCGCCCGTCTCGTTGAGTCCGGTCTGGATCTGCAGGGCACCGAGACCCAGCGAGCACGCGGTGCCGAAGATGGTCGCGAGAATCGTGAGAACGTCGAGGAACTTGCCCAGTCCGCCCTTGGCGTTCTTCTCACCGATGACCGGGATCATCGCCTGTGAGATGAGGTGGGTACGACCGTATCGGTACGCGGTGAGCGCAAGCGCGAGCCCCACGACGGCGTAGCCGGACCACGGGTGCATGCCCCAGTGGAAGGCGGTGGTCGCCAACGCCATGCCATAGGTGGGCTCGTCGACCCCGGGAGGCGCGTCGTGGAAGTGAGCGAGCGGTTCGGAAACGCCGAAGAACATCAGACCGATGCCCATGCCGGCGGCGAACATCATCGCGATCCACGAACCCGTACGGTATTCGGGGCGCTCTCCGTCGGCGCCGATGCGGATCGCACCATATTTCGACAACGCGAGGTAGATGACGAAACCGACCGCCGAGGTCTGGATGAGCACGAAGGCCCAGCCGAGATTGCCGGTGGTCCAGCTGAACGCACTGTCTGCGGCGCTGGAGAAGCTATCGGTCCAGGCCACGCCCCACAGCACCACGGCCGCGACCACTGCGAGAGTGGCCGAGACGACGACCCAGTCGGTCTTCTTCACATTCGGGTCCGAAGGCGCGGGGCTGTTCGGATCCTGAGCGACGGCGGAATCGGCCGTAGAACTCGCAACCGGGGACCCGGATGAACCGGATCCCCGTGTCTCTTTCGGATCATTGGCAGAATTAGGCATGACAGCAAAGCTTTCACTACTTAGCAGATGTTTCAACCCGAAAGACTGAAAATCTCAGCTGAGACAGGCCTGAATAGGGCCTATATGCTGCCAGTACGCAGTAACGGGAGCAATATTTCACATTCGGCACCATTCGGGGGACCTAGCAGGGCACTTCGCCCCGTCCGGCGCCGACCGCTCGGTGCCGCGTCGCGTGCGGCTGCCCTCTATTGCAGCCTTACGGCCGCGTCGTATAGCGCCTTTCGCGCGATTCCGGTGCGCTCGGCCACCCGCGCGGCCGCATCCTTGACGCGGATCCCCTCGCGCTCGGCCATCGCTAGAACCTCGCCTGCGGCCGCATCGACATCGAACTCGGTGGTCTCCCCCGGCTCCGCGGGCGCGAGCACGACGACGATCTCACCCCGGACACCGTCGGCCGTGCGCGACGCGAGCTCGGCAAGCGAACCGCGCAGCACCTCCTCATAGGTCTTGGTCAGTTCCCGGCACACGGCCGCCTGCCGGTCCGGTCCGAGGACCTCGGCGGCATCGGCGAGTGTCGCGCCCACCCGATGCGGGGACTCGAAGAACACGACCGTGCGCTCCTCTCTTTCCAGGGAGGCCAACCAGGTGCGGCGCTTGCCCTGTTTGCGCGGCGGGAATCCGTCGAAGGCGAAGCGGTCCACGGGCAATCCGGAAAGTACGAGTGCAGTGGTGACGGCGGATGGACCGGGCAGGCAGGTGATGGGGACGTTCTCCGTCATACCTGCTGACACGATGGCGAATCCGGGATCCGAGACCGAGGGCATCCCGGCATCGGTGACCACGAGGATCGACTCGCCGGCCGAAGCCCTCTCAAGGAGCCACGGGGTGCGGGCGGTTTCGTTGTGCTCGAAGAAGCTGACGACCTGGCCGGTGATCTCGACACCGAGGGCGCGTGCGAGCTGGCGGGCGCGACGGGTGTCCTCGGCGGCAACGACATCGGCGGCGCGAAAAGCGTCGCGCAGGCGCTCGGAGGCGTCTGCCGGGTTCCCGATGGGCGTCGCGGCGAGAATGATCCCCGATGGCAGGGACTGTGGCAACGCCGAGTCCTTCGGCTGTTGCTCGTCGTGGGCCCGCGGATCGGAGGTGTCCATATCGGTAACCGTACGGCGAATCGGCGGCGCGGCGCGCGCTCGGTCCCACCCGAACCCGCGGCGGGCATTAGGATTCTCGGGTGATGACCAGCCACTCCCCGACCCTCGACCCCGGCGGCTCCTCGCGCCCCGCGCCCGGCGACGACGGCGCTGCGCGGCGCCCGGGCCCGGCGCTGCCCGCTCCCGACTTCGGCCCCGCCGACCGCGTGCGCGGATGGATCGTCACCGGGGTCGTCGCGCTCATCGCGCTGGTGACGCGCCTGTATTCGCTTGGTTCGGCCACCGACGGCGGCACGCCGATCTTCGACGAGAAGCACTACGCCCCGCAGGCCTTCCAGATTTCTCAGCTCGGGATCGAGGAAAACCCTGGCTACGGGCTGATCGTGCACCCTCCGGTGGCCAAGCAGATCCAGTCGATCGGCGGCTTTCTGTTCGGCTACACGCCGCTGGGCTGGCGGATCACCGCGGCGCTCGCGGGCGTGCTCGTCATCGTGCTCATCGTGCGTATGACTCGCCGGCTCACCCGCTCCACGTTCCTCGGCGGACTCGCCGGGTTGCTGCTCGCCTGCGATGGCGTGCTGTTCGTGACCTCCCGCGTCGGGATGCTCGACATCTACCAGGTCCTCTTCGTGACGGCGGCAGCCGCGTGCCTCCTCGTCGACCGTGATCGCATGCGCCTGCGCATGCACCGCGCCGCATTAGCCGGGCGGGTGAACCCCGCTCGTCCCGGACCAGCGATGGGTCTGGCCTGGTTCTATTTCCTGGCCGCGCTGATGGTGGCCGCGTGCGCCGCTGTCGTCGTCGTGCTCGGGGTATCGCTGGCGGGGATCGCCGCCGCGGTCGCCCTGGCCGCGGCTGGCGTGGCGGTGTCGGTGTATTTGCTGCGCGCCTCGGATTTCGGCCGCCGGCCGGTGACCGATCTCGGGCCGCGCCTCGGTTTCCGGTGGTGGCGCTTCGGTGCAGGCGTGATGCTCGGCCTGGCGCTCGGCACGAAGTGGTCCGGCCTCTACTACATCGCGTTCTTCGGCGTCATGGCGCTGGCTTTCGATATCGCGCTGCGCAGCCGCTATCGGGTGCGGGCGCCGCTGCTCGGCGCACTCACGCGGGACTCCGTGCCCGCGTTCGCGTCGCTGGTGATCTGGCCGGCGATCTTGTACATGATGTCGTGGCTGCCGTGGTTCCGCGACGAGAACGCGGTGTACCGGCACGTCGTGGGGACGAAAGTCGACGCGGATTCAGTGTGGAGCTTCCTGCCCGATTCGGTGCAGTCGTGGATCTACTACCAGTCCTCGGTGATGGACTTCCACTCCTCGCTGACGAACTCCGCCGGCAACATGCACCCGTGGGAATCGAAGCCGTGGGTGTGGCCAATGAGCCTGCGACCGATGCTCTACTACATGGAGCAGGGCCCCGAGGTGGGCGGCTGCGGCGAGGATTCGTGCGTGCAAGCGATCATGCTCAACGGGACACCGGCGATGTGGTGGCTCGCGATCCCCGTGCTCGGCTTCGCGCTGTGGCGGGCGATTTTCTCGCGCGACGCGCGGTACGCGTTTGCGCTGGTCGGCTACGCCGCAGGGATCATCCCTTGGTTCTTCATGCTCGACCGGCAGATGTACTTCTTCTACGGCGCGCTGCTCATTCCGTTCTTCGTGATCATGCTCGCGCTGATCCTCGGCGAGATCGCCGGCGTGCTTCGGGCAGGCCGTGCGCCGAGTCCTTCGCAGCTCGCCGAGCGTGAGGAAAAGCGTGCGCTGGCGCGGGCTGCCGAGAGTGCCCGTGGGCGTGAGGATCGCGGAGGCGGTTTCGCCGCCGGATTGCGTGTGGAGATTGCCACGCTCTCGCGCCGGCAGACTGTCGGATTCGCGATCGTCGCGGTCTATGTCGCGCTCGTCGTGGCGAACTTCGTGTACATGTGGCCGGTGCTCGTCGGGCAGCCGATTACTCAACTGGCATGGCAGAACCATCAGTGGCTGCCGAGCTGGACCTAGCTTTCGCGAAATTCTGCCGGGCGTTAGAAGTCCTCAGTGCTACAAACCCACTAAATGGTCGAAAATGACTGATCACAGTGCAGTTTGTAGCACTCAAGTGGGTGTGTAGCCTTTTCGGCGGTGTGTAGCGGCGAACGCGGAAATCAGCCGCCGAGGGCCTTGTCGAGGCTGAAGCGCCCGGCGCCAACGGCTGCGAGGACGACCGTTCCGACAAAGAGCGCAAGCACGAGCTCCCAGCCCTGGTTCTCCACGAACGGGCCGTTGGTCGCGTGAACGAAATAGAAGGCGCCGAGCATGTCGACGGCCAGGAGAATGCCGGCGAGCGGCGTCAGGATCCCGAGGACGAGCGCCACTCCGGCGACGAGTTCGACACCGGCAACAATCGCCGCCGTGACCTCCGGCTGCGGGATCCCGATGGTGTGGAACTGGCCGGCCACGCGGTCGAGGCCGAGGTCGAAGAACTTCTGCCAGCCGTGGGCGACGAAAATGACGCCGAGGCCCAGGCGTGCCAGTAGCAGAGCGAAGTCGCGCAATCCGTCGAAACTCATCACGCCTAGAGACTTTATCGCGAAGCCCGCGGGCGCGCGGAGAGCGCCGGCGACGGGTCGCGCGATTGACGCGCAGCGCCGCTAGACCTCGACGCCGGCCTTCTTCGCCACGCTGAGAAGGTAGCGATTGAGCCCGCGCATCGCGAGGTTGTAGGCGGGCGGAAAGTAGCGCTGCGCGGCGAATGCCAGGGCGATGTCGCGGGAGGTCTGGATGATGTATTTGCCCTTGGTGACGCCGTCGATCATCTTCTTCGCGGCCACCTCGGGGGTCACCGCGTGCTTGGAGAATCTCGCCTGAGCCTCGGCGACCGCCGGGTCGGACGTGTCGACCCCGGAGATCTGGATCTTGTTGACCAGCGGGGTATCGACCGCGCCTGGGGTGACGATGTGGACCGAGATCCGCTTGCTCTCGAGATCGAAACGCAGTACCTCGGCAATGCCGCGGACGCCGAACTTCGTCGCGCTGTACGCGCCGTGCCACGGCATTCCGATGAGCCCGGCGGCGGAGGACACCATGGCCAGCGCGCCGGGGCGGGCCGCCTTCATCATCGGCGGGACGAAGGATTCGACCACGTGGACGGTGCCCATGAGGTTGACGTCCACGAGGAGCTTCCAGTCTTCGTGCACCATCTTGTCGACCGCGCCCCATTTGGAGGTCCCGGCGACGTGGAAAACGGCCGAAGGAACCCCGAGCTCCGCAATCGTCTCGTCCGCGAAAGCCTTCGTCTCCTCGAACGAGGTGATGTCGAACGCCGCCACGACGGGGGCGGACCCGGAGATCTCCCGGCAGCGCTGCGCGGTGGATTCGAGGGCACCGGCTTCTCTGTCGCACAATGCGAGCCTCGCGCCGCGGGCCGCGAGGTCGAGCGCCGCCGCGCGGCCGATACCGCTCGCCGCGCCCGTGACGACGCATGTGCGCCCCTGGAAATCTGTGATTCTCGCCTTGGCCATGGTTGCCGTTGTCCTTTCGCGGTGCTGCAAGGTCCACCGTATCGACGTTTTTCCGGACGCGCGTCCAGTCTGCGCAAGATCGCCCGCCGCGGCCCTACTTGTCGTGTCCTCGGCGCAGCGCTGCTCCAAGCGCCGCGACGAGCCGGGCACTCTTGACCGTGGACACCTCGCCGACATAGGCGCGCGCGATCGCACCGCCGATGAATCCCAGCGACGCCGACTCCTCGTAACACATGTAGAGCGGGACGTAGCTCGGCTGGAACTTCGCCTTGAACGCCAGCAGCGAGCGGAAGCCGTAGACCGGTTCGAGCGCGTGGCTCAGCCGCTCGAGAAGCGAGTCGAGGGCTGAGGTCGACGGGCGGTCTCCCGCGGGCCCGTCGTCATCGGAACCGGTGGCGTGGCCGGGGTGAGTGCTGGCGAGCGGCGCCGCCGACAGCGAGACGAACTCAAGTCCCTCTTCCTTCGCGTCCAGGGCGCACGTGGCGATGAGGTACTCCATCGCGGGGCGGAACCCGTCCGCACGGCGGCGCATGAAGTCGAGGGTCAGTCCCACGAGCGCACCGTCGCGGTAGACCGGCATCCACGAGGTGATTCCGTGGACGGCGCCGCGCGCGTCGATCGCGAGCAGCAGGCGCACCTCCGGGTCGTCGAGCTCGTCGATCCCGCCGAGAGTGAACCCCATCTCGGGCAGCCCCTTGTCCGAGACCCAGGCCTCGGAGATCTCGATGATCTGCTCCTTGAGCGCGAGCGGGCACTCGGACCAGCGGGTCCACAGCGAGGTCACCTCCTCCTTGCGGGCGCGGTTGATCGCGGTTCGCACGTCCTGGAACTTCTTGCCGCGGAACTCGAGCCCGTCGAGCTCGATCACGGTCTCCTCGCCCACGCGAACGCTGCGGAAACCCGCCTTCTCACACGCCGCGCGCACGTCCTCTCCGACGCTGTAGAAGCACGGCACGCCGCCGCTTGCGAGCACGAAGTCCGTGAACTCGCGGACTGCCTCCGTCCGCGCCGTCGGGTCCCCGACGGGCTCACCGACGGTGAGGAACACCCCGCCGATCTCGCGGTACGGCACGGCCGCGCGCCCCGAGGCTGCGACCCAGTGCGAGTTCTCCGGCCACAAACCCATCCAGGACAGATTCGCGCCGCCGGGGTCGTGGATCAGTTCGCGTGTGACGGCGGAGGGCGCCGCGCGCGGGTCGCCGAGCGGGGTGTGGAGGAGGAACCAGAACACCACGGCGAGCGCCGTCCACACGAGGATCGGGGTCCATTCGAATACCGCGGTCGCGGGCGCCGACAAGGGAAGCGGCATCGAGCCGACAGCGCCGCTGCCCTCCGCGAGGGCGGCGTGGATGTCGAATGCGCCGAGAAATCGTGGCGGCACGAGGCGGCGGGGGAAGTCGACGATCAGCGCGAGCACGCCCGGGCGCGTGGCGAAGCCCCCGGCGGTCGCGAGCCCGGCCAGTACGTACCCGACCCAGCCCATGGCGACGATGATTGCTGACGCCACGGCCGCCCGGGGCCCGGCCCGGCCACCTGCTTTGATCCGGAACAGAGCGCGCCCGCGCAGCAAAGCGACAAGGCAGACGAGCAGCGGCGCCATCGCCGCGATGGTCCACGTGATCCGCGTCGCCGTGGCCGTGCCGTTGGTGCCGAACCCGATGAGCTGGGCGGCGGCAGCGGCGAGCCACGCGGCGACGATGACCGCGGCGCCGATCCACCCGGCGCGCCGGCCGCGGCGCAGTCCTGTGGCGAAGAGCACCGCCATCACCGAGGGCAGGAGCGCCATGAGCATCGGGCCGATCCCGCCCAGACGCACGCGCTCGGTGGCCTCGAGGCAGTCGCGCGTCCACTGCCCGTCCGCGCACATCTCGGCGACCTGCGCGGTGGTGAACGGGCTGCGGTCGACGAGGCCGGCGAGCGGGCTGAGGACGCCGTCGGCCCCCGGCACCAGCCGGGCGAGGACGGGGCCGATGGCGACCGTCACGAGGAGCAGGGCGATGAGATTTCGGCGCTCGCGGAAGGTGGCGGCGGCGGTGCGGACAGGACCTCCGACGTCATGGGCGGGGCGTTCGCGTCGGGCGGCGTGCAGTGCCACTCCGAGGACGAGCCCGATGAGCGCACCGGCGAGGAGAGCGATGTTCGCGCGGTGCCCGAAGAACAGCACCATCGTCGCGCACGTAGCGAGAACGCCGACGCGCAGGCGGCGGCGCCACAGCGCGGACATGCGCGCTGTCGAGGCGAGCACGAGTCCCGCGATCCACGGGTACGGACCGATCGCGCCCGCCCCGAGCGGGCCGCGCGCAACGCCACGCATTCCTGCGGGACCAGCGGGATCTGCGGTGACGTAACCGTGTACGCGGTCCCACGTGAGATGGCCCCAGCCCATGTGCACCCCGGCGAGCTCGAACAGCCAGCTGCCTAGCGCGGCGCAGGCGATGGCGCCGATCGTCGCCAGCAGACCGATCGCGAGGGTGGCGCCGTGGCCGATCCGGCGCTCGATGAATCGCCCAATGATCACGACCGCGATGAGCGACAGGAGCAGACCGGAGAACGAGGTCGTGACGAAGCCGGGCACCGGAATGCGGCCGAGGTGCGCGACGACCAGCGCGAGCCCCGCCGCGACGGATACCGGGGCCGAACGAAGCGCCCCGCCTCCGCTCAGGCGAGCCGGAGCGAGTGCGAAAGCCATGGCAGGTTCTCCTCGAGTGCGTCGTGCCAGAGCGAATAGTCGTGACCGCCGGGTAGCTCATGGGACTCGACGTCGATGCCCGCCTTCTTCGAGGCCGCGGCGAGCGCCTCGGTGGCCGGACCGTATTCTGAATCGTCCGTGCCTACCGCGTACGACGCGTGGAGTTCGGGGAAGCGGTTCGCGGCGAGAATGTCCAGCGGGTTGTGCCGGGCGAAGGCATTCTCGTCGCCGCCGAAGAAGGCATCGACGGTCTCCGCTCGCGTGCCGATCGTCGGCTCCTGTTGCGGGGACATCGCGAGGAAATTCGGGTACAACTCCGGGTGGGCCAGCGCGAGCTGCACCGCACAAGTCCCGCCGAAGGAGTATCCGGCGACGGCCCACTGGCTGTGGTCGGTGGAGGCCTGCAGGTTCTTGTCGATCCAATTGGGCACGTCCTGCGCCAAGTAGGTATCAGCGTTGCCTCGCGGAGAATCGACGCACAGCGTGTTGCCGAGCCGCTCGGCGATGGGGTCGGCGACCACCACGATCGGTGCGATTCCGTTGTGCTGGGCAGCGAACGCATTCATCACCTGCGGCATCTGTAGGGACGTCGTCCAGTCCTCCGGGGAGCCGGGCTCCCCCGCCATCGCGACGACTACCGGCAGCTCGGGCCGCGGCTCGGCGAAGTACGCCGGCGGCAGGTACACCTTCGCCGTGCGCGCCGGGAAGTGCGAGAGCTCGCCGGGGATCGCCACGTCGGTGACAACTCCTTCGGTCGGCCGATCCCCGGTAGGCGTGGTCCAGTCGGCCGGCAGCGCCTGGGCAATCGTCTCCCCCGGCGCCGCCGCCACGGTCTCGTCGCGCGGGGCGAGCGCGGTCGCCGGGTCCTCGGTGTCGAAGCCGTCGACGCCGAACAGCGCCCCCGCGGTCGGGTAGGCGGAAAACTGCACGTTCACCAGCGCCGCAGACCCTGCCACGAGGATGACGCCGCACACCGCCGCGCCCAATGTCCGAAGAGCCATCTTCTTTCTCGTCCGCGCGCCGCGGCGGCCGACGGCCGCGACCGCGAGGGCGATCCCTGCTATGCCGCATCCGATCACGGCCCACGTCGCCAGGGGCAACACGTCCGGGTAGGGCTTCCACAGGTCCTCGACGATGATGCGCACGACCACCGTGAGCACCACGCCGACCGCCACGGCGATTCCGGCGCGCAGGAGGCCTCGGCGGGGCCTGGCTGGAAAATGGGCGAAAGCCGCGAGCGCAAGGAGCGCGAGCACCGCGACGATCATGGCGACACTCGCGACTTTCGCGGGCACTGCGCCGTCGAGGCTCACCGCCGTCAACAAGCGATCTATCCAGTCCACGACCGACCGAACCTCCTCTGCCTATCCGGATGAGACCGGCCACCCCGATTATTCACGAAAAGAAAGCTACGACCACGTGCTGTGCGGATGCTGGGAGGTTCCGGGGAACTTGCCGAGGGGTTGGAGCGGGGCGTGCGTGCCGAATCGAAGGCAGTATCGACATCATGAACGAACTCGAGAAAATGCTTGCCGGCGAGTGGTACGAACCTGGCGATCCCCAGCTGGACACGGCCAGACGGCAGTGCCAGCGGCTACTCGCTCGCTTCAACACTCCTGGGACGGATCCTGCCGAATGCCGCGAGGTGCTCGGCGAGTTGCTCGGGAGCGTCGGCGAGGGCGCGCAGCTGATGCCGACGCTGCGGGCCGACTACGGATTCAATATCCACCTCGGCCGCGACGTGTTCATCAACTACGACCTCGTCGCGCTCGATTGCGCAAAAATCTCCATCGGTGACGGCGCTCTTTTCGGCCCGCGCTGCCAACTGCTCACCCCGGTGCATCCGGTCGATGACGTTGCGTTCCGTCGCAGCGGGGCCGAGCGCGCCGAACCGATCGTGCTCGAGGAGAACGTGTGGCTCGGTGGCGGCGTGATCGTCAATCCCGGCGTGCGTATCGGCGCGGGTTCCGTGATCGGATCCGGTTCGGTGGTCACCCGCGATATCCCTGCACGCGTTTTCGCCGCCGGCTCCCCCGCCCGCGTGGTGCGCGAGCTACGGACCGGCGCGGAGAGCTGAACCCGGAAATTGTCGGGACAGGACCTCACACTCGGTGCGTGGGAAGCGACTACCAGGTAGCGAACCCCTTTCAGGGTGCGCGTGCCGTAATTTCGAGCACCAAGGCACAGCGGCGGATGGAAAGGAGACGGGCCAGATGGGCGAGACCACCAGCGCCACCGGCGTCGGCACCGGTAGCGACACCGCTCGGCGGAGGTTCGGGATCATCGACTCGCCCGTGGGCGAGCTCCTGGCGGTCGCCGAGGCGGGCGCGCTGGGCGGACTCTACTTCACTCCTCACCAGTACCCGCCCGCGCCCGAATCGATCGGTCCACAGGTGTCCGTGGCGGAGGACAAGGTGCTCGCCGCCACCGCCGAGGAACTCGGCGAGTATTTCGCCGGGCAGCGCACCCACTTCTCGATAGCGGTGTCGACGAACGGCGACGCCTTCTCGGAATCCGTGTGGCAGCTCCTGCGAGAAATCCCGTACGGCGACACCTGGACGTACGCCGATCTCGCGGTGCGCCTCGGCAACAAGCATCTCGCCCAACGAGTGGGTCAGTCGGTTGGGCACAATCCCGTCAGCATCATCGTCCCCTGTCACCGGGTCATCGGCGCGGATGGCTCACTCACCGGTTTCGCCGGCGGGCTGGACCGCAAGCGTTACCTGTTGTCGCTCGAAGAACCGGCGCCCGAAGCGGCCGGGAGATTGTTCTAGGCGCGCGGGAACATGCAGACGCGATTCGATGCATTCGTCCGGGAGCACGGCCCCACCGTGCTCCGTGTATGCCGCTCCCTCCTCGGCTCCGGCGCCGATGCCGAAGACGCCTGGTCGGAAACGTTTCTCGCGGCATTACGCGCCTGGGATACCCTCGGTTCCCCGTCTGGCACGGTCAACCACCAGGCGTGGCTGGTCCGGGTGGCGAAGAACAAATGCGTCGACACAGCGCGCCAGACCGCAAGGCGCCCCTCCCCCGTGGCCGATGTGCCCGAACGGCTAGCCCAGGCGTCGTCGACGGACGCCGGCGGGCACGAGATCTGGGAGCAGGTCGCGGCGCTGCCGGAGAAGCAGCGCCTCGCGGTGGCGCTGCACTATTTCGGCGGCCTCAGCCACGTCGAGACCGCCGAGCTCACCGGCTCCACACCACCTGCCGTACGCCGCGCCAGCGCGGACGGCGTCGCCGCTCTGCGCCTGTCGCTCGCACGCGAGGAAGGAACGACCTAGCGATGGACACACATTCCATTCTGACCGACGACTTCGGCATCCAGGACGACGAGATCGAGCGGCTCGCCGCCGGCCTCGGCGCTGCCGCAGACTCGGTAGGCCTTCTCGATGTCGCCTACACCGAAGTCGGCTCGCCCGTCGGTGCACTCATTCTCGCGGCCACCGAGCGCGGTCTGGTCCGGGTCGCTTTCGACTCCACCCCGCTCGATCAAGTCCTCGACGAGCTCGCCGTATCCGTTGGCGCGCGACTGATGCGCGCCCCGTCCCGTTTCGATATTGCCGAGCGGCAACTCGGCGAGTACTTCTCCGGGGCACGGAGGGAATTCCAACTGTCCCTGGACTGGCGGCTCGCGACCGGCTTCCGGCTCGAGGTCCAGCGTTACCTCCCGCACATCACCTACGGTTCCACGGCAAGCTACGCAGAGGTCGCGCAAGGTGTCGGCAACCCGAAGGCGGTTCGGGCGGTCGGAACGGCATGCGCGAAGAATCCGTTGCCCATCGTGGTGCCCTGTCACCGCGTCGTCCGCAGCGACGGATCGCTGGGCAACTATGCCGGCGGGCAGGAAGCCAAGCGGGAGCTGCTCGCGTTGGAGGGATCACGATGAGCCCGACCGGGACGACCGGAGCCCTATTCGGCCCAGAAGCCCTCGGCCGCCCGCGCCGCGAGGTCGCCCCTGGCGCGTTCTGGGTACCGGACTGGCTTACCGTCCCTCAACAGGCGTGGATCGTGCAGGCGGCGCGGTCGCTCGGACGCGGCCCCGTCCCCTATCATTCTGCGAAGATCGGCAACGGTCAGATGAGCGTGAGCACGTTGTCGCTCGGCTGGCACTGGTACCCCTACGGCTACAGCCGCTATGCCGTCGACGTCAACGGCTGTCGCGTCGCCGCCGTGCCCGAGTGGCTCGTACGCCTCGGCCACCGCGCCATCGAGGACGTCACCGGAAGCCGCGCCGAAGGCGACGCCCACACGATCGACGCCGCGCTGCTCAATTTCTACGACACCAGCGCCCGCATGGGCATGCACATCGACGGCGAGGAATCCGCCGACGCCCCGATCATCTCGCTGTCCATTGGCGATACCTGCACCTTCCGCTTCGGCAACACCGAAACCCGCACCAAGCCGTACACGGACGTCGCCCTCGCCTCCGGCGACCTCTTCGTCTTCGGAGGCCCGTCGCGGCGCGCGTACCACGGCGTTCCCAAGATCGTGCCGGGCACTGCGCCCGAGGGCTGCGGCCTGGCCTCCGGTCGCCTCAACATCACCCTCCGGATCACGGGCATGGCCGACGACTCTTTCCCGATAGCCAATAGCGCACCACCCAACGAATACAGCAAAGGAACCGCATGACCACCGAACCGGAATCCACTGCTCTCATCGTCGGCGACGACGGACTTACCCGCCCCAGCTGGGCCGAATCAAGCGACCTCATGCGCGAGTATTACGACACCGAATGGGGCCTACCCGTACGAGACGAGCAGGGGCTTTACGAAAGAATCACTCTCGAAGGCTTCCAGTCGGGACTGTCGTGGGCAACGATCCTGCGCAAACGCCCCGCCTTCCGCGAAGCATTCCACGACTTCGATCCGGACGTTGTCGCCGAGTTCACCGAGACAGATGTAGAGCGGCTCATGGACAACGCGGACATCATCCGCAACCGCGCGAAGATCAACGCGGCGATCAATGGCGCCCGCGCCACCATAGGTCTACGCGATGACGGCGGGCTCGCGAATTTCGTCTGGTCATTCCAACCCTCGACCACGCCTGCTCCCCGCACATACGAGGAAGTCCCCACACAGTCCGAGGAATCGAAAGCACTCGCCAAGGCATTGCGCAGTCGCGGCTTCCGCTTCGTCGGGCCGACGACGATGTACGCGCTCATGGAGGCGATCGGAATGGTCGACACCCATCTCGTCGGTTCGCACCGGCGCGGATCATCAGGAGTGTGGCCCACGGAAGCGCAGTAGAGCCGGGTCCCTCACTACCGGATCGCTTCGCTCAGAGACCGAGGACGGTGATGGCGACAGTGAAGTAGAGCAATAGGCCGGTGGCGTCGCAGAAGGTCGAGATAAATGGAGTGGAAAACACCGCCGGATCGACCTTGCACGCCTGTGCGACAAGGGGCACGAGTCCTCCCACAGTCGCCGCTATGGGGCAGTTGAGGATGATTGTCAGCCCGACAACGGTGCCGATTCCCACGCCGTAGACCAGCGATGCCACCGCAAACGCCAGCGCGCCGAGGGCGATGCCGAGCAGGATTCCGGTGCGTAGCTCCTTGAACGCGACTTTCATGAAGTCGCGTTTTCGTACATTGCCCAGCGATAGCGCGCGGGTGACGGTGGTCGCTGCCTGCGATCCGGTGTTGCCTCCGATCCCGGTGAGGAGCGGAATGAACAAGGCCAGGGCGACGACTTGGGACAGCGTCTCCTCGAAAATCTCGAGCACCTGAACTGTGAGAACGGCGGAAACGGCCAACACGAGAAGCCAGACCACGCGCGACTTGGCGACCGTGGCGACCGGCGTCAGCAGATAGGGCCTGCGCAGCGGTTCGGCGCCGCCGGCTCGCGCAGAGTCCTCGTCGACTGCCCGCTTGTCCAGCGCGGCGGCGTCGCCGATCGGAAACACCCCAACGAGACGCTTTTCGGCATCGACAATGGGGAACAACAAGTCCCCGGAGTCGAGAACGCGGCGTGCGACTGTCTCCGCATCATCCGAGGTATACGCGTACGGCGGGTCCGCTTCCATGAGCTCGCTGGCGTGCCGATCTCCGTCGCTTCGCAACAAGTCGATCGGATTGAGTTTGCCGACGAGCACCAATACGTCCGACACGACCGGGATCTCGGCGAGAGCTTCAAGCGAGGCGTGATGGGACCGGATGCGGTGGAGCACCTCGTCTACGGTTTCGTGTTCCTTGGCGTAGACGGCCGGTTCCATCGTGCGGCCGACCGAATCGCGGGGATAGCCAAGCAGCCTGGTGACCTGGCCGTGATCTTCGGCCGTCATCGCGGTCATCAACTTCTTCGCCACGCGCGCCGGCAACTCGTCCAGGAGACGCGCCTGCTCATCCGGTTCGAGCCCGGCGAACACCTCGGACACCTTGGCGTCGCTGAGCTCGGCGACGAGATCGGCCTGGGCTGCCGTATCGAGATCGTCGAAGATCTCGATGGCCTTGGACTTGTCGAGAAGTCGGAATAGGACGGCAGCGTCACGAGTCGGGATCTCGTCGAATACGTCGACAATCTCCCATGCGGGCATTGTCGCGCAGATCTCCGAAAGCTCGGGCAGCTCGCGATTCTCTATCAGGAGATGCAGGTAGTCGGTGTGTACTCCTGTGGCGTCGCTCATTTTGTTGTCCTTATGCACGCGTGCGTCCGCAGCGCGAACACTGCGGTCTGATCAATTTCGCCTGACGTGCGCCCCTGGACGCCTATACAAAAGTCACGGCGGCGCAGGACCGGACGATTGAGGCGCGACGAGATCGACTCCTCGGATCGGGCATCTCTCGCTCACCTCCTCCGGTAGTTCTGCGCGCATCTCGCGCCGTATGGCCCCACCGTATCCCGATACTGCTGCGGTACGCATCCGCGACCGTTGTCGCCTCGGTGGGATCTGCCAGACGCGTGCGGCTCAGTTTCGTCGCCGGGTTTCGTCATTCGCCCTCATACGTCGTACCGGACCTGTAGATTTTGGGCCACCTCGGCTCCCGTTCGCCACTCGCGCGGGACGCGACGAAAGGACGACTCAGATGAGTTCGACACCACGACGCCGCCCTCACGCCACTCGGCAAGCGCTCGCGCTCGGCACGATTACGGCCGTATCGATTGCCCTTACCGCATGTTTCGGATCTGGATCCTCCAGCGCCGTCGACGGCGGATCGGCGACGGGCTCGCTCCCGCCTGAAAGCTCCCAGCAGGGGGCCGGCAGCCTCGGCGCACCTGAGGTTCTCGGATCTGGTGCATCTCCCCTGGCTTCTTTGGAAACCGGGTCGAATGCCTCTGAAGACTCCAACACCCTGCCCGCCCCGACGGTGGTGGCGGAGGGACTCGACGTGCCATGGGACATCGCCTTTGTCGATGCCGAAACCGCCCTGGTGAGCCAGCGAGATTCCGGCAAGGTCGTCGAGGTTGCGGACAACGGAGATAAGCGAGTCGCCGGCGTCATAGACAACGTCGATGCGCGCGGCGAGGCCGGGCTACATGGACTCACGATCCACGAGGGCTACCTGTACGCCTACTACGGCACTGAAGAGGACAATCGCGTCGACCGTTTCGAACTGACCGGCGAGCCCGGTTCTCTCGGTCTCGGCGAGCGGGAAGAGATCGTGTCTGGGCTTCCGATCGGCAACGTCCACAACGGAGGCCGGATCGCTTTCGGCCCGGACGGCAAACTGTATCTCGCGGGAGGAGACTTCCAAGAGCTGCGGGACGCCAAGTTCACCCAGGATCCGTATCATCCTGCGGGCAAGATTCTCCGGTACAACCCCGACGGCTCAATTCCCGGCGACAATCCCTGGCCGGGTTCCCCGGCATACAGCATGGGCCATCGCAACGTGCAGGGGCTGGCTTGGACCGACGACGGCACGTTGTACGCGGCGGAGTTCGGCCAGGACGAGTGGGACGAGCTCAATAAAATCACTGCGGGCGCGAATTACGGCTGGCCCACCGTTGAGGGCCGGGGAGGAACGGAGGAGTTCACCGATCCGGTTCAACAGTGGCGGCCTGCGGCGGCCAGCCCGTCGGGCATGGCATATGCGGACGGCATGCTTTACATCGCAAACCTTCGCGGGGAACGCATACGCACCGTTGACGTATCCGACGATTCTCGCTCCGAAACCCACTTCACCGGGCAGTTCGGCCGGCTCCGCCATGTCGAGGTCGCACCGGACGGCAGCCTGTGGGTGCTGACGAACAACACCGACGGACGCGGACAGCTGCGCGACGGCGACGACAAGATCCTGCGCATCGAGTAGCCGGCGGGAAATTAGCCGCCGTCCGACGTCATACCTGCAATGCGGGGAACCTGGGCACGACGTGCTCGGCGAGTTCTTCGAGTACATCGCTTGCCGGGCGTCGTCCGGCCTTGAGGCCGAGGATGACGTGGTTGACGCCGATTGAGGACAAGGAACCAAGGAGCTCGAGGAGCTTGTTGCGGCCGAGGCTGAAGCCGAACTTCATCGGGGTGGCGGGCGCGCCGGGATCGTCGAGGAGGTCGACGGGGAGCGACTGGGCGAAGGGTTTGAATACGTCCTCGCCGGCATGGCGACGCACGGCCTCGCGCCATTGGGCGACCTTGAACTTCTGCTCGCGGAGGGCACGCGGGTAGGTCAGCCAACCGTGGCCATTGCGGGCGATCCAGTCGAAAGCCTGCTGGCTCGTGCCAGTGATGAGCAGCGGAATCTCGGCGGCGAGCGGCTTGGGCACGACGTCGCCGCCCATGAGCGCCCCACCGCTCCAGCCGGTCGGCCGAAATGATGTGGCATGGGCATGCCGCATGACCTCGATCGTCTCGCGGAAGATCGCGCCGCGGTCCTGCACCTGCTGGCCGAAGGCAGCGAACTCCCGCTGTCTGTCGCCCGAGGCGGCGCCCATGATGAATCGGCCGCCTGAGAGCCGGTCGATGCTCGCTGCCTGCTTTGCGAGGATGAGCGGGTGATAGAACGGCGCGACGATGGAGCCGGACCCGATGGCGATTTCGCTGGTCTGCCCGGCGATGAAGGCAAGGTATGTCCACGGATCGAAGATCTGCCCGACGTCACCGAAGTCCGGGTCGCGCAGGAGGATATCCCGCACGTATAACCCGGCGAACCCGGCCCGTTCGGCCGCTTGTGCGCGCTCGACCTGATGCTCCATGCGCGGAGTGTCGCCCCGGTAGGACTCGATGGGAAAGAACAGCCCGAGAGTCATCGATCCCTGAGCGAACACGCGGCGCCAACCGGGAAGCTCGGTGTGTGAGCGGACGGAAGGCTCGAACGGCGATTGTTGCATAAGCTCTGCTCGAGCACTCGCGGGTTCGACACCGTCGCTTACCATGGAGGCCTTTTGCTTTCGGTCGCTTCTGCCGTCATCAATACAGCGGGATGCCGCGACTGTCGTACCCGTACGAGCCCGAGCGGAAAAGAATGAGCAGGAATTCGATGAACGCCCAAATTCCCACCACCATGAAGCCGAGGACACCGATGACCACCACCACGGTTAGCAGGCTGAGCAACCAGATGACGAGCTGAATCACACCGCGACTGGTGTACCCCAGATAGAAATTGTGCACCCCCAGGCTTCCGAGGAAAAAGGCGAGCAGCGCAGCAGCGGCGTGCGATTTTGGCTTCGCCAAGGCGGAATTCATCTGGCCGTACGCGGCGGCGTGCGGAAGGAGCTCCCGCCCCGAGTCGGGAATGTACCCCATCGCGGAGTCGTACGGCGTCGGCACGTGCGCCGGCGCTCCGTAACCCGGATTCGAATACGGGTGTGCGGCGTATTGATATGGGTTCGGATCCTCACCGAACAGCGGGTTGGCCACAGTGGGCTCCTGGGCCCCCGGCGCCAGGTACGGGTTCGTCGCCGACGGCGTCCCATCGCGAGCGCCCTCGGCGAACGGGCCCGAGAAGTCGGCGCCGCCGAAGCGATCCGATCCGTACTCTCCGGTGGGTTCGAAATCGTATGGGCGAGTCATACCCCTCCTCTTAACTCGACGCGATCGTCTTGCAGATACATACCAGCCTATGTCCGCCGTCCGGCGTTGAGAACCTGGTTAACCCTGAGATCCACCCTGAAATCCTCACTCCGATTTACCTACCTACCATCTGGTAGGTACCGTGTCGGCGTGGCACTTTCGAAGTCCGAACTCCTGGAAGGCGCGGTCGAAATACTCTCCCGCGGCGAGCCCTTGACGCTCGACGCGGTCGCGCGGTCGAGTGGGCTCACCAAGCCCGGCGTCATCCACCATGTGGGTTCCAAGGAGGGGCTCATGGTGGCCGTGGTAGACCATGTCATCGACCGCTGGACCGAGGACCTCGATTCTCGACTGCCCCCGGACGCCACCGACGTCGATCGCCTCGCCGCGTACGTAGACCACGCGTTATCGACGAACTTCGACCCCTCCGATCTCGCTCCGCTCGCCGACATCAGGTTGCGCGAGACCCTTCGGGACCGGTGGACCGAGAAGCTGTCGTCATGGATGGTGGCCTCGACCACCGGACCGTTCCGGGCGCGACGCATCGCCGCGCGACTCCTCGCCGACGGGGCGTGGTTCAATTCTGCGGCCGGCATCGAGACCATGAGCGACGACGAGCGCGCCGAGGTACGCCGAATCGCGCAACAACTCATTTCCGGAGGTGAGATCCAATGATCACGCAGCCACCGCCGCCCGCGCAGAAACGCGTGCCGCGTAGCGCGTGGATGTTCCTCGTCGCGGCCATCGCCTCGGAGGTCACGGGCTCACTTTCCCTCAAGGGTGCACTCGATCGTCCCGCGCTCTACCTTCTCGTCGTCACCGGCTTCGTCTTCGCTTTCGTGTTCCTCGCGCAGGTCCTTCGCCGCGGCCTGCCGATCGGAGTCGCCTACGGCATCTGGGGTGCCGCGGGCGTCGCGGCGACGGCGATCCTCTCGACGCTGATCTACGGAGAACCGTTCTCCGCGCTGATGGGCGTCGGCATTGTTCTCGTTATCGCCGGGGTGGTTCTCATCGAGCTCGGCGGCAACAACGCGGCAGGCGAGGAATCCGCCTCTACATCTGCGAATCGGGGGAGCGAATGAATTTCATAGCCTGGGCATTTCTCCTTCTTGCCATCGCATTCGAAGTAGCCGGGACCTTGTCCCTGCGCATGCTCGCACTTCACGGCAAGCGCTGGCTGGTCCCTATCGTCGCCGGCTACGCAATCGCCTTCACGAGCCTGTCGATGTCCTTGTCCCAGGGCATGCCACTCGGCGTCGCCTACGGAACGTGGGTCGCCGTCGGTGTCGCACTCGTCGCCATTCTCGGCCGCGCGCTTTTCAAGGACCCCTTTACCAAGCGCATGGCCGCAGGCGTCGTTCTGGTTATGGCCGGCGTACTCCTCATCGAGATCGGGGCGACGCACTAGCCGTTGCCGCCCGGCCATTGCACCTGTCGACGAGCAGGAATACACTTAGCCTTGTGGCTAAGTATTCTGACGAGCTGGATACGGTGTTCATCGCACTGGCGGACCCGACCAGGCGGTCGATCATCAGGCTCTTGAGTGCAGGCCCCGCACCAGTCGGCACTCTCGCCGAACCCTTCGACATCACGCTCCCGTCGTTCATGAAGCACATCAGATCGCTCGAGCGCGCCGGCATCATCCACACCTGGAAGGCCGGCCGGGTTCGCACCTGCGAACTCGACCGCACCCGCCTTTCCCTCGTCGACGACTGGCTCGCCGACGAACGCGCACGGTGGAACGCACGCACCGACCGGCTAGAGCAGTTGGTCACCAGCCCAGAGGAGTCATCATGATCTCGCACGAATTCGATCCGGAGCGCGATCTGCGGATCCAGCGCGTCATGCGCGCGCCGAAAGAACGCGTATGGAAAGCGTGGACCGATCCGGAGTTACTACAAAAGTGGTGGGTCCCGGCACCCACGGTCGCGCGCATCGAGCGACTCGATCCGACGGCTGGCGGCGCGTTCGTCACGAAAATGAGCGAAGACGGGCAGAACTTCGTCCCCCACACCGACGGCATCTTCCTCCTCGTCGAGCACGAGAGCCGCATCGTGTTCACCAATGCCATCTCGAGTTCCTGGCACCCCGCGCTACCCGCCCCTATTGGCATGACGGCGGAGATCACCCTCTCCAGCCACGCCGAGGGCACCGACTATCGCGCTATCGTGCGCCATGCGGACCCACAGGCCCGTGCCACACACGAGGAGCTTGGCTTCTTCGATGGCTGGGGAGCTGTCACCGAGGCGCTGGCAAAACTCGCCGAGTCCCTCTAGCTCGGGGCGGCCTTTCCCAGCTTCCAGTAGCCCGAGAACGTCACGTTTGCCTTGGGTACGCCGCATTCGCCCACGAGGTAGCGGCGCGCACCAGTGGCAAGCCCGGATTCGCCGACGGCGAAGGCGTAGAGATCGCTGCCGATCTCTTCTTCTTTCAACGCCGGTAGAGCAGCGGCCCCGGGCTCCTCGTCGCCGCCTCGAACGACCCACCGCACATTCACGCCGTCCGGCGCGTTGACGAACTGCTGGTCACGCTCGTCGAAAGTCTCAATGATCGCGGTGCCCCGGGCATCGCGCGGCATATCTCGAAGGATCCCGAGCGCCGCGGGCATGCCGCTCTCGTCGGCGACGATGAGGCTGCGGTCCGCGTCGACGGGGTTCCACCCGCAGCCCTGGTCGATGAACGCCGCCTCTGTCCCCGGCTCGACCGACGCCGCCCAGGGCCCGGCGTAACCATCGGTGCCATGGACGACGAAGTCCACATCCATCTCCGCGGGATTCTCGCGGAACTGCCGGATCGTGTAGTTCCGTATCACCGGGCGCGTACCCTTTGGCAGCGTGAGGTATTTGAGGTACCCGCCAATACCGAACTTCGTGGGCATCTTGTGGAGACTTGCATCGCCCCGAATCGGAATAGCAAGCCGGAACCACTGGTCGAATCCCTTGTATTCGAACCGCTCGAGGTCGGCTCCCCCGAACGTCACCCTGATGATGTGCGGCGACACCTCCTCGCGCCGTTGGACGACGACCCGGACGAGTCCGGAGTCAGAGTGAGTGACGCTGATGTTGGGCATTCCCAACCGCCTTCCCTGGATAACGATACGGCGATGACTTAGGTGAGCCTATCTTGTCACGCCATACCTCGCATATGACGTCGGACTCACCGCGCACCCCTCAGGCCGCCCCTATCCCGTGTGCCGGAGGTAGGACAGCGCCATCCCAACAGGAATGCTCACGGCCAAAATCACGAGCATCGCGCGATACGCCAGGAGCCACAGCCCGCCGCCGGAGGCTTTGCCAGCAATCCGGGTGCCCAGCGCGGCGATGATCAATGCAACAACCAGGGCGGCCGAGGACACATACACGAGGAGACTCGCCTTAGTCAGAGTGCCGGCGATGACGCCGGCACTGCCGAGGTTCCATCCGGCGCATTGTGCCCAACCGGTCCCGGCGCCACCGGCCCCTGAACCCCGGCGCGCCCAGCCCATCACAACCTGCGCGACTCCAACTACGAGTACCAGGTAGGCGGCCACCCAGCTCCCGCGGTAGACGTCGAGCGGATCCGTCACCGCCGCGACCAACCCGCCGGCCACAATTCCGGCCCAGCCGAGCGTCGACATCGCCACCGCCGGAAGGTGATTCGATGGCACTGACTCCCCCAGCTCGCCTGCCTCTTTTCGTGCCACTTTCCTGTCACCCGCTATTTCCACATCGCCCCTGTTAGGCCCTCTTACAAGAACCTATCGCGCCGGTGCTCGCGCACGGAGTGCACGGCGCCTGCTGAAAAACGTGATGTGTCACTCAACCCCGTAACGATTACACGGAATAAGAATATGACGAATTTGTACATAGTCGTCGTAATCATTCTAGGAACACGTGACACACGCGAGCACCGCAATGAATTCGAACCCCACGGACGGACCGGCAGACATCGGTACGGCCGATCTCTTCGACGTTGAGATCACGAGTCCTCTGCCCGAGTTGCCGGCCGAGGAGGTCCGCGACGCGCTTGCCGCTGGTCTCGAAACCGTCCACGCGGACGCGGAGCTCTCGATCGATTCGACCACTGAGAAGATCTCGGTCACGCAGACCATCCGTTCCCGCGAACGCGCACAGGCCCTCGGAACGGCAGAGTCCAACTTCTACGCCGCGGTGTTCGCCGGGGGCGAGAAACTGGGCGAATGGGACGAACACATCGACGAATACCTTTCAGTCCGGGTGAGCGCGAACCTCCGCCGTCAGGAACAGGGGCATTAGGCACGAACGTCAGGCCCAAAGCTCCCGGTAGCTCATCCCACTTCCGGCCACAACCTCGAATGTTCCCGAATTCCGACCGTCAATCCGCGCCAGCGATTGTGCACTCCCCTGGATCCGGGGTTTGTAAGATGAAGGTGTGACCTGGGGCCGCATGTTATCCGGGGTCGACTCGTGGGTGAATAAGCACCCACTCGCAGTCGACCTTCCGATTGCCGCCCTACTGGCCTGCTTACTGCTTCCTCCGAGCGTTACCGCAGTCGTCGACAGCACGTGGATCGAGCCTGCGAAGCTCCTGTGCATTTTACTTTTCATAGCGGGCCACTGTGCGACCATTTTTCGTCGTCTATGGCCGTTTCGGATGTTCCTTGTCCTCGCTGCAATGTCCCTTGGCCTGCTCCTGGCTCCGGGACTGACCGGCGAAGTAGTAACGAGCTACGGAGCGCCGCTTCCACCTATCTTCTTACCCTCGTCGCTAGTGTTCGTACTGGGCCTTTACACCCTGGCAACAAGGGCGTCCGAGCGCACTTCTTTGCTGGCGCTCGCGGCATCAGGGATCGGTTTGGCGCTATTGGCCATTAGGCTTTTCATGGACGGCGCGTTCACCGCCGCCGCAAATGACGACGCGGCAGGCGCGTTTCCGTTCTTCCTTACCCACTTCGTTCCCATCGCGCTTGGAGCCACGATCGCTCCGTGGGCAGTTGGGCGGATTCGATACTTTCGCTCGAACTATCTGCGGGCGCTCGAGTCCCAGGTGCAGCTGGAATCGGAAAAGCGCAACGCCGAGGCTCGCGAACTAATTCGGGAAGAACGGGAAGCGATTGCCCGGGATATGCACGACATCGTTGCCCATTCTCTGTCCGTGATCGTCAGCCAGGCGGAAGGGGGCCGAATGATGTTGACGAAGAAGCCGCATCTCGCCCTTCCGATTCTCGAAACCGTCGCCTCGACCGGTCAGGATGCTATGAAGAGCATGCGCGAACTACTCGATGTGCTCTCGCCGACCGACGATGCCTCTCTCACGCCATCACCTTCCCTTTCGGAGTTGGACGGGCTCTTTCAGAGAGTGAGGGACGTCGGGATTCCGGTCCAGTATCAAAGTTCCGGGTTCATGGACAGCGAAAAGCGCACTCGTCCGGGCTCTGTCGAGTACGTTGCCTATCGCGTCCTACAGGAATCCATGACAAACATCATCAAACATGCGACGCATGCGAACCTGGTGAACGTGCACGTCAAGCAAGAAGAACATGCGCTCGAGATCACGGTGACCAATGACGGCGTCAGGGCGCCGGAAAATCGGACACGGGGACGTGGACTCGCAGGCATGAGGCAACGAGTGGAATCGCTAGGCGGGACCTTCGACGCCTCACCACGGAACGGCAACACGTTCGTGGTCCGCGCAACGCTTCCTCTCCGAGAGGTCGACTCATGATCAACGTGATGATCGTCGATGATCAAGCACTGGTCCGAAACGGCTTGGCGATGATCGTCGACTCTCAGGACGATCTCTCTGTCGTTGCGGAGGCCGATTCCGGAGATTCAGCACTGATCCTCGCGAAGAGACTGGCAGTCGATGTCGTTCTCATGGATGTGTGCATGCCGGGGACCGACGGAATTGAAACGACAAGCCGGCTCATCGAGAGCGAACCGTCACCTCGCGTCATCATCGTGACAACTTTTGACATAGACAAATACGTATTCGGGGCCCTTCGAGCAGGCGCGAGTGGCTTTATCGTCAAGAGTGCCAAGGCCGAAGATGTCATCGCCGCCATCAGGACGGTCCATGCGGGCGATGCGGTCATCTCTCCTAGTTCAACTAGGAGGCTTCTCGCTCAGGTGGTTCCGGATCTTCCGGGATCGGTTGAGTCGCCGGAGGTGCTCGACTCGTTGACGCCGCGCGAAGAGGAAGTGTTCATTGCAGTATCTTCGGGGGCGTCGAATACGGAGATCGCGCAACAGCTTTTCGTTTCCGAAACTACGGTCAAGACTCATGTCGGTCGATTACTACATAAACTCAACGCACGTGACCGGGTCCAGTTAGCCGTGCTCGCCTACGAGACCGGGATAGTACGTCCGGGTCACGACCGACCTCGCAGGGAATATCCTTCCGGAGGATGACCGTTCGTCTACTTCAGGACGACGCCAAGGCCGGGCGGGGCGGGGCATGATCTCCTCATGTCCACAGATTGCAAGCAACCTCGCTCGAAGCCAGCCACGTCCTCTCAACCATCGAGCTCGACTCGACGCATCCATTCGTCCGTCGATATCCTCGCCCTCACCTTGGTGTTCGTTTCCGTCATCCCTTACGGGGCGTTGAAACTCTCATGGATCTTCGGTTCGACGATCGGCCTCAAGAACGCCGCCACAATTGCCGAAGTACAGTCACAAAGAATGCTCGTGGGCAACGTAGCCACCATCGTGCTAGAGGGCGTCGCCGTTGCGCTGGCGGTGGCACTGGCGTGTCGTGCGGGAACGCGAATCCCGCCTTGGCTACTCACGTGCATCGGAGCCGGAGCTACCGGTCTCCTCGCGCCGATCCTTCTCGGGCTCCCGTTCGGCTCCCTCGTCCAGTTTCTCGTAGATGGCAACGTCGAGACGGCGGGCATGTCGAATATCTCGCCCTGGGTGTTCTTCCTCGTATACGGAGGGTTCGGCGTTCTGGCCATCGCATTGGCGCTACTTCTCTGGGGATACGTCCTGGACAGATGGCGATCATTCATCGATGCCCAGCCGCCACGCCCCGATCGCGTAGTCGTCATTATCGGCGCGCTCGGACTTCTCCCCTTTTCGGGAGTGTCGATCTGTTGGGCCCTCTTCGGGCCTGGAAGTCTCGGACCATCGAGCATGACAGCCATCTCGCAACGGTTCGTGCTGGGCATCATCGGAATCTTGATTCTCGTGTCTCTATTGGCTCCGTTGATTCGCGGCGGGGCGACAGCGGGAGCACGAGCGAAGTGGATCGGATTCTGGCTAGGGATTTCGGTGGCGATCATGCAACCGGTGGCATTCACATTGCTTGCCGATGGTGGACGGATCTCCGCCTTGAATATCTGCTTGACGGCGATCACAGTCCCCACGGCGGTGTTCTATGGTGGGGCTGTCATCACGTCGGCGATCAGAGACGGCAGGGGCGACAAGGTGGGCGCACGTTATTCGAGCCGTGCCCGAATAGTGCGCGACTGATCTTCGGTACGAGGAAGGGCCACATCCATCTACTGGATGTGGCCCTTGTGCCTATTCTCGGATTGTGGAGCTAAGGGGAATCGAACCCCTGACCTTCTCGATGCGAACGAGACGCGCTACCAACTGCGCTATAGCCCCTCGCCGGAGAACGGTTTCCCGCCCTCTCAAGCAGCGTCCATCATAGTAACACCCCTGCCCGAGAGGACCGGAAATCGCCCTCCCCGGATGCGTTATACGGCGCGTCGGCTCGCGGCCCTCGGCTCGCGTTCGCTGCGCTGCGCGCGGGCCCGTTCGCGGCCGCCGAGCTCGCGCTCCTGCGCGACCGCCGCGCGCGAAGACTCGAGGTGATCGAAAATCGGATCCTCGTCGTCGACCTCGAGGACGACCGAGCCCGGGCGCCGTAGCCGCTGCGGAACAACCGACAGCTCGACGTCATGCCGCGATTCGACGCCGAGGCGCGCACGGCGCAGACGCTCGATCCGGCGTGCCCGCAGGCGCTGCTCCATGCGCACCTGCTTGCGCAGGAACCATAGGTAGGTACCCAGAAGCACGGCGCCGATCGCGGTCACGGCCCACAGGTGCGGGGTCACGATAAGCGAGAGCACCGCGAACAGGATCACGAAAGCGAGCAGGCCGAGGGTCGTACGTTGACGGCGGACGGCACGTCCTGCGGCGGCCTCCCGGTCCGCGCGCGGATCGTACACGCCACGGCCGCGACGCCTTTCGACGAAGTCGTAGTCGGCATCATCGAGTTCGGGCTCTGCCGGCCGGTCCGCTTCGCGCGCAGCGGCGCGCGCGGCAGATGCCGCTTCGTGGCGCTCGCGCAGCGACTGCGGACGCTCGCTCTTCGCCGAGGCGGGTTCGGTGTCCTTGTCGAAGACCTCTCCGTCGACGACGAACGTCTCGGAGTCGGCCTTCGGTTCTGCGTGCGACGCGCCGGAGACCTGCGCTGTCGCGGGCTCGGATTCCGGCAGCTCGTCCGCGGCGGATGCCGCCTCGCTTTCGGAACTGAACGTCGCCGTGACCTCCACGCGGGAGCGTTCGGCGGCAGAGACCTCGTTCGGCCCGACGGTGACCCTGCCGGCGGTCACCTCGGCATCGGACTCGGGAACGGCAGAGGACTCCTTCTCCTCGGCCCGAGCGAGCGAGGCGATCTGCTCACGCGAGGTCGGCTCGGCGGCGGGAGCAGCACCTGCCGACACGACCCGCTCCGGGGCCGCTTCGCGCGTGTCGATGGCGCGGCGCAGACGCAGCGCGCGGTTGTCGGCGACGTGGCGCGCGTGGTCCTCCTCAATGCGCGCGAGCCACGAGTCCGCTTCGACGAGCTCGGCGTCCGTGGAGCCCTCGCCCGACGGCATGCCGAACAGCTCGGTGTCGAGGTTCTCGTCCTCCGCGACCACGGCCACACGGCCGCGGCGGGGCTGGAGCTTGCGACCGCCGCCGGCGTGCAGCGTGCGGGTCTGGGCGAGACCGTCGCCGGCGCGGCGGATGGGCTTGCGTGCGCGAATCGCCATCGGCGCAAGCACGAACAGCCACACCGCGACCAGCACGACGATGAGGAGCGAGCTCGACATGTAAAGCCTTCCCTAGTGGGTTCTTGCTTTGTGCATCCGATTCGGATGCGACGTTGACCCAACGCTAGAAGCTGTTCGCCCGGTATCTATGCAGGCACGCCGCGCCCGAGAGAGGAAAGTCACCCTTATTTTTTCCTGGGTTCGTCACGGGCGGTTTGCGTGCCCATAGCGCAGGGATTTACCGGCGATGAACTCGGGGCGAAGAAAACAATCTTTACTTCGCGTAAGCGGCGCGGCCGCTGATCACTAGATCCTTGACGACGGGCATAACCCTCTCCGAGTCGAGCGCGGCGAAGAGGAGATGGTCCCTGCGCGCCCCTCCGATACGAAGGTAATTGCGGAGCCGCCCCTCCTCGAGGAATCCGGCGCGCCGCAGCACCGCGAGCGAGGCGAGGTTATCGGGCTTAACGGTGGCCTCGAGACGCTGTACGCGCACCGCATCGAAGGCGATATCCACGGCGAGCGCTACCGCCGCCGAGCCGATCCCGGATCCGGTGTACTCGTGCCCGAGCCAGTAACCGAGCCACGCCGACTGGTTGGCCCCGCGCACGATCCCGCCGATCGTCGCCTCCCCCGCGAAGCGCCCGTCGACGTCTATCACCATGGGCAGCGCCGTGCCGGCCTTGCGGGATTCGCGTTGCGCGCGAACGATCCGTTTCCAACGCTTTGGCTGGTAGGCGGTGTCCCATTGCTCGGTGATCTGCGGCTCCCACGGCTCGAGGTGCGCGCGCCCCGCGCGGCGCAGCCGCGCCCACTGCGCTGCGTCTTTCCTCGACGGTTCGCGCAGATGGACCCGCGCTCCCCCGACGATCAAGGTCGCGCTCGGCAGCGGCATGGCCTTACCCATGACGTCGGACGAAGGATTTCCCAGGACTCCGCCGCTCACGGGTTCCCTCGCCCCGGAGAGCCTGCGTTCGGCATCCACCTGGCGCCGCCTCCCCTATCCACGCTGAGCCAGGAACATGACCTCGACCTCTTCACCGGCGCGCACATGCACGGTCTCCTCGGGAATCGATACGAGGCAGTTGGCCTCGGCGAGCGCCGCAAGTAGGTGCGTGGAGGCGCCGTCGGCGCCGCCGAAGGCGCGGACGAGATACTGGCCGGTCTCGTCGTCACGCATGAGCTGACCGCGCAGGTATCCGTGCCGACCCTCTACGGACGTAATGGGCGCGATGGTCCGTGCGAGCACCGTGCGCCGCGCCGACTGGCGTTTGCCGAGCGAGATGCGCACCAGTGGCCGGACCATGACTTCGAACACCACGAGCGCACTCGCGGCGTTGGTGGGCAGTAGGAACGTGGGGACCTCGTCGCGGCCGAGGCGCCCGAAGCCCTGCACCGAACCGGGATGCATCGCCGCGCGGTAGAGGTCGAGGTTGCCGAACTCGCGGATCACCTGGCGGGCGCGCGAGGTGGCCTCGCCGCCGACGGCCCCGGAGATCACCACGATTTCCGAGCGCATGAGTTGTTCTGCGAGCACCTCGCGGAAACGAGAGGGCTCCGTGGAGACGATGCCGACGCGGTGCACATCGGCACCGGCGTCCTGCGCGGCCGCGGCCAGCGCGTAGCTGGTCACGTCATACACCTGGCCCGGGGCGGTCTCGCGGTCGATGTCTACGAGCTCGTCGCCGATGGAGATGATCGCCACGCGCGGCTTCGGGTGCACGAGCACCCGCGAGCGACCGACTGATGCCAGCAGCCCGACCTGCGCGGAGCCGATAACGGCGCCTTGGCGCACGGCGACATCGCCGGGCTGAACGTCGTCTCCGACGCGGCGCACGAACTGCCCCGAGAGCACGCGGCGCCGTACATCGATCTCCAGGCCCCGGTCACCCTGGCGTTCGGTGGCCCAATTGAGCGGCAACACCGCGTCCGCGATGGTCGGCAGCGGCGCACCGGTGTCGACGCGCACGCACTGCAGCGCGCTCATCCCGCCTGCCGCAGCGGAACCGGCCATCGTCTGCCCCACGACCGAGAGCGCGCGCTGTTCCGCACCGCCGGCGAGGGGCCGGTTCGCCCGGCCGTCCTCGGATGCCCCGCCTTCCCCATCGAGGTCGTCGGCCGGTTCCTCGTCCGTCCGGTCTTCGCGATCTGCGCCGGGCTCCTGGGGATCACCGTCTCCGCCGTCATCGGCAGCGGGGTCGTGCCGCACGGCCGCAGGCTGCGGCGGCACGAGGTCGACCGACCGGACCGCATATCCGTCGATCGCGGCCTGGTCGAAGGATGGCAACGCGCGCTCGGCGACCACTTCCTCTGCGCACAGCAGGCCGAGGGCATCGAAGATTCCCACGCGCACGGGGCGCGGGCTCATGGCGGCGGCGGTTACCTCCGCAAGCTGGTCTGCGACCGAACGCATGTGTCGTCCTCGTCTTCGTCCTGTTGGTCGGTGTCGGTGGCCGGATCCGGCCGGTGCGCGGGCGGGAGCGTCCTAGGTGTCCAGGCGGGATCCGAGCCACGCGCGCAGGTCGGCGCCGTAGGCGTCGGACTGCAGCGCGAAATCGACGCACGCCTTGATGTATCCGCCCGGGTTGCCGAGGTCGTGGCGAGTGCCGTCATGCACAACAACGTGGACCGGGTGTCCGTCGTCGATGAGCTTGGCGATGGCATCGGTGACCTGGTACTCACCGCCCGCGCCCGGCTCGATGGCCCGCAGCGCGTCGAAAATCGCGCGGTCGAGTAGGTAACGCCCCGCCGCCGCGAGGTTCGAGGGTGCGTCTTCGCGGGCCGGCTTTTCCACCATGCCCGTCACGCGTTTGACGGAAGGGTTGTCGGTGTCTTCGGTCGCGAAGACGCCGTACGAGGAGACCTCCTCGCCGGGGACCTCGAACGCGCACAACACGGTGCCGCCGAACTCGGCGCGTACATCCGACATTCGCTCGAGCACACCCATCGGCAGTACGAGATCGTCGGGCAGCAGCACCGCGATCGCCTGCTCCTCGGGATCAAGGATCTGCTCGACCTGCCCGATCGCATGACCGAGACCGAGCGGGCGCTCCTGGCGGACGGACTCGACCTCGATCAACCCGGGCGCGCGCTTGACCTTGTGCAACAGCACGTCCTTGCCACGCCGTTCCAAGGTGCCCTCAAGCGTCGGATCTTCGGAAAAGTGGGCCATCACACCGACCTTGCGTTCGGAGGTGATGATCGCCAGACGATGCGCGCCCGCTGCCGCCGCTTCCTCGGCGATGAGCTCGATACCGGGGGTGTCGACGACCGGGAGAAGCTCCTTGGGCACCGTTTTCGTCGCAGGCAGGAACCGCGTGCCGAGGCCGGCCGCCGGCACCACCGCCGTTGCGAACTGGGCGTTTCCGGATGGAAGATCCGTTGAAGTCATGGCGTCAGCATAACTATTTGCCGCCCGTCGCCCATTCAGGCGCGCGGATTTTTCCCGCCACTTGCCCACCGCTGCTCGTCGCGGGCTTAGGCTCGGAGTCGTGAATGGTTCGCCAAGCCGGGCAGATTCGGCGCTCCTTGCCGCAAAGAAGACGGTGCGCGCCGCGGTCGCCGAACGTCGTACGGGGATGACGCCGCAGCTCCGCTCCGCACATGACGCCGCGATTCGCCGGCACCTCATCGAATTCGTCGGAACCCTTCGCCTGCCTGCGACGATCTGCGCCTATCTCCCCACCTTCGGCGAGGCCGGCGGCACCTCCCTCCCGTCGACGCTCGCGGCCGCCGGCGCCCGCGTTCTTCTCCCGGTGGCCGGCGAACCCGGCCCACTGGACTGGGCGGAGTTCCACTCCGTGTCCGAGCTGCGCCCGGGGCGATTCGGGATCGGCGAGCCCTCGGGGCCGCGGCTCGGCCCGGAGGCCATCGCGGACGCCGACATCGTCGTCGTGCCCGCCGTCGCGGTGAGCGCGACCGGATTGCGCCTCGGCCGGGGCGGCGGCTACTACGACCAGACGCTCCCCGCCGCGCGCCCCGATGCCCGCTTGGTCTGTGTTCTCGACTCGGCCGACGTCCTCGAAAGCGTCCCCACCGAGCCTCACGACCGCTCCGTCGACGCCGTGATCACCGAAGAAGGCGTGCGCCGATTTCCCGCCGGCCGCTAGGGGGGAATAAAATCTCCCACGGTTCGTTTCTCGTCGGAGCGTAGGGTTCTCCGCGGATCCACGCACCACACGAGATCTCAGGAAAGCAGGGGTTGACCTCACCATGCCGATGTATTCGTACAAGTGCCGCGACTGCGAGACGGCGTTCGACATCCGCCAGGAGTTCAGCGACTCCTCGCTCACCGAATGCCCGAACTGCGGCGGCTCCCTGCGCAAGCTGTTCAATTCGGTCGGCATCACCTTCAAGGGTTCGGGCTTCTACCGCAACGACAGCCGCGCCGCATCGAGCTCGAATTCCGGCTCCTCGTCGGGATCCACCTCTGACGGCGGAGGCGCTTCGTCCTCGTCGTCATCCGATTCCGCATCGTCCTCCAAGGACTCGAAGAGCGCGAACGCCGCCGGCGGTTCCGGTTCCGCCGGTGCCACATCGTCGAAATCCACGACGAGCTCGACTTCGGGTTCCTAACGGCCCCGACACCCGCCATCGCCAGGCGCACCGGCAGTCCACAGGCCTTCGGTTATCCACAGCGGTTGATTTCTATGTCGTTCTGCCATCCTTCGGGGCAGGGGTAGCTACATACAGTCGCAGGCGAGCGCGCCCCGCGCGTTCGGTCCAGCTCCCCAACCGAAGGTGTCTTTCCCGTGCCTATTTCCGGCCCCGTCCGCGCGCCCGCTTCCGGCCGGGGCAACCTCGCGCGATTCCCAGGACCTCGCCCCGGCGCACCTGCAACTTCTCCCTTTGGGGCTCTCGAAGCGTGGCGCTCTCGGCGCCGCCTGCGCTCCATCGGCGCGCTCCTGCTGGTTCTACTCGCGGCCGCGCTGTTCGTCCGCGACCGTATGGGCACCACCACAGTCCTCGTTGCCACTACAGACCTCGTCGAGGGCCACCAGTTAGCCATGTCCGACGTGAGAGAAGTCGAGGCGCAGGTCTCGGTGGTTCCATCCTCCGCGCTTCTGTCGTGGTCAGAAGTCGAGGGGCAGGTACTCGCATCCCCGATGGGCGCGGGCGAAATCCTCAGCTCGTCTCGCGTCGACGTACCGTCTGACCACACCTCCGACGAACTCCGCACGGTTTCCGTTCCGGTACCCGACAAAGGCACGCTCGCCCTGCTGCATCCGGGGGCAGTGGTCGATATTTTTTCGGCAACACCCGAGCCGGGTTCGCAGACGACTCGCGCCCTCGCCGCTGGGGCGAAAGTGAAGGAAGTTCCGCGTGATTCTCGTGGTGAATCCGCTGGTACGGTAGCCATTCAGGTACCCACCGGAGATGCTCCGGCCGTCGCAGCAGCAGCCGTCGAGAGTCCGGTGATCCTCGTCCTAGCGGAGTGAGACGCTGAGAGAAACCTTGTTTAAGTAGGTATTTTTCCTAGCCCATCGAGGCAGGATCTTGATAATGTCCCGTGCGATAGGTTAATTCGGTGCAAAGCGCCCCGTTCCGGGCTGCTTCGCTTCAATGGAGGAGAGTCATGCTCAAGGGCTTCAAGGAATTCATCATGCAGGGCAACGTCATCGACCTTGCCGTTGCAGTCGTTATCGGCGGTGCATTCACCGCTATCGTTACCGCTTTCACCGAGGGCATCGTCAATCCGCTCGTCGCGCTTCTCGGCGGCAACAGCGAAGTCGGCTTCGGCTACCAGATCCTCGAGAACAACCCGGAGACCACGCTCCAGTTCGGCGCGGTCATCACCGCAGCCATCAACTTCCTGCTCATCGCCGCCGTTGTGTACTTCATCCTCGTCGCTCCGATGAACAAGATGAAGGAGCGCATGGCCAAGGACGACGGCGTCGAGGCTCCGGCCACCGACAACGAACTGCTCACCGAGATCCGCGACCTGCTCGCCGGTCGCCCGCTGGCTCACCCGAAGGACCCGAACGCTCCGCAGAACCAGGAGTAGTTCGGACGTACACGGCGGGAAGAGTCTTCCCGCTCAGCCCGCCGACGGGACAACGCCCTCCTCATCCACCGTGATGAGGAGGGCGTTGTTCGTTGTAGTGACTCGCACTGAAGCCGCCGCCACCGGAACTCCCCTGTCCCGGGTACATGCTGCGGAAAACGCTATCGAGACGAGCCTTCTTGCGCGCCCGTTCCCGGGCCGCCTCACCGCCCCCTTCGGGGCCAGCCGCATCCGGCGCCGAATCGGTCGGCGTCTCTTTACCGGACATCGTCAGAACTTTCTAGTTGCGGGAGAAGTCCATGTCGGCCTCGTCGAAGTCGGCGCTGTCTCCGAGCTCGGCGAGCACGTCGTCGTCGAATTCGTCGAAGTCGGCCGACAGCTCGTTGACCACGAAGGCGACGAGCGGGGCAACGGTGGACATGCCGTCGCGAACCGCCGCGCGGGAGGAGGCGATATTGACGATCACCGTGCTGCCGGAAATCCCGGCGACGCCGCGCGAGGTCACCGCGTCCATCACCGAAGCGCCGATCGCGGAGAAGCGAATCGCCTGTTCGATACCGAGCAGGCGCTTGTCGAGGATCTCCTCGGTCGCCTCGGGCGTGACATCGCGCAGCCCGGCGCCGGTGCCACCGAGGGTGATCACCGCATCGACGCCGCCCACGACGGCCGTCTCCAGCGCGTGACGAATCTCGTCGACATCGCTGCGAACTCCGACAACCGCGTCGACGATGAACCCGTCCTCGGCGAGAAGTTCAGAAACCAAGGCACCGATGGTGTCGGGATGAGCATCGACCTCATCGTCGATAACCACAACGAGCGCCCTTCCGGCATGTGCCTTGTCCTCATTCATGGCCGTCACGTTATCACCCCGGTCCGACCAATCGGCAGGCTCGGGCAACATTCTCAGCCGATCCGAACCCTGCCCCAAGACTCCCCCGGACCCCACCGGCTCCGGGCCGTCACCGTACGGATCTTGTGGCCAAGCCACATCTCCCGATATTCTGGGTCCTCTTAGGAACCTTAGCTAAGGCTGACCTATACTTTTGGATGGCATACGTTCATTCATTCCCACTCCCCACTCTCACCGAGGAGAACCCAGTGAATTCCACTTTCGGTAGGCGCAAGAAACTCCTTGCTTCATTCGGCATCGCGGTCGTCGCCGCAGCCGGCCTCACGGCATGTTCGCGCGGCGAAGGTGGCGAGGAATCGAGCGCCGAAGGTTCGGGTGCCGACACCTCCTCGGTGGCCGCGCTCGGTTTCGGCGACGCCGACACGCTCCTCGCCCTGGGCATCCAGCCCACCGTGGTCGCTCCGTTCACGCCCACCGATGTCAACGACAAGGGCGTGGGTCCATGGTCCGAGGACCTGTTCACCGGGCCCGCTCCTGTCGTCGTGCAAAACCTCGGCCAGGGAATGACGGCAGAAGCCGTCGAGCAGATCTCAAGTGCCAACCCAACGCAGATCGTCGCGATCAACCAGGCAGTCGACGACCAGGCGAAGAAGGACCTCGAGGCCATCGCCCCGGTCGCGACCCACTCGGACGAATACGACGATTGGTCGATCCCGTGGGACGTTCAGGTTCGCGAGGTAGCCGAGGCAGTCGACAAGTCCGAAGAAGGCGACAAGCTCATCGAGGACACCAAGAAGGCGTTCGAGGACTACCGCAACGCACATCCCGAGATCGAGGGACAGAAGGCAGCGATCGCGCTTCCTTACGAAGGGCGCCTGGGCATCTACACCGAGGGCGACGGGCGCGGCGCCTTCCTTACCGAGCTCGGTTACGAGATCCCGGACGACCTGCAGGCCGCGGACGAGGGCTCGTTCTTCATGGACCTGTCCCCTGAGAAGTACAGCATGCTCGACGAGCTCGACGTTCTCTACATCCTCGAGTACGAGGGACAGGAGAACGAGGTCCGTGACAACGAAGCGTTCAAGAACCTCAACGTCGTCAAGGACGACAAGGTCCGTTACCTCAAGCAGGAAGTCGGCAATGCCATGAGCATGCCGAACCCCGTGACGATCCCGTGGGCTCTCGACAAGTTCGCAGAGTAACTAATTGACTTCTCGGACGACAACCGCGACGCGGCCCATCACTCGATGGGCCGCTTTCGTCGCGCTCCTGGCCGGACTTCTCCTCCTCTCCGCCATAGCCTCGCTGCTACTTGGCGCGCGCGCGATCCCGTTAGGCGATCTCTGGACGGTCCTCACACAAGGGCCGGGGGTCGGTTCCGATGAAGGCACTGTGGTCTGGGGCCTTCGCTTTCCGCGCACGGTGCTCGCTGCCGCGGCCGGCGCGAGCTTGGCGGTCGCCGGGGCCTTTGCACAGTCGTGGACCAGAAATCCTCTCGCGGACCCTGGGATCATCGGCCTCACCGCCGGCGCATCGTTCTTCGTCGCCATCTTCTTCACGCTCGGCCTATCGAGCAGCGCGTGGACTGCTGTGGCCGCGATCATCGGGGCCGCGATCACCGCGGCGGTTGTCGTGGCGGCCACGCGCAAGGCGAAGGATTCCCTCACGCTCATCCTCGTCGGCGTAGGACTGTCATGGGCGTTGACGTCTGCAGCGACGCTCCTCGCCCTGCAGTCGGACCGCATATTCGATGGGATGCGCCAGTGGAACGTCGGCTCGACAGTAGGCAAGGACGGCGGCGACATCACCATCGCGGTGGCGGGATTGGTTATCGGCCTCATCCTCGCCTCGCTCACCTGTCGTCCCATGGATATCCTCGCGCTCGGAGATGACGCAGCGTCGGGCTTGGGTAGTTCGCCGAATACCACTCGAGCGCTTGCGGGCTTGGTCGTGGTGACCTTCGCCGGAATGGCGACAGCCGCAGTCGGCCCTATAGTCTTCGTCGGTTTCGCCGCGCCCCACCTGGTGCGACCGTTCACAGGCCCGACGCTGTCGCGCATGTATATACCGGTCGCTTTCGCAGGGGCGATCTTGACTGTCGTTGCCGACATCATCGGGCGCCTCGTCATGCGGCCAGGCGAACTCGAAGTCTCCATCGTTCTCGCCATTGTCGGGGCGCCGTTCCTCATCGCAGCCGTAGTGAAGGGAATCGCCAAATGACGACGGACGTCGCCGCCATCCCGGTCAAGCAGCCGCGTTCCACCCGCACCTACGCTCTCGCCGCGACCGCCGCATTCGTAGCGATCACGGCCGTCGCCTATGTCCTTCTACTCGGCACCGGCCCGACGCAGCTATCACCGCTAGAAGTCATCGAGGTCCTCACCGGTGGCGGCTCTCGCCAGGCGATCAACATCGTCTGGGATCTGCGACTTCCCGTTGCCATCGTCACCGTCATCGTCGGCGCGGCCCTCGGCCTGGCAGGCTCGTGGACCATTACCATGACCCGAAACCCTCTCGCCTCCCCAGATTTTCTCGGCATATCGGGCGGCGCCTCGGTCATGGTCGTAGCCGGTACGGCGTTCATCGGCCCGAGCCTATCCCTCGGCTTCTCCGGATTCTGGGCCCGTGCCGGACTCGCACTTGTCGGCTCGCTCACCGTCCTTGTTCTTCTTATGGTCCTAGGTGGCTTCGGGTCGTCGCGCCGCGTCGTACTCATCGGCTTCTCGCTGTCGCTGATGTTCCAATCGGCCGTGTCCTACATGTTGCTTCGTGCCGATATCAACAGTGCGTCGCAGGCACAGCTATGGATCGCCGGTTCGACGGGAATGGTGAGAAGCGACACCGTCGTCCCCCTAGTCCTCGGGATCCTCCCGTTCCTCATCATCGCCGGGTTCGTCGGGCACCAGGTCAAGTATCTTGCTCACGACGACGACACCGGCTTAACCCTTGGAATCGACGTCAACCGGGTACGTACGATCCTGCTCATTTGTGCCACGGGACTCGTCGCCGTCACCGTCGCCGTCGTTGGCCCCATCGTGTTCGTCGCGCTCGTCGCGCCGCACCTCGCCAGGATTGTCGCTCGCACGCCGACACCCACACAGTGGTGCTCCGCGGCCTCTGGCGCAGCGATCTTGTCAACGTGCTCCGTGATCTCGGGGCTGCTCCGAGTGAGCGTGCCTGCTGGGCTTATGACCAGCATTTTCGGCGGTACTGCACTCGTGTTTTTGACCATTGTCGGACTGCGTAAGACCTCGGCTTAGAAAGAAAGTTGTTACATGAACTCGAACTCGGACGCCGCCACGGATACCTCCCCTCCCTCACCGGACAACCGGGGAGCGACGATCTCGGTATCGAAACTGCGCTCCGGGTATGCCGCCGGCCCGGATATCTTCTCTGACGTCGAGCTCACTGCGCGCCCCGGCGAAGTCACCACCCTGCTGGGCCCGAACGGTTGCGGCAAGTCCACGCTACTGCGCAGTATCTCGCGGTTGCTTGAGCCCCGTGAAGGCAGCGTCGAGGTCGATGGGAGGAACGTCTACGACCTCCGCCCAAAGGAAGCGGCCCAGATCATCGCACTTCAGCCACAGACGCCGATCGCCCCTGATGGCCTGTCAGTGGGCGAGCTCGTCGCGCGGGGACGCTACCCGCACAGGGCGAGGTGGCGCGGCGAGTCCGCACACGATCGAGCCGTCATAGACAAGGCCGCTCACGAGGCGGAGCTCACCGAACTCATGGACCGTGATGTCGCCTCGCTGTCGGGCGGACAGCGCCAGCGCGCCTGGTTCGCGATGGCGCTGGCGCAGGAAACTCCTGTGCTGCTACTCGACGAGCCCACGACCTACCTCGATCCCGCGCATGCGATCGACATGCTGGGCCTCGTCAAGAAGGTTGCGCGAGAGGGTCGCACCGTGGTCATGGTGCTCCACGATCTGATGCTGGCGGGGATGTTCTCCGACCGCATGGTGATGATGCGTGACGGCGCCGTCAAATGCGATGGCAGCCCTGCCGAGGTATTGACACCGGCCAACCTCGAAGCGGTGTACGGCCTCGACGCGGAGATCATCGACGACCCGCAAGGCGGCTGCCCGATCATTGTTCCGCGCGGTTCGTTCAACGGTCGCGTGGCTGCCGGGGGCTGCTGACTTCCTAACCGGCCGCAGCCTTGCCGAGCTTCCAGTAGCCCATGAAGGACACCGCGCGCTTGTCCACGCCGAGCTCCTTCACCAGGTGTCGCCTCAGGCGAGTGACGGCGCCGGCCTCGCCCGCCAGCCAGGCGTAGTGCCCACCCGCGTCGACGTCGTCCGCGGTGTCCCAGAGCGCCTCGTCGGCGTCCGCGGTCTCGACGGGCTGGGGCTCATCCTGGGGAGCGCCGAGAAAATCGGGCCGCGCGTCGAGAAACTCGCGGACCTGCCGCTCCATCGCCTCGCCCGGGTTCTCCCCCGCCGTGCGTGCCAGCCGGTGCACCGTCCAGGCCGGGTCAGCCTCGAAATCGTCGAGGTCCGCAGACTCCGGCGCCTCGACGACGATGCACACGTCGGCTCCGTCGGGGATAGTCCCCGATTCAGCGATCGCGGCGACCGCCGGCAACGCGGTTTCGTCCCCTGCGATGAGGATCGTCGACGCGCCGCCCGGCTTCCATTCGATGCCGCCGCGTGAACGCGTCGATCGCTCGTCGGGCCCGACAACCGTGACCGGATCGCCCACGCTCAGCGAGTTGAGCCACCGCGCCGACGGGCTCGTGGTCCCGTGCAGAACGAAGTCGATCTGCAGCCACTTGCCCTCCGGATCGATCCGGCGCACGGTGTAGGTTCGCCACGTCGGAGGTGTGTCCATGGCGCGGGAGTCGCGGTAGAGATTCATCATGCCCGAGTCCTCGGGCCCGAGGTCGGGCATCGGAAGATGCTCGCCCGCCTGCTCGTCGAACGGCGGAAACAGAACCTTGATGCGCTGGTCCAGCCCTGCCCGGCCGAAATGCTGCAGACAGTCGCCGACCACCTGTACCCGCACCATCGAGGGGCGCGACGTGTCGATAACGTCGACAGTGGTGTTGAACAGCCGGTAGGAAGGCCTGTCTTGAGGTTCGTTCACCGTGGGGTCCTCTCGCCAAGCAGCAAGGGGAAGGGTATTTCCCTCCCCCGACTACTCAGCCCAACCTACCTGTTGTGAGTCTTACCTATCCACTCGGACTACTCGCCTTCTCCGAGAGTGACCTCAACCGTTTTCTCCTCGCCCTGCCCGCGAGTGGAATAAGTGAGAGTCACCTTGTCGCCGGGGCTGTGCGAACGCACGGCGGCCACCAGGGCGTCGCCCGATTCGATGTTTCGATCGTCGAGCTTGGTGACTACGGCGTCCTCGGGGAGACCGGCCTCCTGCGCCGGCCCGCCCTGCTCGACGCCAGCGATCTGCGCGCCGAGCACTCGGGATTCGTTGAGTACGCTCGCGCCCAGTACGGCCCGAGTGGCGTGCCCCTGCTCGATGAGCTGTGTGGCGATCCGCTGCGCTTGCTCGACAGGAATTGCAAAGCCGAGACCGATCGAACCGGCCTCCTGCCCGCTGCCGAGCGAGGCGATCGCGGAGTTCATCCCGACGAGGTTTCCACCCATGTCTACGAGCGCGCCACCGGAGTTACCGGGGTTGATCGCGGCATCGGTCTGGATCGCGTCGATGACAGTGGACTGCCCGGATTCGGCGCCACCGGCCATGACCGGACGGTTGAGCGACGAGACGATTCCCGTCGTCACGGTTCCCGACAATCCGAGTGGCGAGCCGATGGCGACGACATTCTGCCCGACCTGTAGATCGCCAGAAGAGCCGAGTGCGATGGGCTGGAGGTTGTTCCGGTCCTTCACCTCGATCACTGCGACGTCTGAGGCGGCATCCGCGCCGACGACCGTGGCCTCGGCGACCGTGCCGTCGTTGAAGGACACCTGGATCTGTCCGCCCTGACCGGCGACCGCGACGACGTGGTTATTGGTGAGGATCTTGCCGTCCTCGGACAAGATCACACCAGAGCCTTCTCCGCCTCCCGAGCGACCGACCGCCGTGATCGACACGACCGACGGAAGCACCTTCTCGGCCACGGACTCGACCGTGCCGTCGGTGGGCTCGGAGGCGGGCACGCTCGCTGCCCCACCCGAGGCGCCGAGGATGGTATTACCCGAATTCGACGAGCCCCCGTAGTTGGCGCCGACCACGCCGCCGACTCCGCCGGCGAGGACCATCGCGGCGACGATCCCGAGCGCCGTGAGGGCGCGGGGCGAGCGCTTCTTCTCCGCGGGGCCCGCAGCGCCCTGGTAGGGAGGGACTCCGCCGTCATGGGTGAACCCGCCGTAGTACTGGGGCTGGGTGCCGCCGGGCTGGTTGTGTGCGCCCGGCCCGCCGAAGAGCTGGCCTGGCTGGCCGGCCTGTTGTCCGGTCTGCTGGCCGAAGGGCTGGCCGCCTGCCTGCGGCTGCTGCGCAAACGGCGGGCGGCCGATACCCTGCGGCCCCTGAGGCTGTCCCTGTGACTGCTGCGGAATAGGCGCGGTGTGGCCTGCCCCGTTCCACTGCGGCTGCGGGTTCTGATCCGCGCCTGACTGCTCGCCGTTAGCGGCGCCGTAATTGTCGTTTCGTTCCATGATGTCGATTCTTTCGCTTCATGCTGTGCGGTGTCTGTGAGCCATGTGGGACCTACGTGGGAAACGTGGGCGGCCCGTCAGCGACCGGTGGAGGGCGGCGTCTTGCCGTTCCTCCCGCGACCGGAACCGCGCTTGATCGGGACCGTCTTGGCATCGGTCTGTATGGCTTGGCCCGTCGCTGCGTCCGAAAGGTTGGACTCCTCGGGAGACGTCGGTGTTCCCGGCAATTCCATATGAAGCAATGCGCCACCGCCCGGGGCCTCGCGGGCCTCGATGGTACCGCCGTGTTTGACGACCACCTGCCGCACGATCGCGAGGCCTAGCCCGGAGCCGGGCATCGTGCGCGATTCGGTGGCCCGGTAGAACCGCTCGAACACCAGCTCGCGGTCGGCCTCGGGGATGCCCGGCCCCTGGTCGGCCACATCGAGCGTGAGGAGATTGTCCGACGCGGACATCCGCACCGTCACCGTGCCGCCCGACGGCGACCACTTGGCCGCGTTGTCGCACAGATTGAGCAATGCGCGTTCCCACGCCGAGTCGTCGCCGTAGAGGTACCAGTCCACCTTCTGCACGTCGAATTCCACATTCTGACGGCGACGACGCACACGCTCCATGGACGCGCCGAGGGTATCGGCGAGGTTAATCAGCTCGATGGTCTCCGCACCGGCATCCTGGCGGGCGAGGTCGACGAGGTCCCCGACGAGTGTCGAGAGTTCCTCGATCTGCGCGACGACGTCCTTCTCGAGGTCTCGGCGGTCTTCTTCGGGGATGTCCGGGGCGTCGGGACGGTTCGCGGCAATGAGAAGCTCGGCGTTGGTCCGCAGTGAGGTGAGTGGCGTCTTGAGTTCGTGGCCGGCGTCGGCGACGAGGCGTGACTGACGCTCGCGGCTCTCTTGCAGCGCGATGAGCATCTGGTTGAACGCGTAGGTCAACCGCGCGAGCTCGTCGTCGCCCGCGACGGGGATCGGCCGCAGGTCGTCGGTCCGTGCGACACGTTCGACAGCGCGCGTGAGCCTGCCGACCGGGGCGAGCCCCGTCCGCCCGACCGCAGTGCCCGCGGCGGCGGCCAGGATGATGCCGAGCGCGCCGACGATCGACAACACGATCGCGAGTCTGTTGAGCACCTCGCGGGTGGGGCCGAGATCCTGCGCGAGGATGAGCGTCGACCCGTCGCGGTTGGCCACCGCGATGATCTGCTTACCCTCGGCGGTGCGCATCGACGAGGACACCTCGCGGTCGTAGACCTTGTGCTCGGCCTCCCCGATCTGGAACGGCAGCCTGTACGGATCATCCCGGTAGGGGCCGTAGGTGAGACCGTCGCGCGTGATGACGATCGGCTCGAGGTCGGGATTGAAGGTCGTGAGCGCAGCGATCCACGTGCGGGGCTGAGTGTTTGCGGTGTCCGCCGCGCCGAGCTGCAGCATGGTGACGGCCTGGCGTTCGAGGCGTTTGCTCGCGTTGTCCACAAGCGCGTTCGTGACGACGAAATACGCGGCAACGGTCATGAGCGCCACGGCGACGCCGACCGTGGTCGCGGCAAGCAGCGCGACGCGGCGCCGCAGCGACATGGGCGCGGACTTCGCGCGCAGCTTCGCCGCCTGGGGCATCGTCGCGGACTCGGAGACTCCGGGCTCGGGAAGAACGGGAACTCCACCGTCATCGACGGGGTGATGGCCCGTTCCCGGCTCCTGCCGGGAGGACTCCGCGGAATGGCCGGGCGAGCCGAGCGGCTGCGGCGTTCCAGACGGCTGCGCTGCGCCAGTCGGCTCGATCCGCCGGGGTTCGGGCGCGCCGGGGCCGCCGGGCGCCGCCTTCTTGCGGTTCCGGCGGCCTGGAAGGCCTAGCACTATGGGTTCTCCCGCAGGACGTAACCGACGCCGCGGACTGTGTGGATGAGTCGGCTTTCGCCCTCGCCCTCGGTCTTGCGGCGAAGGTAACCGATGTAGACCTCGAGGGCGTTACCGCTCGTCGGGAAGTCGTAGCCCCACACTTCCTCGAGAATGAGGGAACGCGTGAGGACGCGGCGCGGGTTGTGCATGAGCAGCTCGAGGAGCGAGAACTCCGTGCGGGTGAGCTGGATCGGGCGCTCGCCACGGCGCACCTCGCGGGTGCCCACGTCCATCGTGAGGTCCTCAAACGTGAGGGTCTCGTTCTCCTCCTCCGAGCCGGAGCCGGTGCGGCGGAGCAGAGCGCGCAGGCGGGCGAGGAGCTCTTCGAGCGCGAAGGGCTTCTGCAAGTAGTCGTCCGCACCCGCGTCAAGACCGGCCACGCGCTCGGAGACCGCGTCGCGGGCGGTGAGCATGAGGACCGGGATGTCGTCGCCGCGGCTACGCAGGATGCGGCACACCTCGAGACCGTCGCGGCGCGGCATCATCACATCGAGGATGAGCGCGTCCGGGCGGTTCGAGTCGACGTGGTCGATCGCCTCGACGCCATCGCCGGCGAGTTCGACGTCGTAACCATTGAAACTCAGCGACCGTCGAAGCGATTCGCGGACCGCCTGGTCGTCGTCTACAACAAGGATTTTCATGTTGCCAGTCTTACAGCTTTGACTGTGCGCTCGCTGAGCACTCGCGCAAAGGTTGGTCAGAACAACCTTTTACCTGGACGAACGAGGAAAGTGCAGAAATGCGAAACGCCGCACGAGCGCTGCGAAGTGTGCAGCGAACGTGCGACGTGACGGGGCTGAAGCCGGTGCGCGACCTGGCCGCTACTAGCGGTCGAGGTCTACGAGGCCGAGCTTGGCGGCCTTGACCAGACGACGCGGGATGGCGACCTCCTGGCCGTCGATGCGCGTGTTCTGCAGTGCCTGGTTGTTGGCCTTCCACTGCGAACGGCGGGAGTGGGTGTTGGCGCGCGACAGGCGCCGCTTGGGAACTGCCATGATGGGTCCTTACCTTGAAAGAAGTCGGGGGCTGTGCGGCCGGAATTACTTGCTGCGGCGAACGCGGTTGCCGTAGCGGCGCTGGAACTTCTCCACGCGGCCAGCGGTGTCCATGACGCGCTGCGCGCCGGTCCAGAACGGGTGCGACTCGCTGGTGACATCGGCGACGATCAGCGGGTACTCGTTGCCGTCTTCCCACTCGACCTTGCGGTCGGACTTGATCGTGGAACGGGTGAGGAACTTGGTTCCGGTACCAGCATCCTGGAAAACCACCGGGTGGTAGTCGGGGTGGATGTCCTTCTTCATCTGCTTTGATTCCTCTACTTTTGGCTCTTTACCTTTGGGCACACGAAACATTCCCACCCGCAGTGCTCCGCCACCGGAGAACTGCTTGGAAAATGCGCAGCAGGTTCCCCTTTGCGTCTCGCCCTCGCGGACGCAGAAGAAGAACTTGGGTCGTGCGCCGTGTCAGTGGAGTACCGCAGGCGGGCCGGTCGACTCGAAAGCGACGCGACCCTATCTCGTTGCCCCAGGTAAACCGGGACGAACGGGTCTGCACCGAGGCCACGGTCTGACCCGCGAACTCCGATACCACCACACACGCTTGTGTCGATCGTACCCCCACGGGCGCACAAGACAAATTCGCCGGCAGCGCGGCTCGGCGCCGCCTCGTCCCTCGCCGCACTGGCGCGCGGCGAGGCTGGGAAAATCGCCACGCCCGACGTCATACACGGGATAACGACCGGAGATTCGTCGCAGGGGCAAACGCCTTAATATATAGGTCCCTCGGCGGCCGACCGTCGAATGCGCTGGTGCGCAGTGCGGCGTTCGCCGATTACCAATTTCGGGCCCGACGCTGTAAGTTAGGCACTCGCTGTTGTCTGCACGTTTGCTATCGCCCATTTGCGCGAGATGAACACACGGATGCGGACTTACGAACACGACGCAACCATCGCGTTGGGGCGGACCCACTGAAACGGGATCGCCGCAGAGCGTTGGCCGAGAGTTCCGGATCGGCATTTCAGCCATTCGGTTCCGCGGCCTCCTGCGCGTTTGACGATTTGTAGGTTCTGCAGGGTTCATCCCGCCAGGGAGAAGGAGATCACGCCATGTCGGCGTACTGCCAGGTAACGGGACGGAAGCCAGGCTTTGGTAAGTCCGTCTCGCACTCGCACCGAAGGACCAACCGACGCTGGAACCCGAATGTCCAGCGCCGTAGCTACTACCTGCCCTCCGAGGGACGTCGCATCACGCTCAACGTCTCGACCAAGGGCATCAAGACCATCGACCGCGACGGAATCGAGTCCGTGGTGGCCCGTATCCGAGCACGTGGGGAGAAGATCTAATGGCACGTAACGACGTCCGCCCGATCATCAAGCTCAAGTCCACGGCCGGCACCGGGTTCACGTACGTGACCCGCAAGAACCGCCGTAACAACCCGGACCGCATCACGCTGAAGAAGTTCGATCCGGTTGTCCGCAAGCACGTCGAATTCCGAGAGGAGCGCTAGCCCTATGGCAAAGAAGTCCAAGATTGCCAAGAACCAGCAGCGCCGCGCCAAGGTGGAGCGATTCGCCGAGCGTCGCGCAGAGCTGAAGGCCATCATCAAGAACCCGGAGAGCACGGACGAGGCGCGTTTCGACGCCCAGACCGCTCTCAACAAGATGCCGCGCGATGCTTCGCCCGTGCGTCTTCGCAACCGCGACGTCCACGATGGCCGTCCCCGCGGTTACCTCCGTAAGTTTGGCCTCTCCCGCGTACGTATGCGCGAGATGGCCCACCGTGGCGAGCTGCCCGGTGTGACGAAGTCGAGCTGGTGATACTTAAATGGCTAACAAGCGCATCCCGAAGAAGTCGCGGATCCAAGAGGGCCGCCGCCCCAAGAAGAACCCGCTGAAGACCGCTGGTATCGAGACCGTTGATTACAAGGACATCAACACCCTCCGTACCTTCATCTCCGATCGTGGCAAGATCCGTTCGCGCCGCGTGACGGGCCTGACGCCGCAGCAGCAGCGCCAGGTCGCCACCGCTGTGAAGAACGCGCGCGAAATGGCGCTGCTCCCCTTCACCAGCCGGTAGGCACCCCCGCTCGGATCTCACCCGAGCGTTCGCGCCGACTCGTGCGGCGCACCCAAGTCCCGCGGCCCGGCCCTGACTCCTAACCCAGGGCTAGCCACCAAGGACAACAGCGCCATCGAAGACCGAGGTGTGCGCGACTCCCCAATGCGGGAAGTCTGCGCCCTCGGTCTTCTGGCATTTCGCCGCCGGGTAGCGTGTGTGGCTTTCGTGCGTTCGCATACCGACCTGGCGGTTTCGCGCAGGCATGGGCGCGGGAGTTAAATGGATAGGGTTTTCGCGCGCTCGCGGGTCTTTTGAGAGTGCGCGCGGTCGAATCCAGAATCACAGAACCCTGAAGCGAAGGAGCGTGCGGCGTGCTCGGTGTGCTCTCCGGCTTCGGGGTGATCGCCGTGGTGATCGCCGTCGGCTGGATCTGCGCACGCACGAATGTACTCGGTTCGGACGGCCAGCTCGTGCTCAACCGCATGGTGTTCTTTGTCGCGACGCCAGCGCTGCTGCTCGACTCCCTCGCCCAGCGCGATATCCGCGACGTGCTGTCGGAGATCTTCCTCGTGTCCGCGGGCACGGCCGTGATCGTCGCGCTGATTTACGTCGCGCTTGCTCGCGGGCTGCTTGGACGCCGCGGGCCGACGCTGGTCATGGGCGCGATGTCCGCCTCGTACGTGAATTCGGCGAACCTCGGCATCCCGATCGCGCTGTATGTGCTCGGCGACCTCGCCTTTGTCGCACCGCTCATGCTGTTCCAGGTATGCCTGCTGCAGCCCGTCATCATCGCGATCATGGACCGGCTCATGACGGCGGAGGCCGCGTCTTCCGAGGCTGCCGGCGGCGCCGGCGCTCCTTCGACGGGTGGCGGCGGGCGTTCCGGCGCATTCGCCGCGCTCGCCCAGTCCGCGCGCAACCCGCTCATCATCTCCGGCCTGCTTGGGCTCGTGTTGGCCGCGCTGCCATGGAAGCTACCCGAACGCGTCCTCGAGCCCATTCACCTCATCGGGCAGGCGTCAGTTCCGGGCGCGCTGCTCGTGTTCGGGATGTCGCTGTACGGCGTGCGGGTGCTCGAGCGCGGGATCTCCCCTCGCACGGACGTCGCGCTCGTGACCGTTCTGAAGATGATCGTGCAGCCGCTTCTCGCCTGGGGCGTCGGCCTCGCCCTCGGGATGGAGGGGCACGCCTTGTTCACGGTGGTCGTGGCCGCGTGCCTGCCGACGGCGCAGAACGTGCTCGTGGTGGCGAATCGCTACGGCCGCGGCGTCCTGTTGGCGCGCGACTCCGCCGTCACAACTACCGTTTTGGCACTTCCCGTGCTGATCGGGGTCGCGGCTGTCCTCGCGGGATAGTTTGGGGCAGAGCGATCGGCTAAACCGACGCGTCGCCGCGATAGGGCCGCAGCTCCTCGCGGGCGAGCTCGTGGCGCAGCGCCGGTTCGAGATCGTTGTAGCGGAAGATGTGCCCGGCGTCGACGAGTGCGGCGGGTTCGACTCGCTGATTGGCGAAGGCGAGTTCGTCGGCGCCGCTCGATCCGAGAAGTAGCGCCGGACCGAATTTGGGAACCGGAATCGCCGCTGGCCTGCGCAGAACCTTGGCAAGGGTCTTGGTGAATTCGGCATTGTCGACGCCGCCCGGGGCGACCGCGTTGATCGGCCCCGCAAGATCAGGGTCGAGTACGGCGCGGTGATAGATGTCGAGTAGGTCGTCGAGCGCGATCCACGGGAACCACTGGTTGCCCTTGCCCAGGCGCCCGCCGAGCCCGGTGGAGACGATCCGCGCGAGCATCGGCAGCAGTCCCCCTCCGCCCGCCTGCACGAGCCCGGTGCGGATGACGCTCACGCGCGCCCCGGCCTCCCGCGCCGGATCCCACGCGCGCTCCCACTCCCCGACTATCGCCGCGAGCGGACCGTCCCCGCGCACCGAGGTCTCGGTGAGGATTTCTCGGCCGCGGTCGGGACCGTAGTAGCCGACCGCCGATGCGGATACGACGACGGGTGTTCCCGCCGCGGCAACGGCATGGGCCAAGGCGCGGGTGGGTTCGACCCGCGAGGAGCGCACGGCTTCGAGGTGCTTGTCGGTGAATCTACCCGCGATGGGCTCGCCGGCGAGGTGGATGAGCGCGTCGACGTCATCCAGAAGGCGGGGCGACGGGCGTGCGGGATCCCAGTGACGCGTGTCGGGGGCGGCCGCCTCGCGCGGCGAGCGGACGAGCCGGATGACCCGGTGACCGGAGGTGGTGAGTAGCGCGCAGAGGGCTGACCCGACGGTGCCGGAAGAACCCGTGACGGCGATGGTGCGATGCGGCAGCAGCCGTCCCGAGTCGGTGCCGTGGCCGAGGTCGAGGTAGCCGGCGAGGCGGTCGGCAGCGGCGAGATCCGCGGCCAGCACGGTGTGGCGGAATGCGAACAGGCTCTCGAGCCCCAGGGCGGGGATGCGCGCGTCGACGTCGTCGCCGACGATGCACCACCGTTCCCCGTTAGGCCCGGTTGCCGCCTCGACGTAGTGCGCGTGGCGCCACCCGGTGATCGCGGCGAAAGGCTGATTCGCGACTTCGTCGACGAACCGGGAGCCGGCGACATACCCCTCCGGCGTGTGCCGAGCGCGCCAGCGAAGGCCGGCAGGCAGACGAAACTCGGTTATTCCGTCGCGAAGAGACGCGGCCTCGCTGATGGGCGTGAGCGGCGCGCGGCCCGGAGTCAGCCTGCGCACGGCGCCCGGCCTGGCGAACCACTCCTGGACGTAGCCGTGATCGTGGTGCAGGAGTTGGCGGGTGTGAAGCGACATGTCTTCTCCTCATCGGTGGTGACCGGAGGCGCTGTTGCGTCCCGTGGCCACCCGGGCGAAGTGCCCGTGCCCTCCACCCTTCCATCGCGTGGCGCTTCCCTGCCATCTTTCGCGCCAGTTTCCAGGGCGCTCGCGGGCCGGGCTCCGGTTAGATCCGCGACCAGGACTCCGTGCGGATGGCGGTCTCGTAACCGCCGACGACTCGCGTGAGGAGCTCGATGAAGACCTGCTTCTCGGACTCGTCGAGCTCGGCCAGGGCGCGGGCGTAGAAACCGAGGTGCATCTCGAGGTCCGTGTCGAATTTCTTGCGCCCGTCGGCGCTCGGCGAAAACACCCATGCCGCGCGGGCCCGCGAGCGCTTCTTCTCGACATACCCGGCCTTTACCGCGGCGTTGACCTGGCGATTGACGGTCGACTGCTCGAGATTCAGCTTGTCGGAAATATCGCGGAGCGTGTACTCCTCCCCGCCGCCGAGCAGCCACAGGATCCGCGCGTCCGCCGCTCCGAGTTTCGCGTTCGCAGTCGCACCGCGCCGCGATTGCTCGAGACGATTGAGCAGCGAAGCGACCTCGCGATCCGCGCTGAGCCCGGCTTTTCTCGAGCTGTCGGGCATCTCACACCACCTGGAACTTGTCCTACACCGTTTGACGTATGTAGATTACACACATTGTATGTAACTTACATAAGCGAGCATTTACTTACTGACACTTTGAAGGATTTTCATGGATTCCACCACCTCGGCGCCTCCTCGCGTCGGCCGTTTCCCCACGGAGATCGTCGTCGCGATCCTGTGCCTCGGTAGCTTCTCGGGCGCGCTCATGCAGTCGCTCGTCATCCCGATCCAGGCAGAGCTGCCGCAGCTCCTCGGAACCTCTGCCGGGAACGCCTCGTGGGCGGTCACGGCCACGTTGCTCGCCGCGGCGGTGACGATGCCGGTAACCGGCCGGCTCGCGGACCTCTACGGCAAGAAGGTCGTGTTGTGCGCCTCGGCGGCAATCCTCGCTGTGGGTTCGCTCGTCGCCGCGCTCGCGGGCGGGCTCCCCCTCTTTCTTATCGGCCGGGCCCTCCAAGGCATGGCGATGGGCTACATCCCCGTAGCCATCTCGATGGTGCGCGAGGTCTCGCCGCCCCAGAAGCAGGCGGGCGCCGTAGCCACCGTTTCGGCAACGATGGGCGTCGGCGGCGCGATCGGGCTGCCACTCGCCGCGTGGATCACCGAGCAGTTCTCCTGGCACGGGCTGTTCTGGATGTCGACCGGCCTCGCGATCATCGTCTTCGCGCTTACCGCTTTCGTCGTCCCCCACGTCCGCGATGCGCATCCGGCGCACATCGACGTGCCCGGAATCATCGGGCTCGCCGCCGGTCTCATCGCGTTCCTCGTCGGCATCTCCAAGGGCTCCGAGTGGGGCTGGACGAGCGCGACGACGATTGGCAGCATCGTCGGCGGCATCATCGTCCTCATCCTCTGGGGCGCGTTCGAGCTGCGCCAGTCCGATCCGATCGTGGACCTTCGTTCGACGGCAAACCGGCCGGTACTGTTCACCAACCTCGCCGCGGTCGCCATCGGCTTCGGCATGATGGCGCAGATGATCGTCGTACCGCAGCTGCTCGAGATGCCCGAGATCACCGGCTACGGCCTCGGCCAGTCGATCCTCGCCGCCGGTCTGTGGATGGCCCCGGGCGGGCTCATGATGATGGTGTTCGCCCCCGTGTCGAGCCGGCTGATGAACTCGATCGGCGCGCGCGTCACCCTGGCGATCGGCGCCGTGGTGCTCTCGTGTGGCTACCTCGTCGGACTGTTCCTCATGAGCGCCCCGTGGCAGCTCATGCTCGCCACGCTGGTGTGCTCGGCCGGCGTCGGCATCGGCTATGCGGCCATGCCGACACTCGTCATGGACAACGTGCCCTCGAGCGAGTCGGGGTCCGCCGTCGGCGTCAACGGCCTGATGCGCTCGGTGGGCACGACGATCGCCGGCGCCGTGATGGCCGCGATCCTCACGAGCCAGACCGTCGCGCTCGCGCCCGGAACGCCCGAGATTCCCACCCACGACGCTTTCAAGCTGTGCTTCCTCGTCGGCGCCGCCGCGGCACTGCTCGGCGCCGGCCTCGCCCTGTGCGTGACGCGCGCCAAGACGAAGAACGCATCGCTTGCTGACGCCGGAGAGCCTAACCAGGCAGGCGAGCCGGAGCCCGCGCGCTCCTAGGATCCGCGCCCTCGCGCCCAGACCCGCGGCGCCGAGCACCCGCTTACCAGCGGTGTTCGGCGCCGCGTTTCACGTACCAGTCGAGCAGGTCCGGGTTGTCGATCGACTGGCGGTCGACGTTGACGTCCTCGCGGCCGGCGAGAATCGCGGTAACGGGAACCTCGAGCTTCTTGCCCGTCTTCGTGTGCGGAATGCCCGGCGCCTGGGAGATCTCGTCCGGCACGTGCCGCGGGGACAGGTCCGCGCGGATGGCGGCGGTGATGCGATCGCGTAGCGTGGCGTCAACCTCCGTGCCTTCGGCGGGAACTATGTAGAGCGGCATCCAATACTTCGCCTCAGGCCCCTCGACGCCGAGGACGAAAGCCTCTGCGACGCCTTCGATCTCCTCGACCACTCCGTAGATGTCCGCCGAGCCCATACGGATGCCGTTGCGGTTGAGGGTGGCATCGGATCGGCCGTGAATCGTCACGCCGCCGCGGCCGTTGATCTTGATCCAGTCGCCGTGACGCCACACCCCGGGGAAGTGCTCGAAGTACGCCGAGCGGTAGCGGGCGCCGTCGGCGTCGTTCCAGAACTCTACGGGCATAGAGGGCATCGGCCGAGCGATGACCATCTCGCCGACCTCGCCAGTGAGGTCCTCCCCCTCCGGCGACCACGAGCGCAGGTCGCAGCCGAGGTAGGCGGCGGAGAGCTCGCCGGCGTACACGGGGTACGCGTCCTGCCCGCCGGCGAACGCGGAGACGACGTCCGTCCCGCCGGAAATGGATAGCGTGGGCACGCCGCCGACCTCGTCGTGAATCCAGCGGAACGAGTCCGCCGGCATCGTCGAGCCGCTCGAGCCGATCGCGCGCAGCGCGGACAGGTCGAACTGCGCGGCGGGGCGAATGCCGGCCTTGCGGCTCGCGAGGATCTGCCCCGGCGAGGTACCGAAGATCGTTACCTCCTCCCGGGCTACGGCCTCCCACAGCGCCTCCGGCGGGCGTGTGGGGTGCCCCTCGAAACACACGGCCGTCGCCCCGACGAGCGGCGCGGACGTGCGATAATTCCACATCATCCAACTCGGCGTGGTGAACCACAGCAGCCGGTCCCCCGCGCGAAGGCCCGCGTGGAGACCCAGCACCTTGAGGTGTTCGAGCAGCACCCCGCCGTGCCCATGGACAATGCCCTTCGGGGTGCCCGTCGTGCCCGAGGAGAACAACACCCACAGCGGGTGGTCGAACGGGACCTTCTCGACCGCCGGTTCGCCGTTTTCTTCCATGAGCTTGCGGCCACGCGCGATCGCCTCGTCCCACGATTCCGCACCCACGAGCGCGCCCGGAGCACCCGGTTCGGCACCGCGGCGTACCTCGATGACCCGCACGTCGCCCGGCAACCGCTCGGCAAGGTCGGCGGTGTCCGCACGCTTATCGTGCCACTTCCCGGCGTTGCGATAGCCATCCGCCGCGATGAGCACCTTCGGCTCGAGCTGCCCCATGCGCGCGGCCGCGGCGGCGGGCGCGTAGTCCTGCCCGCACGCCGTCCACACGGCGCCGATCCACGCGGTCGCGTAGAACGCGACGATCCCCTCGGCGATATCGGGGACGTATGCCGCCACCCGGTCTCCCGGCCGCACCCCGGCCTCGGCGAGCCGCGCGGCCAGCGCGGCGGACTCCTCGCGCAGCTGCGAGAACGACAATTCGGATCGAGACACTGCGCCGTCATCGAAAGGTTCGGACACGGCTATGACGGCGGACGCACCTGGATTTCTCACCTCGTGGGCGAGGACGGCCTCGACGAAATTGCCTCGGAAGTCGGGGAACCACCTGGCGCCGGGCATGGCGTCGACGGCGAGGGCGTCCCCCTCGGCCAGCAGTGGGTCGCCCGGCGCGCCGAAGCCCGGGACCTCGAAGTGCCGCCCGACCGCGGACCAGAAGTTGCCGAGTTCCGCCACCGACCAGGCGTGCAGTGCCGCGTAGTCGTCCGGGGCGCCGGTGTAGCCGTACTCCGCGGCGGCACCGCGCGCGAACTCGGTGCGCTCGGACTCCTCGACTTGCTGCGGGCTCGGCGCCCAGATCGGCGCGTCGTCGGGGGCGTCGGCGCCTGTGCCTGTGCCTTTGTCGGTGCCTGCGCCTGTGCCTGACTCGCTCATCGTCGCTCCCCTTCTTAGTCGGCGGACACGGGGCGATTCATCCCGCGGTCCACTCCGCCCGGTGTGGCGTGGGTTACCCATCAAATTACCCGTAGCGCGGCCTTTGCGACACCACTTCAGTTAATTGGCGCTAATTCGAATCCGGCCCGCTGCGGAGCCGCTGCGCTGTAACGGGTTGCCGACCGCAACATATAGGGAGGGCGTAAGCAGATCGCCCCCACGTTTATGCGCCGGAGGTTCACGATGCACGCTCGCTCACCCGTCCACGCCACGCTCGCGGCCCTCGCCGCGGTGGCCGCGCTCTCGCTCTCCGCCTGCGGATCCGAGGCCGCCGACGACGCCGCGCCCCCGATGACCACCCTTACCGAGACGGCGACCGCCGACGCGAACCAGCAGAGCCCGGCGCCGTCACCTGCACCGGCGAGCTCTCACGGCTCCGGCGCGACGACGAGCGAAAGCACCGCCGCGAACGGAAACGGCTCGGGCGAAGAGCAGGAGAATTGCGGAGCCGACCCGAATGCCGCCGCGATCACGGACAACATCGGCCAGGTGCCCGCACCTTCGCTCGAGGGCATGTCCTGGACCTATAAGGGCGATAGCAACTTTGATCCGTGCGCGACGCTCTCCTACGCCACGGTCGAGCAGTCTGAGCAGGGCAACGCCCAATTCCAGAACCAGCTCATGCTATTCCACAAGGGTGACTACCTCGGCGTCGGCTCGGACACGGTTCAGCAGCACCAGGTGATCGGCACGACCGACGATTCGGTGACCGTGCGCTACAAGGACTACGAGGCGCTCGACGCCGCGGGCGGCTCGAACGCGGAGGCGTCGAATTTTACGACCGACGTGACGTTCCGGTGGGACGGCTCGCAGGTCGTCCCAGAGGGCCGCTTCCCGAATATGGGCATGCAGTAGCGGGCGCACGCGGGCTGAGCGAATCGAGCGCGTCCGACGTCACACTTGGGTGTGGCGCGGATCACTTTCTAGTGCTACGGTCGGCCCACAGGGTTTGACAAATGCCTAAGGAGTGTCCAAATGCCTGCTCGTACCACGAAGCGCTACGTCCGCGAGGACGAGGGTTTTTTCCCGCCCGATTCGGTCGCGCGAAAGGTGTGGTCATACCCCACTTCGGCGCTGCTCGGATTCATCCGCGCGGTGACGATTGAGCACCTCGACCCCGATCTCGCCGCCTCCGTCGACGCGAGTGGACAGGTTCTGCAGCGCCCCGGCCTACGTTATGACCGCACCGTGCAGTACTTCGCGACGGTGCTCTACGGCGACGCGCGGACGGTGATCAAGTCCTCGGACGTGCTCATGAAGATCCACTCCCGCGCCCGCGGACACAACCCCGTGACCGGCGGGACCTACGACTCCAACCGCCCATCCTCCCAGCTGTGGATACATATGACGGCGTGGCATTCCATCCTCTACGTCTACGAGAAATTCGGCCCCGGCCCGCTGCCCGCGGACGAGGAGGAGCGGTACTGGCGCGAGTGCGCGATCGCGGCGCAGTTCCAGCCGATCGACCCTGCGGACGTCCCGGCCACGCGCGCCGAGGTGCGCGAATACTTCGAAGCGTGGCGCCCGCACCTGGCCGCGTCGGAGGCGGCGCAGTACAACGTCGACTTCATCCTCGACGGGATGCGGACGATCTTCACCGCGCTTCCAGGGTGGCTGCGGGCTGTGTCCGCCCCGGCGATCCGCGCGGGCGTCATCGCGACGTATCCGCGCTGGATGCGCCCCATGATGGGCGTGCACCAATCCCGCCTCGTCGATTCGGGAGTGACGGCGGTCCTCCGCGTCGCCATGGCCCGCCTCAACCGTGACCCCGAAGGACAGGCACGCTTCCTCCACGCGATCTCGCCCCACGGCGGCCCGGTTCTCTCCCCGCATCTGCGCGGCGAGCCGGCTTTGTCGCCGAAGGTCTGGACGGCCGCCGAGGCGCGAGAGGCCTTCGGCGACCCTCGGCCCCCGCTGGTCCAATACGCGGACATGCTGCGCGCCCGCGAGGCCGACGCCGCCGAAGATCCTTACACCCACAATCACCATGATCCGCTCCTGGAGTTCGCAGCCCCGCGCGCCGAGGCCTAGCGCCGCGTCGTCCTGCGCGTGCTGGGCCTCCGTGCCTGCGTGTCCCGGGCCACCGTGCCTGCGTGGTTCTCCCCCGCCTCGGACGGGCCGAGAATGGAGCAGCGACGTTATGCAGCGACACGTCTCGCCTGGGCGAAGGCGGATTCGAGGCGCGTTCTGAGCTCGTGTGGGTTAGCGAGGTCGTCCCACGTCCATCGCACGACCGTGTAACCCTCGGCCCGGAGGTCTTCTTCGCGGCGCCAGTGCTCGCGGAGTCGTTTCTCCTGTTCGCGGGTGGTGCCGGCCCCGACGATTTTCGCCTTCCCGTCGGCTTCGCCGATGAGTTTGAGCGCGCGCCAGAGGAAGTCGACGCGATACTTCCGCCCGCTTCTGGTGTGGATGAGGACCTGTTGTTCGGGTTGGGCGATGCCGAAGTGGTCGAAGAACAAGCGACTGCGCGATTCGAGGACGCTCTCGGACAAGGCGGAGGCGAAAGCTAATGCTTTGAGTCCAGCGGGAAGGTTGTTGAGGTTCCGTTTCGATCCGAAGTACTCGACGAGGACGTGCTTACGGACCAGTTGCTTGTAAAGCGCTGACTCGATCGCGACGACTGCTGCCGCGAATCCACAGGTCGTTCCCACATCGAGCAGTGTGCGTTCGATTCCGGTGACCTTGAACCCTGCAATGATCGTGACATCATCGGCGGGCAGACGCGTCATGCGCTGATAGCTGGTGGGCCCTTTCATACTTCTCGGCGTTGGTGAATCCATGGTGACCGCCGTCGTCGCCAGTGGAAGTTTCCACCCGGGTAGTCCGTGCATGAGTGCGGCACTCCAATGGGACAGGGCCCAGTCGCGTCGAGCGCTAAGCATGAACCCCGCACAACCGAGGAGATGTGTGCTTTCGCGGTAATTCACTTCAACCGGCGGGTCGAGATAGACACCATTGCATATTCGGACGAGCTCGCCCTTTCGCAAGAGATTAGCGATCTTTCCCCTGGTATATCCTTTGTCGAGCAATTCGCTTCGCGTGACAAGGCAGACGTTGGTGTCTTCCAACTTCAATATTTTTGCCATGGACACAGTGTTGAGCACAGCCTGGACGCGGATCGGCGAGCGACGACACTAAGCGCACTTCTGTGGACGCTCGATTGGGCCTGTGAATAGAGGGTCGACGCACGTCAGCGCACCGGACGCGGTTTGAGGGCAACCGATACGGCATGAATTCTTGGGGTTTTGCACACCATTTTTCGGTCTCCTAGCTACAAACCGTCGAGAGTGTCGATTTTCCGCGTGCGTAGGGCGGTTTCTTTACATCTCGACGGTTTGTACGCCGACGGCCCCGATTTCAGGATGCGTAGAGCGGTTTGTAGACGTTTCGACGGCACGTACGCCGCCTCGTCTCGCCCTTGTCCCCGAGGGACGCGGCGGCGGGCGCGTTGGCGGCCGGTTAGGCGGGGCGTTGGCTAGGAGGGGTCCCCGCCGGCGAGCATTTTCTCGGCCTCCGCGCGCATTTCGACCTTGCGAACTTTGCCGGTCACCGTCATCGGGAACTCGTCGACGATGTGGACGTAGCGCGGGATCTTGTGGCGTGCGAGCTTGCCGTCGGCGAAGGCGCGCAGGGACTCGGCGGTGAGTTCGTCCGCGCCGGGCGACAGCCGAATCCAGGCCATGAGTTCTTCGCCGTACTTCGCATCGGGGACGCCGATAACTTGAGCATCCACGACGTCAGGATGCGTGTAGAGGAACTCCTCGATCTCGCGCGGGTAGATGTTCTCGCCGCCGCGGATGACCATGTCCTTGATGCGGCCGGTGACCTGGACGTAGCCGTCGGAGTCCATGACGCCGATGTCGCCGGTGCGCATCCAGCCGTCGACCAGTGCCTCGGAGGTCTTCTCCGGATTCTCCCAGTAGCCGAGCATCACCGAATAGCCGCGGGTGCAGAGCTCGCCCGGCACGCCGATCGGAAGGGTCTCGCCGGTCGAAGGATCAGCGATCTTCACCTCGAGGTGCGGGCCGACGCGACCGACGGTGGAGACGCGGCGGTCCACGGAATCGTCGACGCGGGTCTGGGTGGAGACCGGCGAGGTTTCCGTCATTCCGTAGCAGATGGAGACCTCCTCCATCCCCATCTCGCTCATCACCCGGCGCATCGTGTTCTCTGGGCATGGGGAGCCGGCCATGATTCCCGTACGCAGCGAGCCGAGGTCGAAATCGGCGAGGTTGTCGAGGGCGAGCTCGGCGATAAACATCGTCGGGACGCCGTAGAGGCTGGTGCAGCGTTCCTTCTCGACAGCGGTCAGCGAGGCGACCGGGTCGAAGGTCGGCGCCGGGATCACCATCGCCGCACCGTGCGAGGTGCACGCGAGGTTGCCCATCACCATCCCGAAGCAGTGATAGAAGGGCACCGGAATGCATACGCGGTCGACCTCGGAATAGCCCACGAGCTCGCCCACCATGTACCCGTTGTTGAGGATGTTCGTGTGCGAGAGGGTCGCGCCCTTGGGGAAGCCCGTGGTCCCCGAGGTGTACTGGATGTTGATCGGATCGGCCGCGCGCAGGGACGCGGCGATATCGGACAACCGCTGTTCGTCGGCGGGCGTGTCGAGGATCGTCTGCCAGTGCTCGGATTCGAACAGTACGATCTCGCGCACCCCGGGCGTCTCGGGGCGGACCTTTTCGAGCATCCCGGCATAGTCGGAATCCTTGTACTTCTCGGCGGCGAGGACCACGGAGATGCCGGACTGCCCCAGCACATAGCTGAGCTCGCTCGTGCGGTATGCGGGGTTGATGTTGACCAGGATCGCGCCGATCTCCGCCGTCGCGTATTGCACCACCGTCCACTCCCAGCGGTTCGGGGACCACACGCCGACGCGGTCCCCTGCCGTCACACCTAGATCGAGGAGGCCGGTCGCGACCTGCCGCACGACGCCGAGGAACTCGGCGTATGTGAAACGGACCCCTGCGTGCACGTCGACCAGGGCATCACGTTCGCCGAAGCGCTCGGTCGTGCGGGCGAGGTTCTCGCCGATCGTCGTGGTGAGAAGCGCAGGCTCGGCGGCGCCGCGGGCGTGAGATAGCGAGAGAGCGGACATCGGTTCCCCCAATAGGTCCGGGCCGCGCACCGGCGCGACCCACTTGGCACAATTGCGATTGTGACCTAGACCATAGTCCGGTCCGAAACGTCCGGCCATCCACCGAAAGTGGAGGGCGCCCGCGACCGCGAACCACCGGCCGCGCGAGAGAGGTCGGCTCAGGAGACGGCGGCGCGCCGCATCGTCGCGCGCGCCTGGGCGATCACGGGACCGTCGACCATGCGTCCGTCGAGCGTGAACACGCCGCCGCTCTTCTCCGCGGCGGCGAGCACCTTCTGCGCCCACTCCACCTCCGCGGCCGGCGGGGCGTAGGCCTCGCGAATCACGGCGACCTGCGACGGGTGGATGCACGCGGTTGCGGCGTAGCCGAGAGCGACCGCGTCCACGGCCTCCGCGCGCAGACCACCCGTGTCCGCGATGTCGAGGTGCACCGAGTCGATCGCGAACCGGCCGAAAGCGGCCGCCGCGAGAGCCACCGCCGAACGGGCGTGGCGCGGCACGTCGCGGTAGTCGTTCGCCGTTCGCCCGAGCTCGGCCTCTTCTGCCTGGAACCGCGAGGTTGACCCGCCCATCGCTGCGACGAGGTCCTCGGCACCCCACATCATTCCGACGCATCCCGTGGTTGCCGCGATCTCGGTGGCGTTGACGACGCCGCGCGGTGTCTCCAACAGCGCGATCACGTCCGCTCCACTCGCTTCCGCAGCCGCGCGCACGTCCTCCGCAGATTCGGTCTTGGCAAGCATGACGGCGGACGCGCCCATCTGCTTCGCCGCCTCGGCATCCGGTGCGAAGTCCGGGGTGTCGACGGCGTTGAGGCGCACCATGTAGCGGCCGGGGTCGAGGTCCGCGGCGGCCGCGCGAAGCGCCTCGCGCGCGGAGCCCCGGTTCTCCGGCGCCACCGCGTCCTCGAGGTCGAGGATCACCCCGTCCGCGCGGTCGAGCGCCTTCGCGAACCGCTCCGGCCGGTCGGCGGGGCAGAACAGCAGCGCGGGGCCTGGCGGCTGCCATGGGTGCCGATCGGTCATGACGGATCACCTTCTCCGACGTCAGGCTTGCACCGCACGAGCGTCTTGCGCACTGCCTTGGCCACGACTTCTCCGTGTTGATTGCGCCCGATGTGTTCGAGCGAGACGATGCCCTCGCCGGGCCGCGAGCGCGATTCGCGCTTGCCCACGCACAGTGTCTCGCCGTAGAGGGTGTCGCCGTGGAACACCGGCGCCGGAAACGAGACCTCGGAGAAGCCGAGGTTCGCGACGATCGTGCCCTGCGTGAGTTGCGCGACCGAGAGCCCTACAAGTGTAGAGAACGTATGCATCGAGTTCATCAGTCGCTCGCCGCCGAAGCCCGGCTGCTCGGCTGCCCACGCGGCGTCGAGGTGGAGCGACTGCGTGTTCATCGTCAGGGTCGTGAACAGGACGTTGTCGGCCTCGGTCATGGTGCGACCGGGGCGGTGCTTGTATAGCGCGCCGACCTCGAATTCCTCGAACCACAGCCCGCGCTGAACGACCTCGCGAACGACCTCGACCTCGCCGCCGGTGCCGTGTGCCTCCCCCGCGCTCACAGCCCGAGACCCCGCGCGATGAGCATGAGCTGGACCTCGGTGGTGCCCTCGCCGATCTCGAGGATCTTCGAGTCGCGGTAATGGCGGGCCACGCGGGTCTCGTTCATGAAGCCGTAGCCACCGTGGATCTGCGTCGCGTCGCGGGCGTTGTCCATCGCAGCCTCGGAGCCGATCATCTTCGCGATCGCGGCCTCGGACTTGAACGGCTTACCGGCGAGCATGAGCCGCGCGGCGTCGTAGTAGGCCAGGCGGGCCGCGTGGACGCGGGCCTGCATCCGCGCGATCTTGAAGCTGATCGCCTGGAACTGCGAGATCGGCTGCCCGAAGGACTTGCGGTCGCGCGCGTAGGCGATCGAATCGTCGACGCAGCACTGGGCCGCGCCTACCGATACGGCGGCGATGGCGATTCGTCCTTCGTCGAGGATCGACAGGAAGTTCGCGTAGCCGCGGCCGCGCTCGCCAAGCAGGTTTTCCTCGGGCACGCGGGCGTCGGAGAAGCTCAGCGGGTGCGTGTCCGAGGCGTTCCAACCGACCTTGTCGTAGGCCTTCTCGGCGACGAATCCTTCCGTACCCGACGGCACGATGATCGTCGAGATCTCCTTCTTGCCGTTCTCCCGCTCGCCGGTTACCGCCGTGACCGTGACGAATTTGGTGATGTCGGTGCCGGAGTTCGTGATGAACTGCTTGGCGCCGTTGATGACCCACTCGGAGCCGTCGAGCTTCGCGGTGGTTTTGGTGGCGCCGGCGTCCGAACCGGCATCGGGTTCGGTGAGCCCGAATCCCGCGAGCGCCTTGCCGGCCGCGAGGTCCGGAAGCAGCGTCTGCTTCTGCTCCTCGGTGCCGAATTTGAAGATCGGCATCATGCCGAGCCCGACTCCGGCCTCGACCGTCATCGCCGTGGACTGGTCGACCCTGCCGAGCTCCTCGAGGGCGAGGGCGAGGGCGAAGTAGTCGCCGCCCATGCCGCCGTATTCCTCGGGGATCGGAAGCCCGAACAGCCCCATCTCCCCCATCTGCGCGACGATGTCGTAGGGGAACCGGTGCTCGCGGTCGTTCTCCGCGGCCTGTGGCGCGACGACCTTGTCCGCGAAGTCCGCGACCGTGTTCTTCAGCTCGGCGTAGTCGCCTTCTAGCTCAGCCATGGTGAATTCCCTTGTCCTCTACTTTTGTGTTTCGTCTTCGTTATCGATGACGGCGAGCACCGCATCCGCCCCGACCTGCTCGCCTGCGGCCACCTTGAGGCTCACGACGCCGGCGGCCGGCGCGCGCAGCGTGTGTTCCATCTTCATCGCCTCGACGGCCAGGACGGCATCGCCCTCGGCAACCTCAGCGCCGTCCGAGACGTGGACCGCGACCACCGATCCAGGCATGGGCGAGGTGATCGCGCGGTCGCTCGACGCGTCGATCGCGTCGCGCGGAACGCGGGTGGGCAGGAGTTGGAGAGTCCAGCTACCGGAGTCGCTAGAGACCCACACCGCGCGCACATCGCCTCCGGGTTCGCGCTGCAGCGTCGCCCGAAATTCGGTCGTCACGCTGGCGCACGTGACGCGGAACTCGGTCGGGCCGCCGAGCACGTAGACCTCGAAGGTCTCCTCGGCGGGGGCGTCCACCTCGCCGCTGCGGTTGAGGCCGAGCGCGCCGGGCAGGAGTCGTTCGGGGTCGTCCGCCCGGAGCCGCGCGACGACCGGCGCGGCCGCCCCGACCTCGAAGCGGGCGATGTATTCCGCCGGTCCCCCGAGTCGCCAGCCGCGGCCTGCATCGAAACCGGCATGGCCGCGGGCGCGGCTCGGCTCCTGCGCGGACTCGATCGCCTGGCACGCGGCCGCGAAGGCCGCCGCGGGCACCGACGGCGGCGCGTATCCGGCACCTCTGCCGTCATCGGCGACGAGTTGGTCCAGCAGGTTGGTGTCGAGTTCTCCGGAGCGCACCCGCGGCTGCGCGAGCAGGAATCGACAGAAGTCGAGATTGCTACCCACGCCGTCGACGCGGGTGGCGGCGAGCGCGGTATCCAGCCTGTTCAGGGCTGCGTCGCGGGTCGGCGCCCACGCGATGATCTTCGACAGCATCGGGTCATAATTGCCGCCGACGACGGTGCCGGGCCGCAATCCCGAGTCGACGCGGATGCCGTCGCCGGAGGGCTCATCGAGCGCGAGCACCGTGCCGCCGGTCGGCAGGAATCCGCGCGCCGGGTCCTCGGCGTAGACGCGCGCCTCGATTGCGTGCCCACGTAGCGAGACTTCCTCCTGCGAGAGGGGAAGCTCCTCGCCCGCCGCGATGCGGACCTGGCATTCGACAAGGTCGACGCCGGTGACCATTTCGGTGACCGGATGCTCGACCTGCAGCCGGGTATTCATCTCCATGAAGAAGAACTCGTCCGGCGCGTGCGCGGACACGATGAACTCGACGGTGCCCGCCCCGCGGTAGCCGACCGAGCGCGCCGCATCGCAGGCGGCGGCGCCGATGCGCTCGCGGGTGGCGGCATCGAGCAGCGGGCTCGGCGCCTCCTCGATGACCTTCTGATGGCGCCGCTGCAGCGAACATTCGCGTTCGCCGAGGTGGATGACGTTGCCATGGGCATCGGCGAGGATCTGCACCTCGATGTGCCGCGGGGTGTCGACGAAGCGCTCTATGAACAGCGTGTCGTCGCCGAACGAGCTCGCCGCCTCGCGCCGCGCGGTCTGCAGCGCTGCGGGCAGCTCCGAGCCCTCGTGCACGAGGTGCATGCCCTTGCCGCCGCCGCCCGCCGAGGGCTTGATCAGCACCGGGAATCCGACCTCTTCGGCGCCGGCAATGAGCTCTGGATCGGTGAGCCCCGGTCGCGAAATCCCCGGCACGGTCGGCACGTCGCGGCTCGATACCGCCGCCTTGGCCGAGATCTTGTCGCCCATTTCCCTGATGGATGACGCCGCCGGGCCGATGAACTCGACGCCCGCGGATTCGCATGCGGCGGAGAACTCGGCGTTCTCGGAGAGGAACCCGTAGCCCGGGTGGATCGCCTGCGCGCCCGTCGATTTGGCCGCGGCGAGGATCTTGTCGATCACGAGGTACGACTCGCTGGCGGCCGCCGGGCCGATATGCACGGCGACGTCAGCGGCGTGTACGTGCTTCGCGTCGCGGTCGGCGTCGGAGTACACCGCGACCGAGCGGATGCCCATTTCGCGCAGCGTCCGGATCACTCGGCAGGCGATTTCCCCGCGGTTGGCGACGAGCACCGTGTCGAAGCCGCTCGCCCCGGCAACCGGGCGAGAAGAGAAGTGGTCTGTCTCTACAGTCATGAGGTCACATCACATCCGGAAGATGCCGTTGGAGATGGGCTCCAGCGGCGCGTTGGCGGCGGCCGCAAGGCCGAGGGACAGAACCTTTCGGGTGTCGGCGGGGTCGATGATCCCGTCGTCCCACATGCGCGCCGTCGAATAGTAGGCACTCGATTGGCTCTCGAACTGCTCGCGGATCGGGCTCGCATAGTCCTCGTATTCGGCGTCGGTGAACTCGCCTCCCGAGCGCTCGACCTGGTTTTTCCGCACCGTGGCGAGTGTGTCGGCGGCCTGCGGTCCGCCCATCACCGAGATTCTCGCGTTCGGCCACATCCACAGAAAGCGCGGCGAATACGCCCGCCCACACATCGAATAATTGCCGGCGCCGAAGCTGCCTCCGATGATGATCGTGAACTTCGGCACGCGCGCGCAGGCGACGGCGGTAACCATCTTCGCCCCGTTCTTCGCGATTCCGCCGGCCTCGTATTGGCGCCCGACCATGAATCCCGTGATGTTCTGCAGGAACACCAGCGGGATCTTTCGCCGATCGCACAGCTCGATGAAGTGCGCGCCCTTGAGCGCCGACTCTGAGAACAGCACGCCGTTATTACCGATGATCCCGACCTGGTGGCCGTCGATGCGCGCGAATGCAGTCACGAGCGAGGCGCCGTATTCCGGCTTGAATTCGGAGTACGCCCCGCCGTCAACAATTGTAGAGATGACCTCGCGGACGTCGTACGGCGTCCGCGAATCGGTGGGCACAAGGTCGTAGAGATCGGTCTGCGGCCTCGCCGGCGCCACCGCGTCGACGACATCCCACTCGGCGTCACCCGGCGGCGGGCACGTGGCGACGATGTCGCGAACTTTGGCGAGGGCGTCCTGGTCGTCCGCCGCGAGGTGGTCGACTACGCCGGAAGTCTTCGCGTGCAGGTCGCCGCCGCCGAGCTCCTCCGCGGTGACCTCCTCCCCGGTGGCCGCCTTCACCAGCGGCGGACCGGCGAGGAAGATCGTGCCCTGGTTCCGCACGATCACCGCCTCGTCGCTCATGGCGGGTACGTACGCGCCGCCCGCGGTACACGAGCCCATGACGGCGGAGATCTGTGGAATTCCCTGGGCACTCATCCGCGCCTGGTTGAAAAATATGCGGCCGAAGTGATCCCGATCGGGAAACACCTGATCCTGCTGTAACAACATGGCGCCGCCGGAGTCGACGAGATAGATGCACGGCAGGTGGTTCATCGCGGCGATCTCCTGCGCGCGGAGATGCTTTTTCACGGTCTCCGGATAGTAGGTGCCACCGGACACCGTCGCATCATTGGCGATGATGAGGCATTCGCGCCCGGAGACGCGGCCGATACCTGCTATCACCCCCGCAGCAGGTGCCTTTCCCTCGTACATCCCGTAGGCGGCGAGCGGCGCGATTTCGAGGAACGGGCTACCCGGGTCGAGCAGACCGTCGATGCGGTCGCGAGCCGGCAGCTTGCCCCGCTCGATGTGGCGCGTACGCGCCTTCTCCCCGCCGCCGGCGGCGACCTCCTCGCGCGCGGCGCGCAGTTCTTCGAGGAGTTCGATGTGCGCCGTGCGGTTCTCACCGGGCGTGCGTGAAGCCATTCCTCGTCCCCTGACCGTTTCCGGTCGAGTCCAGGTCTCCCCGAACCCAACTTCGGTTACTTTCGATTAACTGTAATTCGATAGTAGTGATACCCCTCACAATTGTCCACCGAATCAGAAGTTGTGGCGCAGTTCACATCGATTGGGTATGTTTTGGATCACACGCAGTTGCGCATCCGCACCTGCGAAGTGCGCATGGAGCGCGTCACCACCCCCGACGCGCTCCCGCCGTGCGCGACAACGATGAATACGAAACGGTTCGGTGACCCCCATGACCTCAGTACTCGGCCCCCATCGGCACAGCGACGCGGAGCACCTCGGCGACTTCTCGCTCGAGGACCGCTACACCCGCGAATCCGGGACGATCTTCTTGTCCGGCATTTCCGCGCTGGTCCGCATGGTTCGCGATCGGGCGATCATCGATCGCCGCCTCGGGCTCCACACCGGTTCGATGATCTCCGGGTACGAGGGCTCACCACTGGCCGGATACGATCTCGAGATCTCCCGCCGCGCCCACAGGTTCCTCGACCCCTTCGATGTGCACCATCGCCCCGCCGTCAATGAGGAATTGGGCGCAACCACCGTGATGGGCTCGCAGCTCGCCGGCACCGCCGGCACGCTCGCCTCGACCCCGAATTCCGCCGCACGCCCGCTCGACGGAGTCGTCGGTTATTGGTACGGAAAGGCGCCGGGGCTCGACCGCGCGACCGACGCCCTGCGGCACGCGAACCTCATCGGCACCGGGTCCCGCGGCGGAGCGGTGGCCCTCGTCGGCGACGACCCGGGCGCCAAATCCTCGACTGTCCCCTGCGCCTCGGAGATGGCGCTCGCCGACATGTACATGCCGATCCTCTACCCCGCCGATTCCCAGGACATACTCGACCTCGGCGTGCACGCCGCACTCATGTCGCGAGCCTCCGGACTGTGGACCTCGCTGAAGATCTCCGCGCACGTAGCCGACGGATCGTCGACTGCCGTCGTATCCCCCGACCGCATCACTCCAGTCCTCGAGCCTCTCGGCGAAAGCCCGCACGTTCCGAGCGGGAAGTTGCTCGGACGCAATCTCATGGAGCTCGAGCAGAATCAGCTCACCACCCGCATCCCGCGGGCCCTCGAGTATGCGCGGATCAACGGCATCAATAAGCTCATCACCCACACACCCGACGACCGTATCGGGATCGTCGCCGCCGGCAAGACGTATATGGACGTGCGCTCGGCGCTGTTGCGCATGGGGCTCGACGAGGAGGAACTCCATCGCCGCGGCGTCCGCCTGCTCAAGCTCGGCATGGTCTACCCGATGGAGCGCGAGATGCTCTTCCGCTTCGTCGACGGGCTCAGCGAGGTCATCGTCGTCGAAGAAAAGCGCGACTTCATCGAAACCATGATCCGCGAGATCCTCTACGACCGCCCCCACAACCCGAACGTGCGCGGCAAGTCCAACGAGGATGGCTCCACATTGTTCTCCCGTTTCGGCGAGCTCGACATCGATTCGGTGACCCGCGGTCTCGCCCACCGTCTCGGCGCAGTTCACCACATCGAGGCCGCGCAGCGCTGGCTCGACACCGAAACTCGTCGTCCCACGCGCATCGAGCTCCCCCTCATCCAGCGCACCCCCTACTTCTGTAGTGGCTGCCCGCACAATGCGTCGACAAAGACGGCCGATGGCACCCTGGTCGGAGCCGGCATCGGCTGCCACGCAATGGTGCTGCTACAGCCGGAGGAGCAGGTCGGCAATGTCGTCGGCGTCACGCAGATGGGCGGCGAGGGAGCGCAGTGGATCGGCATGGCCCCGTTCGTCGGCGAGCGCCACTTCGTGCAGAACCTGGGCGATGGCACCCTCGACCACTCCGGCTCACTCGCGATCCGTGCGGCCGTCGCCGCCGGGGACAACATCACCTACAAGTTGTTGTTCAACGGCACGGTCGCGATGACCGGCGGGCAGGACGCGGTCGGCGGCAAATCGCTGGTCGAGACGCTGCGCATGCTGCAGGCGGAGAAGGTCGCGAAGATCATCGTCACCACCGACGATGAAAAGCGCACTCGCCATCTCGGCCTTCCCGCAGGTGTCGAGGTCCGCGATCGCGCGGACATGATCGAGGTGCAACGCGAACTCGCCGCCGTCCCCGGGGTCACCGTGCTCGTGCACGACCAGCACTGCGCGGCCGAGAAGCGCCGAGGGCGCAAGCGCGGCGCCTTCCCCACGCCCACCCAGCGGGTGGTCATCAACGAGCGGATCTGCGAGGGCTGCGGCGACTGCGGCAAGAAGTCGAACTGCCTCTCGGTGCACCCCGTCGATACCGAGTTCGGCCGCAAGACCCAGATCGACCAGTCCTCCTGCAATCTCGATTTCTCCTGTTTGTCAGGCGATTGCCCATCGTTCGTCACGGTCACCCCGGGCGAGACCAAGAAGGTGCCCACCGCGCGTGCCGCCACGTTGGACGCCGCCGTCCTCCCCGCGCCTAACCCGGAGAAGTATGACGGCGGAGGCGCTGGTTTCTCCATGCGCATCACCGGCATCGGCGGAACCGGGGTCGTCACCGTGTCCGCGGTTCTCGCCACGGCCGCAGTGATTGACGGCAAGCATTCGCGCACCCTCGATATGACCGGGCTCGCGCAGAAGGGCGGCGCCGTGGTCTCGGACGTGAAGATCGCCGGGACGCCGCTGCCGCAGGCCGCGAAGGTCGCGACCGCGAGCTGCGATCTGTATCTGTGCGCCGACGGTCTCGTGGGCGCGGACCAGACCAACCTCAAAGTGGCTTCGCCCGAACGCACCGTCTCGGTGTTGTCCACCGCGAAGATCCCCACCGGCAAGATGGTCATCGACACGCGGACCTCCTACCCCGCTGCTTCCGAGGTCTCCGGACGGATCGGCGCAAGTTCGCGCCGCGTCGTCGCGCTCGACCCGATGGAGCTGTCCACGCAGCTCTTCGGGGATACGTCGGCGGCGAACATGGTGCTCGTCGGCGCCGCCTACCAGTCCGGAGCGCTGCCCATCAGCGCGGAGTCCATCGAGCGCGCGATCGAGCTCAACGGCGTCGCGGTGGACCGCAACATTCAATCCTTCCGCCGCGGCCGCCAGGCGGTAGCCGACCCCGCCGCAGTCACCGCGGAAGTCGAGCGCCTGCATCCGGCTCCCACACCCCGCGTGCTTTCGGGTGAGGAACGCGCAATCCTCGCGAGCGTCGAGTCGAGCGGCAACCGTCTCGCAGACATTCTCACCGTTCGCGTACCGGAGCTGCTCGCCTACCAGGATGCGCGCTACGCGCAGCGTTATGCGGACCGCGTCGAATCAGTGCGGCGCACCGAGGACGCTGTCTCGCCGGGATCGACAGTGCTCGCAGAGGCCGTCGCCACCTACCTGTTCAAGCTGATGGCCTACAAGGACGAGTATGAGGTCGCCCGCCTCGCCATCGATCCGGAATTCGCCGCGCAGATCACAGAGGATTTCGGCGAGGGCGCGAAGATGGCGGTTCGCCTCCATCCGCCGCTCCTGCGCGCAATGGGGATGAGGAACAAGATCGCGCTCGGCGATTGGGCCCGGCCCGCGCTCGTCGGTCTTGCCAAGGCGAAGCGACTTCGCGGCACGAAGATCGACGTATTCGGCCGCACCGAGGCGCGCAAGCTGGAACGCGAGATCCTCGCCGAGTACGAGGTGTTCGTCGACCGACTCGTCCACCACATGCGTGCGGCACGCCCGGACGCCATGTGGCTCGCACGGGCTGCTGCGGCCGCGGAGTTGCCAGACATGGTGCGCGGCTACGAAGAGATCAAGGAGCACAACGCCGCCGAGTACCGCACGGAGATGGCGGAGCGCACTGCGGAACTCTTCGCCGGCTGAGCAATAAGTCGCGGCCCAAGATGACGGAGCCGAGGCCGAGTGTCCGCGGAGCGCGGACTACTCGGCCTCGGCGGTCAACGAAGCGCGGACCATCGCCGTCAGCAAGTGGCGCAGGTATTCGCGCGGAGCGCGGGGAAAACGCGGGCTCGAGTTGAGCAGCCCGATGCCGCCGGAGACGCGGATGCGCGCCGAGGTGTCGTCGAGCGCGGGGTTGTGCCCCTGGAGTGCCTTGGTCCAGATGTCGAGGTACTGGCGCTGGAGCGAACGCACCTTTCGGCGCGCGGATTCCGGGAGCACCTCAAGGTCGCGGTATTGCACGGAGATCAAAGCGGGCTCGGTAATGACGAAGTCGACGTGCACCGCGATCAGCCCCTCGAGGCGCGCAGCCGGATCCGATTCGGACGCGACTACGGCCTCCGCGGCGGCATGCAGCCGCTCGGAAATGTCGGTGAGCATCTCCATGAGCAAGTCCTCTTTCGAGGAGAAGTGGCGGTACATCGCTGGGCCGGACACACCGACGGCCTGGCCGATATCGTCGAGCCGGACGCCTCGAAAACCGTGCTTGGACATCAGCTTCGAAGCTGCCGTGAGGATTTCCTCGCGCCGCTCCGCCTTCGCCCGCGCCCGCGGGGTGAGCCGTATTTCGTCCTCGCTATCGGCCTGTAACGCGCTCCTTGTGCTCCTGATCACACCCGCCACGTTACCCTGCTGCCGCAGCGGTCAACAAGGTGATGGCCACTAAGGCGTTATTAACCGAGTGGAGAATTATCCCAGGCACGACCGACCGATACCATTCGGCCATGATGCACAGGCTGAACCCGATAACGGCGAGATACGGGAAGCCAACGGCCACGAGATGAACGATTGCGAATGCGCAACCGGCGAGCGCGGCACCTCCCCACCGGCCGAGCCGCGTGCGGATCATCCCGAACACGACGCCCCGAAAGAACAGCTCCTCCCACACCGGAACCACGCCGCATATCAGGATGACGCCGATCGCCACGACCGGCAGGGACGTCCCCACGAGCACGTCCTCGACCGAGCCCTGCGCCGGCTCTGCAGATGTAAAGGGAGCGATGACTGCGATCTGCACGACCAATGCCGACACGATGACCAGCGGTATCTGCCACAGGAGATTCCACATCGACCGCGCTGGCGGCCGCCAGCCGATCACGTCCCAACGCCCACCGAGCGGTGACACGACGAATGCCCACATACCGATGCCCATCACCACGGACGAGCCCAGCAGCACGAGAATGAACAGAGCCGTCGTCGACGCCCCATCCCGTACGAAGGACACCACAAATAGTGCGAAGATCAGCGCGGCGAAGTAGCCGACCACGAGCGCAATGATCTTGAGGACGGCAAGCACGCCGAACTTCCCGCCGAGCGGTGAGGACCAGCGCGCAGAAGCAGGACCCCACGTCGGCGCCTGCACGGTCGCGGCTACCCGCGCCGGCTGCTGGAGCCCGCCGCCGGCGGGAAAACGTTGGTCCTGGCTGGGCTGGAACATAGAGAGATCCGAACTCGCTGGCGCCTCAGTGGAAGAAGTGGCGCGCCCCGGTGAGGTACATCGTGATCCCCGCCTTCTCTGCGGCTTCGATCACCTCGCCGTCACGCACGGATCCGCCCGGCTGGACAACCGCCTTCACCCCTGCGTCAATAAGAACCTGGAGCCCATCGGCGAACGGGAAGAACGCATCCGAGGACGCCACGGCGCCGGCCGCACGCTCGGTCCCGGCCCGCTGCACCGCGAGGTGCGCGGAGTCGACGCGGTTGACCTGACCCATCCCCACGCCGACCGTGGCGCCGCCCGAGGCGAGCAGGATCGCGTTCGACTTCACCGCACGTCCGGCCCGCCACGCGAACACGAGGTCGCGCAGAACCTCGTCGGACACGTCCTCGCCGCACGCCTTGGTCCAGCCCGAGGCGACATCGCCCGGGGCGTCGAGTACGTCGCGGGACTGCAGTAGCGCGCCGCCGGTGATCTGCTTGCGCTCGATCCGCTCCTCGGGCACGGGCGCGGTGAGGATCCGGATGTTCTTCTTTCCCTGCAGGATCTCCACGGCCCCGTCCTCGTACGACGGTGCGATGATCACCTCGGTGAAGATCTCTGCGACCTGCTTGGCCATCTCGACCGTTACCTCGCGGTTCACCGCGATCACGCCGCCGAACGCGGACAGCGGATCGCAGGCGTGCGCCGCGCGGTGCGCCGCGGCCACATCGCCCGCGACCGCGATCCCGCACGGGTTCGCGTGCTTGATGATCGCCACGCACGGCTCGGCGTGATCGAACGCGGCTCGCCACGCGGCGTCGCCGTCCTGGTAGTTGTTGAAGCTCATTTCCTTGCCGTGCAGCTGCGTCGCCTGCGCGATCCCCGGCGCTGCCGCCGCGTCGGTGTACAGTGCGGCGGACTGGTGCGGGTTCTCCCCATACCGCAGCGTCGCCTTGCGCTGCAGCGACTGTCCTGTCCACACCGGGAACTCCGACTGCTCCACGGCCTCACCGCTTACGCTGTCGCCGCTGGTCTTCTCGGTGATCCACGTCCCCACTGCGACGTCGTACGCTGCGGTATGACGAAACGCCTCGGCCGCGAGCGCGCGCCGCTGAGACAGCGTGAACCCGCCACCGGCCACCGCCTCGGCGACCGCGCCGTACGACTCCGGCGACACGACGACGCCCACCGACGGGTGGTTCTTCGCCGCCGCGCGCACCATCGACGGCCCGCCGATATCGATCTGCTCGACGCATTCGTCGTAGTTCGCGCCCGAGGCCACGGTTTCGGTAAACGGGTACAGGTTCACGATCACCAGGTCGAACGGCGCGACGCCAAGCTCGGCGATCTGCTCGAGGTGCTCAGGCTTGCGGGTATCGGCGAGGATGCCGGCGTGGACGCGCGGGTGCAGCGTCTTTACACGCCCTTCGAGGCATTCAGGGAAATCGGTGAGCTGCTCGACCGGCGTCACGTCCACCCCGGCCTCGGCGATCTGCTTCGCCGTAGACCCGGTCGAGACGATCTCCACGCCGGCCTCGCCGAGCGCCTTGGCGAGTTCGACGAGCCCGGTCTTGTCGTACACGCTGACGAGAGCGCGACGGATCGGGCGCTTCGTCTCGGCGTCGCGGGGGTCGCCGGTGAGTTCGGGGACGGACGAGGAGTTCGCGGACATTGAGTCGCCTTTCGCGTTGTGGACCGGGACGTAGCTGGAAACAAGAAACCTTGGAATGACGCCGGACGTGGCGGCTAGCCGGGCCGACGCGTTGCCGCGCCGGCGAGATCGACTTCGCCCACCGCGATCCCGACGAGCGTCGAAACGATGAGCTCACGCTCGAGCACCTTGATCCGCTCGTGCAGCTGATCTTCGGTTTCGCCGGCGTTGATGCCAAGGGCGCGTTGCGCGAGGATCGGCCCGGTGTCCACGCCCGCGTCGACGAGGTGCACGGTGCAGCCGGTGATCTTCACGCCATACGCGAGCGCGTCCCGCACGCCGTGCGCGCCGGGGAACGCCGGCAGAAGCGCCGGGTGGGTGTTGATCGTTCGACCGGCGAACGCGTCGATGAACCGCGGCCCGAGGATCTTCATGAACCCCGCCGACACCACCAGGTCCGGCGACGCCCCGGCAACGGCCTCGCTCAGCGCGACATCCCACGCGGCGCGGTCTTGATATTCGCCCACAGGCACCACCTGCGTCCTGACGCCGAACGCCTGCGCCCGCGATACCGCCTCACACTCGCGATCGGTGAACACGGCGACGACATCGACCGGCGCCAATCCGGAGTTCGCCGCGTCGAGAATTGCCTGGAGCAGCGTGCCGCCACCGGACGCGAGAACGACGATGCGCAGCTGCTGGGCCGCCTCCTGAGGCGCGGGCGCGGGCGCGTGGCGCGCGTGCGCGTTGTCTTCGGTGGAACTCACAGGCGGTGCGGTCTCCTCTTCGAAGCGGAAGCTGTCGATGGCGGGTTGCGATGCCGCCTAGTCTAGTCTCTCGCCCTCGCCGGGCTCGCTGTCGCTTCCCTCACCGGCCTCGGCCTCCGCCCCGAACCCCGCGTCAACTCCGGTTCCCTGGTTCCCTACCGGCTCCGCCTCGTCCGCGTCCTCGGTCCATCCGTCGGCGGCTTCGGCCTCGGCGAGCATCTGCTCGGTGATCACCGGAAACTCGTCGGTGATGTCTCGTTCGGAGTCTTCGGTGCCAAACACCTTCTTCTCCACGACGGCGGGCGATTGGTCGCCCTGGCCCTCGCTCGGCTCGGACGTGGAGGCCTCGGCGGTGGTTTCGGGCACCGAGCGGTCCTCGACGGACGCGGCATCGTCGGCCCCACCGGCGGCAGGTACGGCGTCCTCCGCAGCCCCTACCGAAGTATCGGCGGCGGACGCTTCGCTCGCGGCCTGGTCCTGCGCCGTCGCGGACGCGGGGCCCTGCGAGTCGGCACCTCCGCCGTCATGCGTGGGGGTCGTGTCTTCGGTTCCGGACGCGGCGCCAGCGGCGGCTGCTCCGGCGGCGGCACCCGCGCCGGCCGCTCCGGCGGCTGCGCCCTGGCCACCGTGGGCTGCGTTCTTCGCGGCGACGCGCTCGCGGCGCTGGCGGATCCTGTCCGCCGCGGCGGTGCGCTTTCGTTCAACTCCGACGAGCGACAGTGCCATGGTCGCTGAGCCGAGCACACCCATCCATGCGACGATGAGCAGGCAAGTCAGACCGAGAGGGTAGCCGGCGCTACCGAGAAGGCCGACATTCCCTCCGACGAGGAAGCGCGCGAGCACCGACACCACGACGGCGGTGGCCGCGGCGACGAGGCATGCGAACACGCCATCACGTGTCGCGGCGAACCATCGGGCGCTGTAGCGCGCGATGAGCACCGCTGCCAGCGCGGCCGCAACGAGAGCGAGCTGCCACCACCACGACGGCTGCGACGCGGGCCAGGCCGCGAGAATCGGCAGCGCCGGAAGGTCGCCGGGTGCCACGGTGAACACGCTCGCCGAGGCGTCGCCGATGTTGGCCTGCCCGCCGACGACCGCGGCGGAGCCGAGCGCGAAGACGTTCGGGGCGTAGCCGACCGACAGCAGGAACAACGCCACCAGGCCCCAGGCATCGCCCTCTGCGGTGCCGAACAGCATCCCCAGATCGGACCAGTTGATAAGGAAGAAAATGATGCCGACGATCCCGGAGATCACCCACGTGGCGGCGACGAACGCCCCGCCCATGTGGAGGCCGGCGACCACATAATTCGGCACTTGCTTGCGCACCCACCGCACGTGCGCCCACCAGAGCCCCGCCGTCACCGACACCAGATTGACGACGACGGTCCACAGCAACGCTATGCCGACTCCGTCGACGCGTGCGGGGAAATCGGTACTGGCGGTGTCGAGCACGGTCGCCGCGAGCCCGGTCACGATCACCGGGATGAGCACCATGACGACGGTGGTCAACGCCGCCGCTCTGTGCGCCGCCTCCATCTGGTCAGTCGGCACCCCGGGCATCGCGCTCGACACCGACTCCTCGGCCTCAAGCGCATAGGGCATTGCGGTGACCCTCGCCTGCCAAGCGACCGCAAAGCCGTAGAGCAGCGTCGGGACAAGCGGAAGCACGCTGAGCGTCACGCCGTCCGCGGAAAGCGGCGCCTGATTCACGGCGAGCCACATCGTCGACACGAAGTGCGGCATCGACGCGAACTCGCGACGCATCGCGAGCAGCGCTATAAGCGTCAAGGCCACGAGAAGAGCGAGGGTGACCCCGACGGGAACGACCGCCGACGTCAACAATTTGGGCACGCCGATTTTCGGCGATGCCCCTCGGTCTCTCGAACTCATAGATCGTTGGCGCTCCACCCGTCCACCGTAAGGACCGGACCGGGCGGAAATGGTGAACGGCACGCCGGTTCCGGGAACCGGCGTGCCGTTCGTTATCCAGCCTGAGATCTACTGGCCGGGGTAGCCTCCGGGCTGCTGGCCGTAGCCGCCCTGGTCGTATCCGCCGGGCTGCTGGCCGTAGCCACCCGGCTGCTGTCCGTAGGCGCTCTGCCCGTAGCCTCCGGGAGCCTGCCCGTAGCCACTTTGGCCATAACCACCTGCCTGCTGGCCCGGCGCCTGGTAACCGCCTTGCCCCTGGTATCCGCCTTGCTGACCCGGGCCACCAAATTGCTGGCTCGGTCCGCCGAACTGCTGCTGTTGCTGCGCTTGCTGGGCCTGCTGGGCCTGCTGGATGCGCTGCTGCTCTGCCTTCTGCGCCTTCCGCTCCGCAGACTTCTTCTTGAAGTCGTCGATCATCTCGTCGGTCGCGAACACAGAAGCGGCCAGCACGATGACGGCGAGGAAGCCGAGAATCAGGGTGAGAATGACGCCAAAGCCCCACGTAGACGAGCTGAACCCGAGTCCGGACTCGGGGGTGATGTTGCCGGCCCCGACGAGCTGGGACACGAAGAACGCGAGCCATGTACCCGCTGCGATAGCAAACGCAGGAATCCGCTGCTCACTGAACTTGATGGACAGCCCCGCAAGGATCGCCACGATGAGGAAGCCACCGTGCACCCAGGGGTATACGGCGAACCCGCTGATCGAAGTCTCATCACCGAGTGCGGAGAACGACTGGAATTCGAGGAATCCCATGAGGAAAGTGAGGGCGCCGAGTGCCGTCGCACCGATCGCGAGCCACTGAACGATCGTCAGCGGGGCCTTTGCCTCGGCAGGCGGGCCATACGTTGCCGCCTGACTAGGCGAAGACTGTTGCTGGCCGTAGCTGCCCGCAGCCTGGCCGGCACCGGCTGTCTGGCTCGCGTAGGCTGCTGCACCCAGCGCTGCCGAATCGTTCGACGAACTTTCTGCGGAAGCACCCGCCCCGGATGCGGCAGCGTAGCCCTGCGGCGAGCTGTACTGGGTGGTCGAGTCCGCGGCAGGCGTGTAGCCCTGCGGCGAGCTGAACTGCGTCGTCGAGTCCGCGGCAGGCGTGTATCCCTGCGGCGAGCTGTACTGGGTGGTCGAGTCCGCGGCAGGCGTGTAGCCCTGCGGCGCGCTGTACTGCGTGGAAGACGTGCTTACGCTGGGCTCGTTACTCGGGTAACCGCCGGGAGCCGAGTGGGCACCGCCTTGCGGCTGAGAGTCGGCATTCCACTGCGAGGTGGGGGCCGAGCTGGAGCCGAGCGTCGAGGAGTCCCCGGCGACGCCCTGGCCATACCCGGGGTTGGAGCCGTAGCCGGCCGGATAGGAATCCGAGTGCGCTCCCCCCGTGTACGAACCGGAGGTGTGGCCTTCGTCCGCAGCATGCGCGCCGCGGAACCCATCGCCGTAATCGTTCGTCGCGGCGGGGAATGCATCGCTTCCGAATGCATCCCGCGAATAGCCGTCCGAGGGCTCACCTGCCGGACGCTGTCCGAAATTGTCAGTCATGGGACTCCTTCTCTTTAGTCTTTGCCCACCGTAATAGCTGGAAAGCGCTCGCGAAACCATTAATCGCAAATGAGAACGGGGCAGCCCGCATCGGACTGCCCCGTCATCGACGACCGCCTACTTAGAGGTTGGCGAGAACCTCGCGCGCGAGGTCTGCGGTCTCGGACGGCGTCTTGCCGACCTTCACGCCTGCCGCTTCGAGCGCTTCCTTCTTGGCTGCCGCAGTGCCCGAGGAGCCCGAGACGATGGCACCGGCGTGGCCCATCGTCTTGCCCTCAGGAGCGGTGAACCCGGCGACGTAGCCGAAGACAGGCTTCGACACGTTCGCCTTGATGTAGTCGGCCGCGCGCTCCTCGGCGTCGCCGCCGATCTCGCCGATCATAACGATGGCCTTGGTCTCCGGATCCTCTTCGAACGCCTTGATCGCGTCGATGTGGGTGGTGCCGATGACCGGGTCGCCGCCGATACCGATGGCGGTCGAGAAGCCGAAGTCACGCAGCTCGTACATCATCTGGTACGTGAGCGTTCCGGACTTGGACACGAGGCCGATCGGGCCCTTACCGGTGATGTTCGCCGGTGTAATGCCGACGAGGCTCTCACCCGGAGTGATGATGCCCGGGCAGTTCGGGCCGATGATGCGGGTCTTCTCGCCCTTGGACACGTTGTAGTTCCACGCGTAGGCAGCGTCCTGCACCGGGATGCCCTCGGTGATGACGACGGCGAGTCCGATCTCGGCGTCGACGGCCTCGATCATTGCGTCCTTGGCGAACTTCGGCGGGACGAACAGGATGGTGACGTCCGCACCGGTCTCGTCCATCGCCTGCTTGACCGACTCGAAAACGGGAAGCGCGACGTCATTCCCGTCGGCGTCCTTGTGCTCGACGGTGGTGCCGGCCTTGCGGGCGTTGACACCGCCGACGACGTTCGTACCGGCGGCGAGCATGCGCGCGGTGTGCTTGGTTCCCTCGCCACCGGTGATGCCCTGAACGATGACCTTGGAGTCCTTGTTTACAAAAATCGACATGTGAAGTCTCTCGTCCTTACTTGGCGGCCAGCTCGGCGGCCTTGTCGGCGCCCTCGTCCATGGTGGCGGACTGGGTCACGATCGGGTGGTTGGCTTCTTCGAGGATGCGGCGACCCTCTTCGACGTTGTTTCCGTCGAGTCGGACGACGAGCGGCTTGGTGGCCTCGTCGCCGAGGATCTCCAGCGCCTTGACGATGCCGTTCGCCACGGCATCGCACGCGGTGATGCCACCGAAGACGTTGACGAAGACGCTCTTGACCTGGTCGTCACCGAGAATGACGTCGAGGCCCGCAGCCATGACCTCTGCAGAGGCGCCGCCACCGATGTCGAGGAAGTTCGCCGGCTTGACGCCCTTGTGCTTCTCACCTGCGTAGGCGACGACGTCGAGAGTCGACATCACGAGGCCGGCACCGTTACCGATGATGCCCACCTCGCCGTCGAGCTTGACGTAGTTGAGGTCGTTCTCCTTGGCCTTGAGCTCGAGCGGATCGGTCGAGCCCGCATCGGCGAACTCGGCGATCGACTCCTGACGGAACTCGGCGTTCTCGTCCAGCGTGACCTTGCCGTCGAGCGCGAGGATCTGGTCGTCCGGGGTGCGCACGAGCGGGTTGACCTCGACGAGGGTGGTGTCTTCCTTGACGAAGACCTCGTAGAGCTTCGCGATCGTCTTGGCCGCAGAGTCCAGGACCTCTTCCGGGAGATGGCCGGCTGCGGCGATCTCGCGCGCCTTGGCTTCGTCCACACCCTCGGTCGGGTCGATGTTGATCCGAGCGAGACGATCCGGGGAGTTCTTCGCAACCTCCTCGATCTCCATGCCACCCTCGACCGAGCACATCGCCAGGTAGTTACGGTTCGCACGATCGAGCAGGAAGGAGATGTAGTACTCCTCCTTGATATCCGACGCCTCGGCAACCAGGAGCTTCTTCACGACGTGGCCCTTGATATCGAGACCGAGGATGTCCTCGGCGTGGGCCTTTGCGTCGGCAGGGTTGTCCGCCAGCTTGACGCCGCCGGCCTTGCCTCGACCGCCGACCTTGACCTGAGCCTTGACTACAACGCTCTTGCCAATTTCCTGCGCGATCTGCTCTGCCTCTTCTGCAGTATCCGCGACGCGCCCGGGGGTGGTGGGTACGTCGTGCTTCGCGAAGAGAGCCTTTGCCTGGTATTCGAAGAGATCCATCAGCTCACCATCTTGACATGTTGATTTTCTCGGCACCGGGTCGGGAACCGAGTCCAGCCTCAACTTTAACCCCATTGCTGAATGCGCGCATCGAGTGACCTGTCATCCCCCTGAGGCACCGCCGTTGCTCGCGCCCGATAGCTGACCGACCAGGGGTTACTCGACCGCGTCGGACAGGCTCCACAGTGGAAAGCTGTGCACGGTTGCGAGAACCGGCGGCGTGAGGGGTTGCGCGAAGCAAGCATCGCCAACAACCGAATGTGACCATCGCCATATGCCGACCCTTATCGAAACAAACAGCAGGTAAACGAGTGGCCGCTGTTATTCGTGTTGCAGAAGTCTTTTAGACAAGCGGGCGCGCGTGGGCGTTGGTCCCGAATCAGCTTGAACCGGGCCGCGAGTGCGGCTACGTTAAGACGTTGTTAGTGATCACGAAACGATCACGGGAAGGCCTCGGGTGCGTAATGGGACGCCAGAAAACAGATGTAAGTGAGCTCGCAGAGCGCATGCGCATCGACTCTGGCGACCCCGAACGGTCTCCCCGCAAGGCAGCTTCTCACCGCGTCCCCGGCCCATCGGGTTCGATGAAGTCACGGGCGGCCGTAGTGGCGGTCGCTGCAGGCGCGTCGTTCGCAGCATATAACGGCGCCAACGTCGGCGGAGCTTCGCAATCCGAGGCTGACGTGCTGTTCCTGGCCAGCGGTGAGACGCGCGCCGGCGGTACCGCGGAGGCCGAGGCCGCTCCGGTCGCCGATGAGGTCCAGTGGGATCCGGCCCAGGACGATTCCGTCATCACGTCCTTATACGAAGGACAGACGAAAAACGTCGAGCGCGAGGTCTTAGAGGAACTCGACCGCCGTCCGAAGATCGTCGCACCTGCCGTGGGCACGTTCACTTCCGGGTACGGGCAGCGCTGGGGCGAGATGCACGGCGGGATAGATATCGCCAACGAGACGAACACCCCGATCGTCGCCGCAACCAACGGCGTCGTCATCGATGCTGGCCCTGCCCAGGGTTTCGGGCAGTGGGTGCGCATTATGGGTGACGACGGAGTGATGACCGTTTACGGTCACCTTGAATCAATCGACACCGAAAAGGGTCAACGCGTCTCGGCCGGCGATCACATCGCCGGAATGGGAAACCGCGGATTCTCAACCGGCACCCATCTGCATTTCGAGGTGTGGGAGAACGAAGGAAAGCAGCGCGTTGATCCGCTCCCCTGGCTGATCCAGAACGGGGTCGACCTCAGTTCGGTCGGTTCGATCGGCGAGGCCGCCGAGAACATTGCGCTCCCGGGATCCACGGACCCGGCCAGTATTGCCGCCTCTGTCGCGGGTTCGCTTGTTCCCGATCCTGCCAACGAGACCGGCGCCCCCGGTCTGGAGGAAAGCCTCCGCTCAACCGTCGTCGGCGATGCGGGTGAGAACACGCAGGAGCTCATCGCGCTCGCTTCGGGGCAGACCCGTGCCTCCGGGCGGGACGCGACCATCGGTCCGGTCGGCGTGATCGCGGGCAAGCCGCGCGCCACTGCACCCAAGAAGGGCGCGTCGGCGACGAGCACCCCGTCCCTGAGTGCCATCGGCTCGAAGTAGTTTCCCTCACGCGGTAGCGCGGCGGATGTTCCCGCCGCATGCGGACCACGTCGAGCGCTACAGCTTGGTCATCGGCACGCCGCCGATCAGCATGAGTTGCACCGTTCCGTAGTCACCGAAGTCTATCCGTGCTCGGGCGGTCGTCCCCGATCCTTCCACAGCCACGACCTTGCCGAGTCCGTACTTGTCGTGATTGACGCGGTCCCCGAGCTCGAGCTCCAGCGCCGGCTTCTTCGGCGCGGCCTTCGGAATGCCGCGGGAGCTTCCTCCACCGAAACGACTGCCGCCCGCCCCGGCCGCACCGATTCCGCCGAAACCGCCAGAGTCCTGGCCGAATCGCCTGGGCGCGGAATAGTCGCTGTCGATAAAGGACGAACGCTGCGGTTCCTCACGCTCCCATTCCACGACGCTGTCGGGGATCTCGCCGAAGAATCGTGACGGTGGGTTGGTCATCGGCTGACCGTATGTCGAGCGCAACATCGCCCTGGAAATGTATAGACGCTGGCGTGCCCTGGTAATGCCCACGTAAGCCAGCCGGCGTTCCTCCGCCAGTTCCGCGGGATCCCCGAGCGCACGCATGTGCGGAAAGAGCCCGTCCTCCCAACCGACGAGGAAGACCGCCGGAAATTCCAGCCCCTTGGCGGTGTGCAGGGTCATCAACGTGACCTCGCCCGCATCATCCTCCGGAATCTCGTCGGCATCGGCGACGAGCGACACGCGCTCGAGGAACGCCTCCAGCGACCCTGGAACCGCAAGCCCCTCGTCCAGCTCTGCATCGAGCGCGTCCTCTCCACCCGATTCGCCGGGAACCTCGTCCGCAGAGCGTCGCAGAGCGGCCTCCGAGGAGAATTCACGCGCCACTCCCACGAGTTCTTCGAGGTTATCGAGACGCGTCCCGTCCTGCGGATCGTTCGATCCCTGCAGGGCATCGCGGTAGCCGGAGGCGTCGAGCACGGCATCGAGGAGATCGCCGATATCGGGAAGCGAGCCTTCCCCAGCCGCATGCCCATCCCCCTCAAGGCGTCCGCGGAGTCCATCAGTCATCTCCACGAACGCCGCAATGGACTTGACCGCGCGCGGCCCGAGGCCGGAGACCTTGCCTTCAGCCGCATCGCGAAGCGCCGAACCGAAGCCGATCTGCCGCACGTCCGCGTGGGCGACCACGGCCTGCTCGGCCTTGTCCCCGATGCCGCGCCTCGGGGTGTTGATGATGCGCCTGAGCGAGACGGTGTCTTCCGGGTTGAGCAGAATGCGGAGGTATGCGACGGCGTCCCGCACCTCTTTGCGCTCGTAGAAGCGGAGTCCGCCGACGACTTTGTACGGGATACCCAGGCGGATAAAGATGTCCTCGAGCACGCGCGAGGAGTTGTTCGTGCGGTAGAAGACCGCGATGTCTGAGTAGTTCAGGTCTCCTGAATCGACGAGGCGATCGACCTCGCCCGCGACGAAACGAGCTTCGTCGTGTTCGTTGTCGGCGACGTACGCGGTGATCGCCGAGCCCTCGTCCGACGCGGTCCACAGATTTTTCGGACGGCGCCCCTCGTTGCGGGAGATGACGGCGTTTGCCGCCGAGAGGATCGTCTGCGTCGAGCGGTAGTTCTGCTCGAGAAGAATCGTCTCCGCATTGGGGAAGTCCTGCTCGAAGTCCTCGATATTGCGGATTGTCGCGCCGCGGAACGCGTAGATCGACTGGTCCGCATCGCCCACGACGCACAGTTCGGACGGCGGAACCGAGAACTCCGGCTCCTCCTTGCCCTGTTCGCTCGCCCCGCCGCCGACGATGGTGCGGACGAGCACGTACTGGGCGTGGTTGGTGTCCTGATACTCGTCGACCATGACATGGCGGAAGCGGCGCCGATAGTATTCGGCGACCGGAGGATTGTTGCGGAGTAGGTCGACCGTTTCGCCGATGAGGTCGTCGAAGTCGAAGGCATTCGCCGAGCGCAGGCGCGCGGCGTACTCGATATAGACGGCTGCGATCGTCTGCGCGTTTCGGTCGCCGTCTTCCATCGCGATATCCATTGCCCGCTCCGGCGAGACGAGCTCGTTCTTGTGATTCGAGATGGAGTTGGCGAGGTACCGCGGGGTGTACTTCTTGACGTCGAGGCCCTGCTCCTTGGCGATGATGCCGAGCAGCCGGCGCGCGTCGTCCCCGTCGTAGATCGAGAAGTTCGAATTGCGACCCGGGACAAGCTCGTATTGCGCGCGCAGGATGCGCACACAGATCGAGTGGAACGTGGCGACCCACATCCGCGAGGCTTCCGGACCGACGAGATCGGCGACACGCTCGCGCATTTCCGCAGCCGCCTTGTTGGTGAAGGTGATGGCCAGGATCTGCCCCGGGTGCGCCCCGCCCGCGGCGAGCAGGTAGGCGATGCGGCGAGTGAGCACGCTGGTCTTGCCAGAGCCGGCCCCCGCGACGATGAGCAGCGGCCCGCCACGGTGCTCCACGGCCTTACGTTGCTGCGGGTTGAGCCCCTCGACAAGGCGCTCCACGTAGCCCGATCCCCCATTGCCGCCTTGGGTCCGGGCGGACGTGGCCACGGTGGCGGACGAATGAGCTGCGGAATTCGGGTCTGTGCGTGGAGACATGATGCATGTAGGTTACCGCCCGGGTGCGACATTCCGGGTACTCGCTCCGGCGTCAGCCTTTCGCACATTAGGCTGTAGTCCATGAGTGATGCCGCCTCCGAGAACACGCCGAACGGCGACGCCTCTGTCGACCCCGCGGGTACCGACGATCCTCTGTCCGAGGCCGAGATCCAGCAGCTGCGCCAGGAGATCGACAGCCTCGACGCCCAGATCCTCGCGTCGGTCAAGCGCCGCGCGGAAGTGTCGCGACTCATCGGTAAGACACGCATGGCCTCCGGCGGTACCCGGTTGGTGCATACGCGGGAACTCAAGGTCTACGAACGCTTCTCAGAGCTCGGCGAGGAAGGACGCATGCTCGCCTCGCTGCTGCTGCGTCTCGGCCGCGGCCGTCTCGGTTAAGTTGCAGGTGGGCGCGGTCTGCGCCCGCGTGCCCGGCGAAGTACGTCCGCCGTCATTATTGTGGGTTGTTGAGGGCGCGAGCCGAGGGCGCGGAGGCCTTCCGTTCGAGCCTGTGCGACCTCGAATCCTTTGCTAGGAGAACAGCGATGAACGCTCAGCCACCCGCGGCTGCAGCCACCGATATCTCGACGACACCGGAGTGGGACGCGGTGGGCGATGCCGTCGCCGAGCTCGCCGACACATCGCTGCGCGAACTGTTCGCCGCCGACGGCGGGCGGGCCGGTAAGTTCACCATCCACGCCTGCGATCTGCACGTGGATTTCTCCAAGAATCTCATCACCGAATCGATCGCTACGAAGCTGTTCGCGCTCGCGAAGCGCGCCGATGTCGCGGGCAAACGCGATGAGATGTTCGCAGGCAGACACATCAACACCACCGAGGACCGCGCGGTCCTCCACACCGCGTTGCGCCTGCCCCGAGGCGAGGAGCTGTCCGTCGATGGGCAAGACGTCGCGGCCGACGTGCACGCGGTGCTTGCGCAGATGCGCACCTTCGCCGAGCGGGTGCGTTCCGGCGAATGGAAGGGGCACACGGGCCGGGATATCGACACGGTTGTCGGCATCGGCATCGGCGGCTCGGATCTCGGCCCCGTGATGGTCGACAAGGCGCTTCGCGCTTACCAGACTGCGGGCATTCGCGCCCGGTACGTGTCGAACGTCGACCCGGCGGACCTCACCGCAGTGCTCGCGGAGATCGATCCGGCGAGCACGCTCGTCGTCATCGCGTCAAAGACCTTCACCACGCAGGAAACCCTCACCAATGCGCACGCGATGCGCAGGCACTTCGTCGCCGAGCTCGGGGACGAGTCGGCCGTGGCCAAGCATTTCGTGGCCGTGTCCACCGCGGCGGACAAGGTTGCCGAGTTCGGGATCGACACGAACCACATGTTCGAGTTCTGGGACTGGGTCGGCGGCCGCTATTCGGTGGATTCGGCAATAGGGCTGACGTGCATGCTCACCGCGGGCCCCGAGGCGTTCGACGAGTTCCTCGCCGGTTTCCACGCGATGGACACGCACTTCGCCACGGCGCCGACGCGGGAGAATCTTCCCATCATCATGGGTCTACTCGGCGTCTGGTATTCGGACTTCCTCGGCGCCCAGTCCACGGCGGTGATCCCCTATTCCGAGGACCTGTCGCGCTTCCCCGCCTACCTGCAACAGCTCACCATGGAGTCGCTCGGCAAGTCGGTGCGGCTCGACGGCGCGGACGTCGCCTACCCCACCGGCCAGGTGTGGTGGGGCGAGCCCGGCACCAACGGCCAACACGCGTTCTTCCAGCTTCTCCACCAGGGCACCCAGCTCGTGCCGGTCGACTTCATCGGTTTCGCGAATCCGGCCGAGGACGTGCAGACCTCGGACGGTTCCGGCTCGATGCACGACCTGCTCATGAGTAACTTCTTCGCACAGTCGCGCGTACTCGCGTTCGGCAAGACCGAGGACGAGATCCTCGCCGAGGACGTACCCGCAGACCTTGCCCCGCACAAGGTGATGCCCGGCAACCGCCCCTCGACAACCGTGCTCGCGCCGCGCCTCACCCCGGGCGTGCTCGGCCAGCTCATCGCCCTCTACGAGCACATCGTGTTCGTACAGGCCGCCATCTGGGGCATCAACGCGTTCGACCAATGGGGCGTGGAGCTGGGCAAGAAGCAGGCAGGGCAACTACTCCCATATCTGACGTCGGACGCAGCCCCTACCAAGGGCGCCGCCGCCTTCGACGGTTCCACGGACGCACTGCTCGCCGCCTACCGCTCCGCCCGCGGCCGGTCGTAGACCGCATCCCGTCGGCCACTCGCGCGCCTTGAATGTCGCGCCAGACTGTCCGCAGGCTAGAGGAACTTCCGTGATACTGGCTCGGGCAGGAACCGAAGTGCGGGGTCGACCACGGACCACGGCAGCGGAGGCACGGCGGCCTGCGCGGGTTCGCGGTCAATCGCCGCGACCAACGCCCGCACTCCCTTATCGAGGTCCGCCTTGAGCGGACTCTTGTTCTGGCTCGTCATTTCCGTCGCGATATAACCGGGCAGAATTGTCGACACCTTGATCTGCGAACCGCGGCGGCGTTGTTCGGCATGAATTCCCTGCGCCAGCGACGTCACAAATGCCTTGGTTGCGCCGTAGGTCGTCTCGGCGCCGAGCATTCCGCGCCGCGACGCGATCGAGGAGATGAACACGAGGTGCCCGGCGCCGCCGCGGGCGCGCATGAGCTCGATGGCGACCTCGGCCTGGTGAAGAGTACCGAGGACGTTGACCTTGGCAGTCTCGGCATTCGCCCAGGCCTTGCCCGCCCCGACCGAAGCACCCTTGCCCAGACCGGCGTTGAGAACATAGCGGTCGATTCCGCCGAGTGCGTCGTCCAGTTCCGTGAACACACGACGCACGGCTTCGGGATCAGAGACGTCGAGCGCGGCGATTTCCACGGTGATCGACGGGTTCGACGCCAGAAGTTCTTCTCGCAGCGCCTGAAGATTGTCGAGCCGGCGCGCAGCGAGTGCGAGATTGTGCCCATGTGCGGCCCACTGGCGGGCCATTCCCTCGCCGAGGCCCGCGCTCGCGCCGGTGATGAGGATGTTCTTCCGCTCCTCGTTCTTGCTGCCGCGCTTGCCTGAAATGCCCAAAACCACCGATACGAACCCATCTTCTCGTCGACTCGTGCGTGTGTACTTTTGGGTCAATTTACCCGGATTTCACGAACTCATGACCATTGTGGACGCGATAACCCACAGCTCATTGCCAGCGAACCAATAGAGTTAACCGGGTGAACCTGAGCGCGCAGGGATTCACATCGCCGAATAGTGAGCGGAACATAAGCGCCGTTGCTCGCATCAGACGGTGGACACCATGAGGGCAGAGAAGAAACGAGAGGTCGACGGTAATGCGCAGGACGAGGATGATTCCGCTCCCGGTGGCACTGTGTGCCGTAGTCGCTCTGGCCGGTTGTTCGATGCTCGGTGGAGACGGCGAGGATGCGGAGGCCGGTTCCTCGACCTCGGAAACTGCGCCCCTCGATCCCGCGGCACTGGACACCGGCGATTATCCGACGGAGCCACAGCCGGAGTTCGGCGAGACCGACGACAGCAACGTCGTCGATTACGAGACGCAGCGTCTGGCCGAATACGTGGCCCTGCCCTACGAAATCGATCCGGTGCTCTCCGAGCGCACGAGCGTGATGGCTCACACGATCCGCTCTGGCCAGAACCTCATCGGTGCGGGCTTGGGTTACGCTTCCGCAGCGATCATCGGGAACAGCGACTTTGTTTATGGCTTCGTCGGCGGTGGCGAAACCCCGACGACGTCGATCAACGATCCCCAAAAATCGCTCATGACCGGCGTTCTGCGTTTCCAGTCGCCCGAGGGCGCCCAGTCCGCTGCCGCAGCCGTGACCCACTACATGGTCACCGGAGAGGGGGCGCCTCCAGAGCAAGCCGCAGAAGAAGCGGAAACCTTCACGCCCGCAACACCCGAAGAGCTTCCAGGGCGGCCGGAGGCAAAAGTGGTCAGCGCCACCCCTTATTCGCCCACGGGTGACCCCGATACCGAGTGGGTGTTCTCGTTCGCCCCGAAGGGCGACTACATCACCTATAGCTTCGCCGAGGTTCCCGTTGGTGAGAAGCAATGGGCGCTGGATACGATCGCGAAGTCGCTGGAGGTCCAGGAGCCGCTGACCGAGCAGTTCGTCGGCCTCCCCACGAAGGCGCAGCGAGGCGACGCGGAAAGGCCCGAAACGCTCATCGACCAGGACAAGGTGCTCCTGTACACGATTCCCGACACCGAAGACGACAGCAATATGGGCGGCGTGACGATGGCGTCGTACGGCCCTCGCGGACTTTCTCACTTCTACTCTGATCAGCGGGCGACACATGATGCGTTGGAGAAGGCAGGCGCAGACCATACCGGAATGTGGGACACGACAGTGTTCCGCGCGGAAAGCAACGAAGCTGCACAGGGTCTCCTCGACGATTTTCTCCGGATCGATTCCGACGAGGGGTACGAAACCACGGAGTCGCCACAGGGCCTTCCGGACGCGAATTGTGAAAAGAGGATTGACGAGACCGGTCGCGTCGACGTGTGCTACGTGCTCAACGGCCGATATATCGGCGTCGCCCAAGAGTTGGACGACACCAAAGCAGTCCACCAGAAGATCTCCGCACAAGCGCTAATTCTCGAAAAGGCTGATCAAGATGCCTAGTGATATTCACGATGCCGGCGGCCGCCGAGGGTGGACCCTCGGCATAGATTTCGGCACCTCGAACACCGCTGCCGCGCACACGGGCGCGGTCAGCGAATCGATCGAAACCGTACAACTGAGCCACAACCGCACGACCATGTCGTCGTCCGTGTTCGTCGAGTCCCCGCAGTCGATTGAAGTTGGCGACGTGGCCTTCGATATGGCGCAGAAGAATCCCAGCGGATTCGTCATGTCGCCGAAGCGCGTGGTCCCGCAGGGAAGCACCTTCGTCAACGGCTACGACATCCCCGCATCTGCGCCGGTCGCCGCGGTCCTTCGCTCGGTACTCCACCGGGCGATGACGGCGCACGACGGCCAACCGCCGGACCAACTCGTCCTCACTCACCCTGAAGCATGGACCGAGCGAGAGATCGACGTGCTTCTATCGGCCACGAAGAATCTCGGTCTCGATCCGTCGAGAATTACGACGGTGTCCGAGCCACGTGCGGCGGCACAGTATTACACCCGTGCCAAGCCATTGGAGCCGGGCTCCAAGATCGGCGTATTCGATTTCGGTGGCGGCACGCTCGACGTTGCCGTACTCCAATCCACGCCCGAGGGCACCTTCAACGTGATCTCGGCACACGGAGACAACCAGATCGGAGGTAAGAACTTCGACGCCCAAATCCGGCGGTGGGTCGACGCCCAGCTGGAGGAAGAACACCCCGACGCTCTCGGGTACCTTCGCACGTCCGCATCCATAGAACAGCTCTACAGCCTCGATGACTCGATCCGGAGGGCAAAGGAGCTGCTGTCGGAGACGCAGACCGCGACGATCTCGGTGCCCTCGGGAGCCGAAAGCATCAAATTGCAGATCACCCGGGGCGAGCTCGAGGCAATCATCGCGCCCGCATTGCAGGCGGCGTACGACCTCACGCAGCGCACCTTCGCCACTGCGGGGATTTCTTCGCCCGCAGATTTGACGGCCTTGTACCTCACCGGCGGTTCCTCGCGAATTCCCGCCGTTCACGAGCTGCTTTCGACGCTCGGCCCGATCGCCACGCTTGACGATCCCAAGACCGTGGTCGCTCAAGGTGCGCTTTCTGCCGCCGCGCCGATCTTGCGTGGACTCGAGCCCGGCGCCCGGACTGCCGGGCCCGGTCTCTACGGCGGCCGAATAGGTAACCAGCATGCCGGCCAGCATTACCCTGAGAAGGCGCAGCCGTCCGCCTCACCAAAGGGAACCTCCGGCGCAGGGACGGGCGCGAAAAAGCGAGCCCTTCCACTGGCGCTGGCCGCGATCGCCTCCCTCATCGTCGTCGCGATCGTCGGCACGCTGGTCGTGCGGGCCGTCTCGAGTAACGAGTCCAGCGGCGAAACGCAGGAAACAGCGGCACCTGCGGCGCAGCAGGCCGACAACACTCCCGTCACCGAAACGGAAGACATCATCGATGCTCTACCCCGCAGGCTCGCCGATGAGATCGACGCAGAGTCGTGTCAGGCTACGGGCGAAACAACGAACGGAGGCCGGGAGCTCCGATGCGACTTCAACTCCGGCAGCACGCTTGTTCCCAAGCCAGACGAGGGCCCGGGATTGGAAAACCAGCTCGTCGTCTCCGTCGACCCTGATGATGCCGAAGCTCGTGTCATAGCAATTCGAAACGGTAGTACTCCCAATATTTCGTCAGGCGATGGGGCGCCTGTCGATGAACTGCTTGAGAACTCCCAGCGCACGGCGGCCGCGCGCATCCAGGGCACCGAAGGGCCCGACGACACTCTCGATTCGATTGACGTCGAGTACGCGAACAATTCCACAGGAGCTCTGGTTCATGTGACCGAATTCCGGACTCTCGACCAGGCCCGGCAATTTCTCGCCAATTCGGCTCTCATCAACTAGGGCTCTCGCCTCACCGGACACACAAGCAAGTATTTCACCATCACGACCGGGAAAGACGTCTCCATGAAAACCTCTCCGCTGCGCGGCGGAATCGCCGTTGCACTAACCGCCACAGTCGTACTCGGCGGTTGTTCCTCAGGCACCGCTTCCTCCGATCAGGATGAATCAGCCGCGACTCCGACCGTCGATCTTGACTCTCTCGATACGGGAGATTTTGCCACCGAGCCACATGGCGACTTCGGCCATTCGGACGAAGCGACAATGACTCAATTCGACGCACAAAGGTTAACCGAGTTCACGGCCTTTCCCGTCGAGATTGATCCACTCTATGAAGCATCCGACGAACTCAACATCCAAATACACACGTCGGTTGAAGACGGCTATGGATCCGATACACAAAATGAGGTCAAGACAGAACTCGGATGGGACTTTGGCACTGTCGGCAGTGGTTACGCGAATGCGCCCGATGATGATCCCAAGGACCAGCTCTTCTTTGAGATCTCACATTTCCCAGATGAGGAGTCCGCTGCCGAGGCCGCAGTGCGTATGGGTGAGATGGAACGCGATCGTGAGGCCCTGATGCCAGGGGCCAAACCATTACCCGTCAGTAGAACCCCGGTGGAGATCCCCCGGTACCCCGACGCCGTCGCCACAACGGAAATAAGTCGCGTGGATCCCGAGGACGACACGCTCCAGGTCCTGTCGTATTCCACCAGGGGTGAATTCGTCGTGCGGACCTCCGTGACGGCCCCACAGGAAGACCAGGACCGCGCCGTCGAAACGGTGGCGAGGACTCTGGATGTGCAGAATCCCCTTCTCGACCAATTCACGGCCGCATCGACATCTGACTCCGAAGAGCCGTCTGAGTCCGACGTCAACACCAAGATCGACCAGGGCGAAGTAATTCGGTACGCACTTCCCGAACCATCGAAGCCCCAATACGTCGAGGGCTCCGCTCCTGGGGAGTACGGCCCTAGAGGATTCGGTCATTTGTCGAGGGGCGGCCCAAGAATGGTCGATATCTTGAACACAGCCGGCGTTCAACACATCGGGGTTTGGGGATCCACGGTGTTCAGGGCCGGTGACGAGGAACGTGCCACTCGCCTCGACGAGGATCTGAAGGACTTCTATCTCGACTTCGGCTTCTTTGAGGACGAGGCTCCGGCAGATATTCCACGCTCGGCGTGCTATTTCGCACCAGCCGGAACGAACCGCGTCAATCAGTGTCTGGTGATTGTCGGCAAGTACGTCGGTCTTGTCACCAATATCGGTCCCGTCTCCGGAGTCCATCAGGAGTTGGCAGCGCAATACGCCATCCTCACACAGGCCGACCAGGAGGCGTGATGTTGCTCCGCACCCTCCATCAGCGGCAAAACGAACGAAGGGAGGATCAACGTGTCTACATCGTCTAGCGATGCCTGGACCCTCGGAATCGACTTCGGAACGTCGACAACTTTTGCGGCCCACTCGCATTCGCCCGGAAGAACGATCGCATCTATTCGATTGAGCCACGATGCCTCGACTATGCAATCCTCCGTATTCGTCGAATCGCCAGAGCTGGTGGATGTGGGAGCCGTGGCGATCGACAAAGCTAGAGCGAATCCGACAGGATTCCTGTCCGCGCCGAAGAGGACGATCGCGCAGGGCACTGCCCACGTCAACGGGTACGACTTGCCTGCGTCGGTACCAATCGCCGCGATTTTTCGCTCTGTCATCGATCGCGCCGCCGCGGAACACAACAGTGTCCCCCCGGAATCACTGGTAATCACACACCCCGAATCCTGGTCGGAACGGGAAGTCCAGGTTCTTCTCGACGCTGCAGCCGCAGTAGGTTTCGAGCGCACGCGTGTCCGAACGGTTTCCGAAGCGCGCGCAGCCGCGCATTATTACACCCGCGCCAAGGGACTCCGGTCCGGCTCGAAGATCGCCGTGTTCGACTATGGCGGCGGCACGCTAGATGTTGCTGTGTTGTCGATGAACGACGATGGCTCTTTCCAGGTGCTCGCCGCCGACGGCGATGTCAATAATGGCGGCAGGTACCTCGATTCCTTGATTCGCGAATGGGTCGACGAAGAGCTGAGCACAACGCACCCCGAGGCGCTTGCCTATCTCCGCAGTTCAGCGCGCGTCGAGCAACATTACGCCTTGGCCGATTCCATTACCCGAGCCAAAGAGCTCTTGTCAGAATCGAGGACGGCTCGGATACTCGTGCCCACCGGCGAGGGCCAGTTGTCGCTCGAACTGAGCCGCGGGGTACTCGAAAAAATCATTGACGCGCCCCTGCGGCACGCACACGATATGACGGCGGCTGTGCTTGAACGGGCAGGAATCACCTCGGCCTATGACCTCGAAGCGTTGTACCTCACCGGTGGCTCGTCTCGAATCCCGCTCGTCGCCGAGCGTCTAGCCCTACTCGGGCCGATCACCACGCTGGATGATCCCAAGGCAGTGGTCGCGCTCGGCGCTCTCACTGCTGCTCAGCCCGTAGCCAGGGCTCAGCGCCTCACCGATGTTGCCGCTGATTCGGGCACGAACGGGCGCACCGGTGCCCCTCAGAAGTCTCACGGTGCACCCTCGTCCAATGCCTTACGCGGAACCAGAACCCCCCACCGTGGCAAATGGGTCGCCGGATTCGCGATCGCGGCCGTCATTGTGCTCGCGCTTGGCGGAATCGTCTGGTTGACGCTCAGCGGTGGAGATGACAATAGCGTCCCGACTGAATCTGCAGAGCCAGCGACTGACGTGAGCCCTGACGGGCCGGCCACAACTAAAGAAGAAGTCCTTGCGGCACTTCCGTCGCAGTTCGCTCAAGATCTCACGGCCTGCGAGATCTCGGGAGAAACGACGTACGGCGGCCTCGAAATTCGATGTGACTTCCTCGATGAAGCCGCGTCGTTGGCTGGGACAGACGAAACCCACAGGCCACACTTCTTCACCGTGTCGGCCGATCCCGACTACACGACCAGCGAACTTGCAGCAATGCGCAAGGGGTTACGCGAGTCCAGCATGGCGGAAACCAACGAACTCCTGGAAAACAATGCTCGAACCGCCGCTGCGGCGATATCTAACAATGAACTTTCCACGGACCTCAAATACTCGAACTCCGAAACCCACGTCAGCTTCCAAATTTTCTCATTCGAATCATCCGAGGCGGCCAAAGACTTCCTCAAGCGTGGCGGCTTCCTCGCGGATTAGAAATACAGACACTTGATCATCACAAGAAAGAAAGGGACTACACACATGAAGAATTCGAAGATCCTCGCCGCGGCCTCGGCTCTCGTCATCTCCACCGCCCTCCTCGCGGCGTGTGGTGACGACGATTCCACCGACTCTGCCGCCCCAGAAAGCGCCGAGCAATCCAACACCGAAGGCGTCGACGAGTCGGCACTCGATACTGGCGACTACCCGACCGAGCCCGCCGAAGAATTCGGAAAACCCACCGCCGAGCAGATCGGTGACATTGAAGGCCAAAGGCTCGCCGAGTATTCGATTTTGCCGTTCGAAGCCGATCCCGCCTTCACCGAGGGCGGGCAGTTCCCGGTGCCCGTCCTACGCTCGTTGTCCAATATCTCCGGCCTTCTCCCCGAGAACGCGACGGAGATCTTTGGCGAGGCCCCCATCAATGCGGGCTACACGGTCGGCGGTGCCACAAAATCCACGGACGGCTCAGACCAGTCGAATTACCAGCATTCAGTGCTGAGCTTCGCGACTGCGGACGAGACTGGGCGGATTGCGAACGACCTGCACAATGCAGATGTCACGGCCTCGACAGAAGGTCCGGCAACGGCCGAGGAGGTACCGGGGCAGCCGGGCACCCTGGTCACCTCCACGCCTCAAGGGGAAGGCGACTCAGCGAATGTTCGCGTCCGCGCATTTACCGCGCACGGCCCGTACTTGTTCATCGACCAGTTCATCGTTCCGAACGACCAGAAGGATAAGGCACTCGAATCGATCGGCCGCGCGGTCGATCAGCAGGTTCCACTAGCCGACCAGTTCCCGCGCACCCCGAACTCCGACGAGCCCGGCGGCGGCGAAGAATCGTGGCCCGACATCGATCAGGACAAGATCCTGATCTATGCGCTTCGCGACGAAGCCGACGATCCAGCACTACTCGGCGCCGATGGTTCCGTATTCGGTCCTCGTGGCACCGCCGGGCTTCGGCTGAATTCCGACGTGTGGCTCGACCTTCTCCAGGAGGTCGGTGCCGAGCACACCGCGATTTCGGCAACGAATGTATTCCGTGCCGCCGACGATGCGGGAGCCGAGAAGATCGTCAACGAGTATCGGCGCGAGTTCGAAGAGCACGGGGCTGCGGAAGTCGAGGGGCCCCAGGGTCTTCCAGATGCCCTGTGTGTCGATGACTCGTCGTCGCTGTCACCGAAGAAGTGCATCATTCAGGTCGGACGCTATGTCGCGGAGATCCCCGAAATGCAAAGCGACACCGACGTCGAGGACATGAAGCAGCGCACGGCAGCGCAGTACATGATCTTGTCGAAAGCCGATCAGAAGCAGCCGAACTAGCGCTGGCAGTTCGGGCAGTAGAAGACGGTCCTGGCGAAGCGGTCGGCGGCGCGAGAGTCGCCGGCCAGCTCGCCGAGCTCTCCGGCAATGATTGCCGTCCCGCACCGCATACATGGCTCCCCGCCGCGCCCGTATACCCAGTGGCGCCGGCGGGGTTTGTCGATTCCGGTGAACATGCGGATCTGGCGGTGCACATTGATCGCCATCGTTTTGCGGGCAAGCATGAGCAGCGGCTCGAGCCCGCCTACCTCGTCGACGTCCGTCACCGTGCGACGTGGATCGATCCCCCGCAGGAAGAGCAGCTCACTGCGATACTCGTTTCCGATCCCCGCCACTAGCCGCTGGTCGAGAATCGCCGCGCCTAACGCGCGATCGCCGTCGGCGCGAATCCGGCGCAGCGCCTCGGCCCCGCTCCAGTCCCCGACGCGAAAGGGCTCCCCCGGCCGCGGCTCGCCGAGTAGGTCGGGGCCGATATGTTCCACTCGCGCCGCCGCCTCGCCTGGCGAAAACACGTGGAGTTCCCCGAGCTCCACGCCGACTGCCTCGGCTCCGCCGTCATCGCTGGACGTGCGCAGGACGACGCGCGCGAGGAACGCCGGAAACGTCCACTTCGTCCCCGCGTCGTGGGCGAACCATTTACCTTCCATCTTCAGATGAGAATGGACGACGGCGGACGGCACATCTGTCGTGGAGTGCGCCGCCCCTCCCACATCGATGAACAGGTGCTTGCCCACGGCCCGCGCTTGCAGGAAGCGCCGGCCGGTCAGGTCAACTGTGGCGAACTTCGGCACGCGGAAATCGGTGCGCGTGAGCGTGTGGCCTGCCATCGCCTCGTGAATGCGGACGGCGGCGCGGTGGACCGTGTCGCCCTCAGGCACGTCCGGCTCCCGAGCCGATGCCCGCGCGCAGCCGCAGCCCCTGCGGGGAGGCGCCGAACCCCGCACCGCGGAGCTGCTCGGCCCATCGCGATGCTGCGGCGGGTTCGCCGTTAATGGTATGAACAGTCACCGAACCGATGTGGCCGTCGCGCACGAGGGCGGCAAGCCTGCGAACGGCGAGCCCGACCGCATCCTCACGCTCGCTGTACACAAGTAGAGTCTTGCCGCCGCGCTCAAGGTAGAAGGTTAGTTCGCCGTCGACGAGGGCGACGAGAGCGCCGGATTTGCGGCCCGCGCGACTCCCGTCGCCCGGAGGCTGCGGCCACGGCAGAGCCGCGCCATACGGGTTGGCCGGATCGGTGGCGGCGAGCACGTGAACATCGGGCATGTCCTGCCCCCTGGACCATGTGGTCTCGTCGGCAGTGGCCTCGAAACCGCGGAGGCGATCGATGGTCGCGCCATCGGCGAACTGTGACGCCCCGAGCCCTTCGATGTAATAGCCGCGGCGCGGACCCCCGGAGTCCTCCATCGCCGCGAGCACCTTGTATACGCCCGCGAAGCCGCCGCTGATGCCCTCGGACTCGACCACTCCGCGGGTGACGACGCCGTGGCGGGCGAGCACGAGTTCGGCCGCTGCGTGCGCCCGCACCGTCGCGTCCGGCTCGGGCGAAGGGGTCGCCGACCAGCGGCCGGCGACGACCGGCGGGGTGCGCATGCCGGTGCCGATGGTGCCGCCGACGCCTGCGGTGGCGCCTCCGGCAAGAGCTACGCTACCGAGGCGCGCGCGGCCCAGGCGCGGGGCGCGGGACGAACGACTTCCCCGACCGCGCGAGGTCGATCGGTGCGCGGGCGCGCCGGAGCCGGAGGATTTTCCGGCGCTCCCCGCTGCCGGGAGCGCCCCGGCGAGCACCGAGCGCAGCGGCGCGAAGGTATCGCCTTTGGCGAGGCCGAGCCAGGCGAGTTCCCACAGCGCGTCGCGCACCGCGATCTCCGAGATGGCTGGAATCGCGGCGCCGTCATCGGCGGTGCCTGGTTCGGAGCGGCGATCCGCCTCGGCCTTTGCGGCGGCGACGATGTCGCGGAAAAACTGTCCGCCGCCGTGTTCGAGGACATCGAGAACAACGCGATGGAGTGGTCCGAGGTCCGCGCGGGCTGCAGTGAGGTCGGCCGCGGGGAGGGTGAGCGGCGCCGAATCGGCCGGGTGGAGTGAGACAAGCCCGTCGCGGGCGCCGGACCGGCCACGACCACACCAGAGGACCTCACCGGCGGCAAGCAGTTCGTCGAGCATTCCCGGCTCGTAGTCGCGCACGCGTGGGGCGAGGACGAGCGGCTCCCAGGCCGAGAGCGGCAGCGCGGAGCCGTCGAGTTGCTCGATGACGGCGAGGAGCCCGTCGACCCCGTGTTCCTGATTGCCTCGGCCGAGGCCCTGCCATGCCGGGAGGAAGCGGCCGAGGGCTGCGGGCTCGACCGGTTCGATGGCCGCACGGAGCTCGGCGAGGCTACGTTTGCGGATGCGGCGCAGAACTTCCGGGTCGCACCATTCCGTTCCGGTTCCGCCAGGGCGGAATTCACCCGCGACGAGCTGATCGTTCCCCGTGAGCCGGTCGAGCACGCCGCGGGCGATGGACGCGCCGATGCCGAACCGCTCTGCGATCGCGGCGGCGTCGAAGGGGGCGTGGGTGCGGGCGTAGCGGCGCACCAGCTCGCCGAGGGGATCGTCGCCGGAGTCGAGGAACGTTGCCGCGGTGCCCGGTGGTGGTGGGACGCCGATTCCGTCGCGGAGTCGGCCGAGATCCTCGCTGGCCACCCACCAGTTCGTGCCCGCGAAGGACACCTCCGCGGCGCGGGATTCGCCGCTAAGCTGCTCGAGGTTTCGATCGACCTCGGCGGGATTCTCGGCGCGCTCGGCGAGCTCCTCCCGGGTGAGCGGACCGAGCAGGCGCAGCAGGTCCGCGATCGCCTCGGCGTCCCGCGCCTTGTACCCCTCGGCCCGGTGCTGCAGGCGGTCCTCGACCTGTTCGAGTATCGCGGGGTCGAGCAGCTCGCGCAGTTCGATCCGGCCCAGGAGCTGGCCGAGCAACGAGGGATCGAGGCTGAGCGCGGCGGCCTTACGTTCGGCGAGTGGCCCGTCGCCCTCGTAGACGAAGGCGCCTATGTAGTCGAACATCAGCGCGGCGGCGAACGGCGAGGCCGTGGACGTTGTGACCTCGGAGACCCGAATCTCCCCCGAGGCAATCGAACCGAGAACCTCCTCGAGCGCCGGCACGTCGTACACGTCCTGCAGGCATTCGCGGACGGCCTCGAGAATGATGGGAAAGTCCGGGTACTGCTTGGCTACGTCGAGCAGCTGCGACGACTTCTGGCGTTGCTGCCACAGCGGCGCACGCTTGCCCGGGTCGAGCCGCGGCAGGAGCATCGCGCGCGCCGAACACTCGCGGAACTTCGAGGCGAACAGCGCCGTGTCCGCGACGTGCGAAGTGACGATGTCCACCGCTTCCGCCGGGTCGAAGACGATCTCGTTCGCGCCGACGGGCGGCTGCCCGGCGCCGGATCCCCACGGATCGGCGCGGAGGGAATCGAGGGGCGCGTCGAGATCGGGAACGGCGCCGTCATCGGCACCTCCCACGTCCGGGACGCGCAGGATGATGCCGTCGTCGTGGACGACGGGGACGGCGTCGAATCCGTGGCGGGAGGCCAGGCGGGCGCGGATCGCCTCGGCCCAGGGCCAGTGCACTCCGGCGCCGAACGGTGAGTGGATGACGACGCGCCAGTCCCCCACCTCGTCGCGGAAGCGCTCGACGAGGATGGTCTTGTCCGACGGAACGACGGACGTGGCCTCGACCTGTTCGGCGACGAAGCGGCGGAGGTTCTCGCGGGCGCGCTCGTCGAGCCCCGCAGCCTTCAACCGTTCCTCTACTTGTGTCGAACCGGTGGCGATGTCGCGGAGGAACGCGCCGAGTGCGCGCCCGAGTTCAATCGGGCGGCCCGTCTCGTCTCCGCGCCAGAAGGGCAGCCGTCCGGAATGCGCCGGAGCCGGGGATACGAGGACGCGATCGTGGGTGATCTCCTCGATCCGCCAGCTCGTGGCGCCGAGCGCGAACACGTCGCCGATGCGCGATTCGTAGACCATTTCCTCGTCGAGCTCGCCGACGCGCGTGGGGCTGTCGCCGACCATGAACACGCCGAACATGCCGCGGTCGGCGATGGTACCGCCAGAGGTGACGGCGAGGCGTTGCGCTCCCGGTCTACCGCGCAGGACTCCTGCGTCGCGGTCCCACACCACGCGCGGACGCAGCTCGGCGAAGTCAGTGGACGGATATTTGCCGGCGAGCATGTCGAGGGTCGCGGTATAGGCGGCGCGCGGCAGGCCCGAGAAACTTGCGGTCCGGCGCACGAGGTCGAACCATTCCTCGACGTCGAGGTCGTCCATCGCGGCGGCGGCGATGGTGTGTTGTGCCAGTACGTCTAGCGGGTTGGCCACGGGTGCCGTCTTTTCGATCGCGCCGGCGAGCATCCGCTCGACGGTGATCGCCGAATGCACGAGGTCCGCGCGGTGCTTCGGGTAGAAAACGGCCACCGAGGTGTCGCCAACGTTATGGCCGGCTCGGCCGACGCGCTGCAGCCCTGAGGCGACCGACCCTGGCGATTCGACCTGGATCACGAGGTCGACCGCGCCCATATCGATGCCGAGTTCAAGCGAACTCGTCGCGACGACGGCGCGAAGTTCGCCGCTCTTGAGCGCGTGCTCGACCTCGGCGCGCCGCTCCTTCGACACCGAACCATGGTGCGCCATCGCCAGGTCCGACGGCGCCCCGCGTGTGACCTCTGAGGGCACCATCATCTGCGCCGGCGGGCGCGGCGGTTCGTCTGGAAGGTTCTCCGGCGCAGTGTCGGCGGCGTGGATTTCATTGATCCGCGCGGAGAGCCTCTCGGCCAACCGCCGGGAATTGACGAACACCAGCGTCGACCTGTGCTCCGTGATGAGGTCCACGACCTGCCGCTCGATATGCGGCCAGATCGAGCCCTGCCCCGCGCTGCCCGGCGGCGTTTCCACCGGGGACGGTGTGCCGGACAGATCCGCCAGGTCGTCGACGGGCACCCGCACCGCGATGTCGTACCTCTTGGCTGACGGCGGAGCCACTACATTTACAGAGCGCTCGCCCGCGAGGAACGCGGCAACGGTGTGTGGTTCGGCCACCGTGGCCGACAAACCGATGCGCTGGGCGGATGATTCTTGCGCGTCGCCTTCCTCGGCGGCCAGGGCGTCGAGCCGTTCGAGGCTGAGCGCGAGATGCGCCCCGCGTTTGGTTCCGGCCAGCGCGTGGACCTCGTCGACGATCACCGTATGCGCGGCGGCGAGGCCCTCGCGGGACTGCGACGTCAACAAGAGGTAGAGCGATTCGGGGGTCGTGACGAGGATGTCCGGAGGGTTGCGGCGCTGCTTGGCGCGTTCTCCGGGCGGGGTGTCTCCGGTGCGGATGCCGACGGTGATGCGCCGCTCGGGCAGGCCCTCGACCTCGCGGGTGCGGGCGATGCCGGCGAGTGGGGCGCGGAGGTTGCGTTCGACGTCGACGGCGAGGGCTTTGAGGGGTGAGACATAGATGACGCTCGTGCCCTTGCGCCCCGGTTCCTCGGCGAACAGCCGGTCGAGCGCGGAAAGGAACGCGGCGAGCGTCTTGCCCGACCCTGTGGGCGCAACGACGAGGGTATGTGCGCCGCGGCTGATCGACTCCCATGCGCCGGCCTGGGCCGCGGTCGGCGCGCCGAAGGACTCGGCGAACCACCGCGCGGTGGGCGCGGTGAAAGCCGAGAGCGCTTCAGAGCTCGACGTCGAATCAGTCACGCGTCCCATTGTTCCGCATGACCCCGACATTCGACGCGGTCCGCCAATAGTGCGACAGGTGGTCAGCGATTCGCGTTGATGACGTCCACCAACCGGGCATAGGTTTCACCGGAGCGCCTGATTAATGCCTCGCGAATAAAGACGGTCGGGTCCAGGACGTTTCCACTATCGAGCTTCACGAACGGATCGAGGAATCCGTTTCCATTCCACCGCTCGGCCCATCTGCCCGGCTCCAGCGTGAGCACCATCTGCCCTAGGTGCCTCTGATAGCGGTCGAGAAGGTCGCGATTCTCAGGGCGGGCCGCCTCGTCCCACGACGCGAAAGTATCGAGGAGATGCCGTTCGATCACCGGCGCATCGACCGCACCACAACGATCGCCCGTGGTGGCCCCGGCGATGTCGTAGACAAAGAATTCGACATCGAGAATCGACATTCCGCCCAGCCAGGTTTCGAGGTCGTTGAAGCCGAGAAAGGATTCCTCCAGGAGTTCGGGTCCGGCTTGTGGCTCGGGTATGGCTACTGGTCGCTCGGCGCCGCGCCTGAATGATGCGCGGGCGGGAACGACTTCGCCTTGTCGAGGAAAAAGTGGAGGAACTCCCAAGTCGTCATCGGTCAAGGACAGTAGGGCCGAGTCGCACGTCGATATCGACTCCACTTCCGCCCGACACTCGCTCAAGGCTGCATCAGAATCGATCGGCATTCGGGGGCGTGTGCCGACTTCGTCGATAATCTCCGACGCGTACTTCGGATGCCCGCACATTGCTAGGACGATCACGGCGGTCCTCCACCTTTTCGGGTCGACTCGGTAGCCGTCCGAGGAGGTCAGTGCGATCTGCGACACTTTGGAGGTCGTGAGCCATGCGGGGTCGCTTACCGCGAATTCCAGCGTTGGATCGAGGACGAACTTCTGGACCAGACCGGCTGCTGCATCTAGATCGACGCAGCCGGCCGTCGTGGGAGCCCATGTCGTTTCGTGGAAGGGCGATGACTCGTACAGCGCAGACCAATGGCTTTCGGTTTCAGGCCCTCGCGCTCGGGCAAAGCGCGACAAAGAGCTTGGGGCGTCAGCACTCGATACTTCTGCTTCCAGTGCAAACTCGCAGTTCATCCAGATGCGAGGCCCGAGGTCGAACACCCTTGGCGAAACCCGCCATCGCAACAACGACGATGCCGCGCCTTCTACGGAAAACGGCCGAACAAAGGCGGCGCCTTCGATAGGAGTCCAGCCAAGCTTTTCGACCAGATTCTCGTTCAAGAGGTCTATGCACTCTTCGTAGATGTATGACAAGGCAGAAGCTCCTTCTCGTGTCTGAACTCGTCCTGCGGCAACAAGAACTCTCTTCTGTCCCCGCACGCATCGGACAGTGAACCGAGCTTGCGAGCACTACATGTCTCGCTGGCACTCGCAATTTGTGACGCCGGGGCACAGGTGAGTACATGCCGCTCTCGAATCAAGTGTGTGGATCCGTCCACGCAATCCTCGGATGCTCTCGCGCGTACAGAAGTTCCCGGTGACTTTGAACCCTGTAAGGCCCTAGCGGACAGCTGCGCGCGGAGCAGACAAAGTGTCACCTCGTAGCGCAGCAGTAACCCTGGCGTATATCGAATTCTCTTCTCCTTAAACATGCGAGTCGGACCGCGGGACGATTTCGGCCCGTCCGCCGTCATACCTGGGTCTGATTTGTTGCGGGAGCACTGGTTTGGCATGGGGATTGCATGTAGAAATCGGGGCATGACTTCGACGAACACAGACGCAATCTCACCGCCGCCCACCACGCCTGCCGAAGCCGAATGCGCAGAACCGGCCCGCCAGAGCCGCTGGGTCACAACCGCGTGGTGCGCGCATTGGTTTCTTCGCATGTTCGTCGCCGGATACTTCTTCATCTACGGCTGGTCGAAGGTGTTCCTGCTCCAGATGGGGACGATCGACTACCCCGAATCGCTCATCACCGTCGGCGAGAAGTCACCCATGGGCATCCTGTGGACGTGGATGGGCTACTCGCCCACCATCCAATTCGCCGCCGGCGCGATCGAGGTACTCGTCGGGCTACTACTTTTGTGGAGGCGTACCGCAGCGCTCGGCGCGCTCGCGGGTCTGGGCGCCGGATTCTCGGTGTGGCTGCTCAACATGACCTACGACGTGCCGGTCAAGGGACTGTCGGGCATGCTTGCGGTACTCAGCGCCGTCATCCTCATCCCGTGGATCCCGCGGGTCTTCCGCTTCCTTATCGGGGCGCCGGTCAATCGTGCCGTGCTCCCTAACGCGGTGCCGCCGGAGAAGCTGCGGCGGGTCACGCGCTTCTTCCCCGCGCTCGCCGCGGTTTGCGCGATCGCCCTGCCATTCGCCACGCAGTCGATGGCGCTGTCCGACTACGGGACCGAGGACGAGGCGACCCCGCTTGCCGGGGTCTGGCGCGTACACACGGATTCCCGTGGTCCGGCTGAGAATCTCGCAGAGGACTCACGGTGGAGCCAGATCGCGTTTGGCAGGCGCCCGGCGACCGGACCGTCGACGTCATCACCCGATGGCGAGCCGCAGCCGCAGGTTGTCTCGGTCCGCGAGGTCGACGGCACACTGTGGATAGGCACGTATTCCCTCCGAGGCGAGCCCGGCGGCGATGCCGATCCCACCGTCGACGTCACTCTCGATGCCAAGCTCGGCGGCGATACGAACCTCGGTCAGAACCCGGATGACGGCGGAGATGCAGAGTCGCACGACAGCGAGGTCGTCGAGGAATCATTTACCGTGTCGCTCGGCGGCGATGAGCTCACGTTGGGAGGAGACCGAACCCTGCACGCCACTCGAGACACCGAGGGCGAGTACCTGTTCGACAAGGGGTTCTCGTGGTCGGGTAAGCCGGTCAATCGCTGACGTCGCTGGCAGCGCGGCCCGCGCTCGCCCGCAAATGTCGCCGGTCCTCCCTATGCTTGGGGGCGTGCGAGACCTCAACGATCACGAACTGGCCTATTACATCGCCGAGGGCATCGGTGCCATCGCCACGGGCGCGCGTACCGGCGGCCTCATCGAGGCGCGCGATCTCGCGCAGGTCGCCAACCGCGTGGCGCACGACTGGGTCGACCAGGTCCTGCGCGTCAATCGCCCGGACGATGCGATCTTGTCCGAGGACTATGCCGACGACCATGCCCGGCTCGATTCCGAGCGCGTGTGGATCCTCGACGTCATCGACGGAACCAAGGAGTACGCGACCGGGCGCGGCGACTGGGCGGTGCACGTCGCTTTGGCGTCCGGGGGCAAGATCGAGGCGGCGTCGGTGGGCATGCCTGATGCGCAGCGCGTATTCCGCGACGATTTATGCGAATACGTCGACGGTCCGATGAGCGGCAAGATCGTCGTCTCCCGCAATAATCCGCCCGCGGGGATCGACGACTTCGCCGCGTCTATCGAACGCATGGTGCGGCCCATGGGCTCGGCAGGGGCGAAGACGATCTCCGTCCTCCTCGGCGATGCCGACGCCTACATCCACACCGGCGGCCACAACGAATGGGACCAGGCGGCACCGGCCGGCGTCGCGCTGCGCGCCGGCCTGCACTGTTCCCACCTCGACGGTTCTCCGCTCGAATTCAATCAGGCGGACGTCTGGCGTAAGGACTTCCTCGTCTGTCGGCCGGAGATCACTGACGAGGTCCTCGCCGCGGCCGCGCAACTGCCGCCGCAGAACTACGAGCGCCGCGACCCGGCCGCAGCGCGCCGTTAAGAACCGATCGCCGACCAGCGGCCGTTGCGCCGCTCCACCCGCACCGGGTAGTCGAAAGCCTCGGAGATGACGCCGGACGTAATAGCCTCCTCGGCCGTCCCGCACGCCAGTTCCTGTCCATCGGCGAGCACCATCGCATGCGTCGTCGAGGCGGGAAGCTCCTCGAGGTGGTGGGTGACCATGACCGTCGCCAACTCCGGTCGCAGGTCCCGCAGCTGCCCGATCACTTTGAGCCGGATCTCGCGCGCGGCGAGGTCGAGGCCCGTCGTCGGCTCGTCGAGCAGCAACAGCGACGGCTGCGGCATGAGCGCCCGCGCGATGAGCACGCGGCCGCGCTCACCCTGCGAGAGCACCTCCCATTTGCGGTCGGCCTTCTCCTCGATCCCCAGCGAGGCGAGCAGACGCTCGGCGAGCTCTTTCTCGGTGGTGTCGGGCGCCCAGTGCCGGCGCAGCCCGGCCGCGCCGAACAGCCCGGTGTAGAGGGCCTCGCGCACGGTGAGCCACGGCTCGATTCGCGAGCGCGGGTCGACGTGGCCGATGGTCGACCGCAGCCAGTGCGTGTCCACCCGGCCGAGCCGGTGCCCGAGGACGTGGACCTCGCCGCGCGTCGGGTGCTCGCGCGCCCCACACAGGCTGAGCAGCGTCGACTTTCCCGCACCGTTCGGGCCCAGCAGCGCCCAGTGTTCTCCCGGACGCACGTGGAAGCTCACGTCCTGCAGGAGCGGACGGCGCTGGCGGATAAGCGAGACACTATCGACGGCCAACACGAAATCGGCGGCGTCCGGCGTCATATTCGATGCGTCCGCGTCCATTGCCATCTGTGTCCTCCCCTTGTTTTCGGGCCGGCGCCCCGGCCACGTGCACGCCCTCCCGGTCTACTCCCCCGGGATGGTGGCACGCCGAAGAGGCCCACGGTTCGACCTGCCGGGCGAAACTCGGCCATACTTTAGGGTATGTCCGCGATCCACACGCCTTACGAGGACCTCCTGCAGCACGTGCTCGACAACGGCACGCCGAAGGCAGACCGCACCGGCACGGGAACGCGGTCGGTGTTCGGCCACCAGCTGCGCTACAACCTGGCCGAGGGCTTCCCGCTGATCACCACCAAGCGCGTGCACTTCAAGTCCGTGGCGCACGAGCTGCTGTGGTTCCTGCGCGGCGACTCCAACATCGGTTACCTCCACGAGCACGGCGTGAGCATTTGGGACGAATGGGCCTCGCCGGAGGGCAATCTCGGCCCGGTGTACGGGGTGCAGTGGCGCTCGTGGCCGACCCCGGACGGCCGCCACATCGACCAGATCGCCGCGGCGCTCGACACGCTGCGCGACAACCCGGATTCGCGCCGCAATATCGTCTCCGCGTGGAACGTGTCCGAGCTGGAGAACATGGCGCTGCCGCCGTGCCACCTGCTGTTCCAGTTCTATGTGGCCGATGGCAAGCTCTCGTGCCAGCTGTACCAGCGCTCGGCGGACCTGTTCCTCGGCGTGCCGTTCAACATCGCCTCGTACGCGCTGCTCACGCACATGATGGCGCAGCAGGCCGGCCTCGAGGTCGGCGATTTCGTGTGGACCGGCGGCGACTGCCACATCTACGACAATCACGTCGAGCAGGTGCGCACGCAGCTCTCCCGAGAGCCGTACCCGTACCCGCGACTCGAGCTGCACAAGGCCGCCTCGATCTTCGACTACCGTTTCGAGGATTTCGAGGTCGTCGGCTACGAGCACCACCCGGGCATCAAGGCGCCGGTGGCGGTATGAGCGGCTCGCCCAGCGAGGATTCGTCCGCGCCGCACCTGCGCATGGTGTGGGCGCAGGCCCGCGACCGCGTGATCGGCACAGGGGACGGCATGCCGTGGCACGTGCCCGAGGACATGAAGCATTTCGTGCAGGTCACCCGCGGGAACACGGTGCTCATGGGCCGCGCCACGTGGGAATCTCTGACGCCGAAGTTCCGTCCCCTCCCGGGCCGGCGCAACATCGTTCTTTCTCGGGACCCGGATTTCACCCCTGAGGGTGCCGAGGTCGCGCGCACTCTCGATGAGGCGGTGGACATGGTGGGTGAGGGCGCCGATGTCCTCGGGGGCGGCTCGATTTACGCGGCCTTGCACGATATGGCGAGCGAGGCGATCGTCACCGAGTTCGACGCGGATGCGATCGGGGCAGTGCGCGCGCCCGAGCTCTCCCCTGCGCAGTGGCGCGCGGCGGAGACGAGCGAGTGGGAAACCTCGGAGTCCGGGCACATCGACGGCTGGGACGGGCCGGTGCGCTACCGGTTTATCCGCTACGAGCGGATTGAGAACCAGACGCCGATGGTGGATTAGCCTTCACTGTCAAGAATTCGCGGGATGCCTAATTGCGACGTTCTCTTTGAAATAGCCCCGGGTACTCGATCACTAATCCCTCCGAATCCACGAGAACGGACCGGCGAAAGTCTGAATCTCGGGATTCGTACAAGTACACGTTTTCGTCCGTCCTCGTGTATCGCTGTGGATCGGTCGTGACGTCGAGTTCTGGCACTCGAATATATGCGGTTGTGATGTCTGCGCTCTCTCCCACCGCTAGGTCAAGACGCCGGATGGGGAGCGTATTACTCAACGGAGACACAGAGATATCGACCTCGTGTGCATCCTTCAGGTCAGGTCGTTGTGTGCCGTCGACGACCCAGCCACGCTCCGTAAGACGGAGGTCAAGATCGCGTCCGTTCGACTGAATTTCCAGGGATTCGAATGTCCAATCCACTGTTACTTGAAGCCTGTACGAACAGTCGCTATCTCCTCCCTGGATGCGGCTGGCGATAACCACGCCTTGTGGTCCACTCTCGATGGAGCACACTTCACGGGAGGGATCTTCCAAGCCGGTCCACACAACCTCAACCATCTTTACCTCCTAGAGCAATGAGAGAAGAAAGTCCTGCGGAAGATCTAATGCACGAGCATCGATCCGCAAGAGGAGCATAGATTTGTCATCGCGTTCACAGTGCGTGCGACATTGGAGTCACGCGATCAGAACCACTTCCAGTTCTTCGGCACCCGCTGCCCGGGTTCGAGCACGCGAATCTTGACATCGCCGATGAAGGTATCCGCCTGGATACGGATGATCGGCCCATACGGCGCCGCGTACCGCCCCTCCTCGGTCTTGAGCGCGCCCATGATGCGGCTGCCGCTGAGTTCGACGCGCACCCCCGGCGGGATGAGGATGCGGGTATCTCCCATGACCGAATGGGTCTTGAGGTCGGTGATCTCCGAATCGATGATTGCCTCGCGCAGGTCGAGGTAGATATCGCCCATGAGCGTGAAGACCTCGGCGCCCTCGGTGAGGTCCCAGCGACCCTTGCGTTCGACATCGTCCATCCAGCCCTTGACCGGGCCGACGTTGCGGATGGTCACGGCCGAGCTTTCGCGGCGGATGACCGCCTGCGAGTCGGCCTCCTCCGCCATGATCGGCCTGCCCTTTTCAGGCAGCGCGCCGGCCTCGGCCAAGATTGCGTTGAGCTGCTCGGCGGTCTCCGACTCCCATATCCTGCCGGACATGTCGGAGAACTCGCCGAGCGTCAACCGACCGAGGCCGACCTGCTTTTCCAGGGCCTTCGCGGCACGTTCACGATCATTGTCGTTCAGGTCTCCCATGGGGTGCAGATTAACAGCTTTCGCCCAGGCGGTCCGCCGGTCGCGGCTCGCGTACTAGTCGTCGTGGATGATCAGCCCGCGAAGAAGGCCGGAGCCAGGCGTCTCCATCATCTCGTATCCCTCGTTGACCTGGTCGAGTGTGAACCGGTGGGACACGAGTTCGTCGAGCATTATGTGCTTCTGGTCCCACAGCTTGAGTAGGTCCGGGATCTCGTAGTTCGCGTTGGCCGAACCGAAGAGCGAGCCCTTGATCACCTTCTCGAACTGGCACAGGAACAGCCCCGGGATGTGCACCGAGTAGTTGTCCATCGCTCCCATCGACACGAGCACGAGCACGCCGCGCTTGCCGAGCAGGTTGAACGCGGCCTCGGTGACCGCCGCGTCGGCGACGCCGATGGTGATGATCGCCTTGTCGGCCTGCTCGCCCCAGCTCAGTTCGTTGACCACAGGGCCAGCTTCGGCCGGGTCGGAAAAGAAGTGCGTCGCGCCGAACTTCATCGCGACGTCTTCCTTCGTCTTATCGGTGTCGATGGCGATGACGTAGCGAGCACCGGCGAGCTTCGCGGCCTGCAACGCGTTGGCGCCGAGCCCGCCGATACCGAATACGACGACGATGTCGCCGGCCTTGACGCCCGCAGTGTTGATCGTCGAGGAGTACCCGGTGGTCACACCACAGCCGACGAGCGCCGCCGTCTCGAACGGAATCCATTCCTGGACCGGCACGACGGACTTTTCCTTGACGACCGCGCGCTCGGCGAACGTGCCGAGGTTCGTCATCCCGCCGGCCTCACGGCCGCCGGGAAGCTTGAACGGAAGCCGGCCATCGGCCATGAAGCCGGTGGTGCCGTTCCAGCCCTCGTTGCACAGATTCGACATGCCGCGCGAGCACGCGCCACACGTGCCGCAGCCCGGAATGAAGGAGCCGACCACGTGATCACCAGGCTTGACGCGCGTGACGCCGGGCCCGACCTCCTCCACGATGCCCGACCCCTCATGGCCGACAACCAGCGGAAGCGTGGCCGGCATATCACCGGAGGAGATGTGGAGATCGGAATGGCACAGGCCGGCGACCTTCCACTTGACGAGTACCTCGAAATCCTTGGGACCGTCGAGTTCGGCCTCCATGAGCTCGAACGGCTTACCGATTTCCATCGCGACGGCGACCTTGGTTTTCACGTTCTTTCGGCCCTCTCACTTGTCTTGCGCGTCGTGCGCCGAGTTCGCCCACGCCCCGCCCCTACTCGAGCCGCGGCGAACTCGACGAGTTCTAGAACACGTTCTACGTGTCTGCCAAGCATTGTGGCACACAGCACAGCCCGTGCGTGAACGTGTTCTAGTTTTTTCTGGCCGGAGCACGAAAAAGCCCCCGTAGGGAAATCCCTACGGGGGCTCCGAAAGACTCGGGAAAGCCCGCGCCGAAGGCGACTAGGAGTTGCCCTGAGCCGCCTTCGCGGTCTCTTCCTCGATGGCCTTACGCACCTGATCCATGTCGAGCTCTTTGATCTTGCCGATGAGCTCTTCGAGGCGGGCGGCGGACTCGACGCCGGAGTTACGGTATACGGCCACGCCCTCGCGGAAAGCCATGAGGGTGGGGATCGCCTGGATCTGCAGCTGGGCCGCGAGATCCTGCTCGGCCTCGGTATCGATCTTCGCGAACACGACGTCCTCATGGTTCTCGGAGGTCTTCTCGTACGTCGGTGCGAACGAACGGCACGGTCCGCACCAGGAAGCCCAGAAGTCGACGAGGACGATGTCGTTCTCGGTGACCGTCTTCTCGAATTCGCTGCTGGTGACGTCCACGGTTGCCATTTATATAGCTCCTTTTACGGTTTGTGTCCGCCGTCGTTAGTCCACCGCAACCGATGCCGGCAGTGGCTCTACCGGGGGTTGCCGCCTGGGGCGGCGATTACTTTGTTGGCCTTAGTTGACTCAATGAGTGCAACCAGCTTGGCACGAGATTCATTCCAAAATCGAACTTTGCGCCCCCGAAGGGCGCTTACCTGGGGATACACCGATTACAACGTCCCGAACTCCACCCCAAAGATGGGGCATCGAGCACCAATTCCCCAGGCGCCCAGGAAGCCTGTTTCCCCAGGTAATTAACCTGCCGCCTTAACTTTCCGCGCGACCGGCTTGTTCGGCTCGCGGGCCGGCGATCTCGTCGAGGAACCAACCGAGGTTACCGAGGAACACCGCATTGTCGTCGCCGACGAGCATATGCCCCGCCTCGGCGACCGATCGCGTATAGACGTGCGGGATCTGCTTGCGCAGCGCATCCCCCGCGTCCTCGGCGATCACGTCGGAATTCGAACCGCGCAGCATCATCGTCGGTACCTGCACACAGCTCGCATACCGGCCCAGCACCTCGGCACCGAGCGCCGCGTTGTCCCCGTTGGCATTGTCCGCGAAGCGCGGGTCCCAGTGCCAGTACCAGCGTCCATCGGACTTTTGTCGCAGGTTCTTTCGCAGCCCGTCGATGTTCTTCGGGCGCGGCCGGTGCGGTTGGTACTCGGCGACCATATCGGCCACCTGCTCGAGGGAATCGAAGCCCTCGACCCCGGAACGCATGAAGGCGCCGACGCGCTCGACCCCCTCTCGTTCGAGCTTGGGCGCCACGTCGACGAGAACGAGGGCACCTCCGACGTCATCCCCGCGCCCCAGGGCGATGAGCGCGGTGATCCCGCCGAGCGAGGCGCCGACGAGCACCGGGCGCGCACCGTCGAAGAGCTGGCCGACGGCGAGAACGAGGTCGTCGGCCATCGCGAAGATGTCGTAGTCGCCATCGGGCGCCCACTCGCTGTCGCCGTGGCCGCGCGCGTCGAGGGTGATCACCTCGTAGCCGTCGCCGGCGAGCGCGGTCGCCGCGCGGTTCCACGAGTGTCGCGTCTGCGCTCCGCCGTGGAGCATCAGCACCGGAGGTTTCGGGTTCCCGGCCTTGTCGCGTCGCTCCGCGTGCTGCGGCGGGCTCCAGCGGTCCCCGGCGATCTTTCCCACGGCCCCGCGCACCGTGAAGGCCTCCACCTGGGGTTGTGATCCGGTCGCAGTCGACATGGACGTCATTGTGCACCACTGCCGACGCACCGCGCGGGCTTTCGCCGATGTGTTCCGCCGCACCGAACTACCGCGCGAGACCGGCCCGGCTGCCCGCGGCGATCGACTCCGCCACCGCTTCGGCGACCGCGAACACGCTCGCATACGGGCCCGCGCCCAGCCCCGGCGGCAGGATCGCCGCGTCCGCGACGCGCAGCCCGTCCAGCCCCTCGACGCGCCCGTCCGCATCGGTCACCTGTCCCATGGGGGCGGTGGCGTAGAGGTGCTGGGAGTACCCGGTATGACGTCGGACCTCCCCCACCGCCAGGCCGCCGCGGGCTTCTGCCAGCGTGGCCAGGGCATCCGCCACGAGGCCGGCGCCCGCGTCCAGTACCTCGCGGTCGGAGTCGTCCGTAACTGCCGAGAGCGTGAGCCTGTCGTCCTCGACGATGCTCACCGAGCGCGGATCAAGCAGGGCCACGCCGATCTGGGCCGAGGCCTCCGGCAGACCTGGGATCGCGGCGTGGAAGGGCCGCTCGTAGGGGCGCACTTCCATGCGGCGTCCAGCGATTGTCAGCGGAATGCGTGCGCCGAGTATCCCCGCCGGCGCCTCGTGCAGCAGTGTGTGCAATGAACCGGGCAGGTCGAGAAGAGTCTCCGGGTGTTCGCGCGCGTCGCGCCCCGCCGAACTCAATGTGGAACGCACTTCCGGGTGAGCCTGTACCACGGGGTTCGCGGCGGCTCGTCGAAGCAGCCGCGCGGTGTCTATTGCGCCGGCCGCGAGTACAACCTCTCCGCCGTACAGTCGTTCGCCGTCATCCAGCACAACCCCCTCGGCCCGAATCGAGCCGCCCGGTCCTGCGGCATCGGAGCCCGAAAGAAGCAGCTCGCGTACACCTGCGCTGCAGTGAAGTGTCGCTCCCGCACGTTCGGGGCAATATGCGGTCCATGGATCGCGGCGGCGCCCGTCGGGCTCAACGGTGAGTCGACCGGGCGCCATAGGTTCTCCGAGAACGCCGGACAATGTTACTGCCAGCGGCGAGGGCGAAACCTCTACGGGCAACATCACGCTTTCGGCGCGGCCGAGTGCCCGGGCATAACGATCGGCGGTACATCCCGGCCAGGTTTTGACGACGTCGGCGGGCGCGGGAGTCCACGCGGCCCCGTTGATCGCGCCGGAACCTCCCGGACCGCGGCCGCGCCAGACGGACACTGTCTCTCCGGCGCGACCGCGCGCAGCGATCTGCCGGGCCGCGGGCTCGTCCCCACTCAACGGAAGTAGAGCCGCGGGCTGCCGGGGCGTCTCGCGCGTGTCCGGCCCGGCCTCGAGCACCCTCACCTCGGCTCCGGCGTCCGCGAGCCGCCGGGCGAGCACGGCTCCCGCGGGCCCGGCTCCGACGATGATCACGTCGGGCAGCCGAGGGGCGCCAGAAGAGTAGGAGATCATCGCCGAAGTTCCGGCCGGAGCGCCCTGGGGCTTCGCTCGGCGAGAACCGATTTCCACACCCCGAGCCCGTAGGCGAGATCGTCGGCGCGGTGGAGAAGGAGATGCGAGGGCAGGTCGTTGACCGGGCGGCCCTGCGGCGGCCGTTGGCGCCACCAGTGCCGCACACCTTCGGCGACTGCGGCAACGGCGACGATCCTTGCGCCCCTGCGACCGATCGACGAGGTGGAGGTAGCCGCGAGAACGGCAAGCGTTGCGGGCGCGTACGGGCGAAGCACTGCGGAGGCGAGTTGCCATACAGAGTTGGCCTGGCTCTTGATTACGATGCGCGCGGTCAGTCGCTTGCTGCCGCCGAGAGTGTTGTGAACCGATGCCGCCGACCACACCGTCATCGCCGCGGCAAGCGCGAGAGACCAGGGCCGAAACCACCAGAAACCGGCCGCTGCGATCAACGTTCTGGTGCTGAAAATCGCGGGGACGATCTCGGCTTCGTGATCCCGGGCAAGCCGAGATGCGCCTTCGCCGTAGAACATTCGTCGCCGCAGCATCGCGACGAGGCCGAGTCGATGGGTGTGGGCGACGTGAGCGACGGGTTCGTAGCGGATTTCGCCACCGGCGCGGAGCACGCGCCAGCACAGGTCGACGTCTTCGGCAACGTGCATACCGGCGGCGAAAAGATCGCCTTCGCCGAGGAGTTCGCGCAGCCTCGGGAGATGGAGCAGCAATGCGGCGCTGGGCACGTACGGCACCGAGGTACGCGGGGCGACCCGGGCGGGGTGCGCACCCATGTCAAGGGCGGAACGGGCGGTCTCGAACCCGCGCACGCCCCTCGTGCCGGGCTCGGCGGCAACGATTCTCGGAGCCACCATGCACACGTCCGGCCGGGCGAAGTGTAGGCGGAGCAAGGCGAGCCATCCGCTTCCGGAGACAACCGTGTCGGCATCGAGGAGCATCACCTCTGTCGCGCCGCGCTGCTCGGCCAGCGCGATGCCCGCGTTACGGGCGGCGGCCGGCCCCCGGGTGCGATCGTGGCGCACGATCTGCACCGTTTCGGCGTCGCCGAGATCGGCGCCTCGCAACGGGGTTGCACTTCCGTCGTCCACGACGATCATCGAAGCCCCGCGCGCTCGAATCGGCCCGAGCGATTCGGCTAGCGCCCGCACACCCTCGTGGTCGTCCTTGACCGGCACGACGATGGACAGGTGCGCAAGACTGGAGGACTCGTCGAGGCGGTAGGGACCCCTGTAGGCGATCGGCGTGGGATGCGCGAGCCCGCGGGCATAGAACGCCTCGGCGATCCGGTCGGAGATACCGAGTAGACCGATCCCGAGCGGCGGACGACTGAATGCCTGGCCGTCCAACCGCAGCATCGTCATGGGTTCGCCGCCCACGAAACGGTAGCTCCCGTCGGTTAGCCAGGACACCTCTGTGCGCACGTCGAGAATCGGTGCGAGCGCGCCGTGAGTCGGCGCCGCCGGTGCCTCGGTGTGTTCGTCGCGCGCGCCCTCACTCACGCCCTCCACAGTAGTGGCATGTGCCGGTTTGAGGTCACACACCTACCGCGGCGACGCCGCTAGCGCAGGCATAGCGGCGTCATTCCGCCTTGTCCGTCCGTGGTCGGAGACGAGAGGAATGCGCAGTCGGTCCAGCCCCGTTCGGTGATGATCTCGCTGACGTCGTCCCAGCGATCGGCGGGCAGGTCCGGGGTGCGACTGAGCACGAAGCCCGAGCTGCGGTCCGGGGACCCGACGATCGCGAGCGAATAGTCGTCCGCCAGATACGTGATGCGGTAATTCGTCGGCCCATTGGGGTCCTGCCCGGGTACGCCGGAGAACGCAACGCGTAGCGAGGCATTCGTCTCCTCGTTTGTCACCCGGGCCTCGCCGTCGATGGATGAGCGGCCACCGAACGCCCGGTCGCAGGAGTTGCGCACGGACAGGGTCGTCGGGTTGGTCACCTCATATTCGGCGGTCGTGTTGGCGACGCACTGGATATTGAACGGCTGCGGTATGGCGGCAAGCTGGTACCACTTGCCCGCATAACGCTCGGGATCGACGTGGCCGACCTCGGTGAGCGGGTCCCCGCCGACCGAGCCGAGCTGCACGCCGCCGGGAACAGGGATGTCGGACGAGCTCGCGGCCCTCTGCCCGGCTTCGTTCGGGCTCGTGGACTGTGCGGCCGCCGCGGGCGACAAGGCGAGCGCGGCGAGGGCGGCGAGTGCGACGGCGGCGGAGGCAGCGGCACCCCGCAGCATGGTCGGTCGGGCACGGGTGGGAGTGGAATGACGGCGGAGCATGGATCCTCTTCCGTTGGGCCTCCGTGGCGGTGGCGACTATCGGGGTCGCCTTGTGGTTCGGAGCCGATCAACGATCGGATAGGTGCCCGCGCGAATCGATCTCCCACGGCTGCGCGGCGGACGCGATCCGCCGCACGTTTTCGGCCACCATCTCCCGCCCTTCCTCGGCGCTCGCGCCGGTCGGGTCTCCGAGCACGCCACTGGCGGAGACCGCGCGCACTCCCCCGCGTCTGAGTTCGGGGAGGATCTCGGCAAGTGGGGCCGTGCAGCCGGGGCGCGCGGCGTCCATCTTCACCTCGTCCGGAGCCAGCGCGAGCATGATCGAGGTTTCACCGCGGCCGGCGTGGGTATCGGACGGGCCCGTCGCCGTCTCGCACGCCACCCACGCGACATCCCGCCCCTCGCCGCGCAGCGCCACCACGGCCGCCGTGAGCGCGCCCACGTTTCCGCCGTGAGCGTTGACGATGAGAAGCCGCGGCGCCCACTCGCACACCGAGCGACCGATCTCGATCAGCACGCTCCGCAGCACCGCGTTTCCGATGGAGACCAGCCCGGCGAACCCCGCATGCTCGCCGGAGGCCCCGATCGCCTGGGCGGGAAGGAGCTCCGCCGTCATACCTGCATGTTCCATGTGTATGACGGCGGAGGAGGCGATCGCCCTGGCGATCCGGGCATCGGTGTCCGTGGGAAGGTGCGGCCCGTGCTGTTCGGTCGCGCCGAGGGGCAGCACGGCCAGCGCGACAGATGTAGAGCGGCCGGACCCGCGCGCGGACTCGGGCACTGTCAGACCTTGGTCGCGCCCATGTCGACGGTAAACGTGGTGCCGGTGATGGTCCGGGCCTGCTCGGAAGACAGGAACAGCACGGAGTCGGCGATGTCGTCGGTCTTGGCCATACCCATTCCGAGGATCGGCTCGAAATGCGGGAGGAATTCGGGCATGTCGTTGAAGACCTCGTGGGCACCCTCGTCCTTGCCACCCATGGGAGTGAGCACACCGTAGGGGTGGACGGTGTTCACGCGGATGCCGTGGCGGCCGAGCTCCTTCGCCGCGGTCTGCGCGAGCCCGACGACGCCGTGCTTGGATGCCGAATACGCCGCCTGCATCGGCATCGATTTGAGGCCGGCGACGCTGCTGAGCAGCGTGATCGCCCCGCCGTTACCCGCCTCGAGCATATGCGGGATCGACGCCTTGAGCGTCTTCCAATAGCCGGTGAGGTTGATGTCGATGGTGTCGTTCCACTGCTCCTCGTCCATCTCCCACAACTTGCCCCAGTTGCAGATGCCGGCGTTGGCGACCACGATGTCGAGGCGGCCGCCGAAGTGGGCGACACCGTCGGCGACGAGCTGCTGCTGGAATGCGAGGTCGCGCACGTCGCCGACGCGGGCGAACAGTTCGCCCCCTGCCTCGGCGACGAGTTTTTCCGTCTCGGCCATGTCCTCGGGCGTCGAGGCCGGGTACCGGGTCCACGCGGACGCCTTATCGGCGATATCGCAGCCGATGATCTTCGCCCCCTCGGCCGCGAAGCGCGTGGCGTACTTGCGCCCCTGCCCGCGCGCGATTCCGGTGATGTACACGACCTTGCCGTCGAACTGTCCCATTGGCGATCCCCTCTGGATATATTGCGGACGCGAGTGGAGTGAACTCGCTCGAAGTGATTATTCGCCCAGCCGGCGGAAAAAATCCTCCGGAATGATCAAATCGTCCCGAGACAGCTCGGAAATGGAACTCTTACCCGTGCCGATGAGCGCCGAGTCGAGCCCCATGCGCAACAGGTCGAGAACGTTCTCCACACCCGTCTGCCCATTGGCGCCGAGGCCCCACAGGTACGCGCGGCCGATCATCACCGCACGCGCGCCGAGCGCGAGCGCCTTGGCTACGTCCCCGCCGCGCCGGATACCGCCATCGAGCACGACCTCGACATCCCCGCCGACAGCGTCGACGATCGGCGCGAGACAGCGGATCGATGCCGGGGTGCCGTCGAGGTTGTTGCCGCCGTGGTTGGACACGGAGATCGCGGTGACCCCGGCGTCGACGGCGCGCTTGGCGTCGTCGACGCGGGTGATTCCCTTGAGCATGACCGGCCCGTCGAAATTCCGGGCGATCCACGCGATGTCTTCCCACGTGGGAGGCGGGGTGCCCTGCCATTCGCCGTAGGCGCCGAAGAACGTCGGGCCCACCTCGCCCGGGGCGACGAGGTTCGGCGTCGTCAGGTCCGGCATTGCCTTGTTCTCGATCACCGATTTGGCCCATTCGGTCACCCAGCGGGGGCGCACCGCGAGCTCGGGCGCGAGCTTGACCATCGCCTTCGCGTCGAGCTTCTCCGGAATCTCCGGGCTCCCCCAGTCGCGGCCGATGGAGAACGACCAGTCGGTGGTGATGATGACGCCCTTGGCGCCGGCCGCCTTCGCCCGCTCGAGGCGCGCCAGCACCTCCTCCTTCCCGCCGAGCCAATACACCTGGAAGAAGGTCTGCGGGTTGACCGCCGCGACCTCCTCGATCGGCTTCGACGCGAAGGACGACAGCCCCATCGCGGTGCCGCGGGCCGCGGCGGCGCGGGCGACGTCGACCTCTCCGTCCGGGGTCACCGCCTGAACTCCGGTCGGCGAGATCATCACCGGAAAGCTGATGGGTTGCCCCATGACGGAGGTCTCCATCGACCGCTCGGCCTTCGCGCCGACCACGTGCGGTTTGAAACCGAGCTCACCGAAGGCGTCCGTGTTGTCGTCCCGTGTCAGCCCGCGCTCCGAACCTGCGATGAGCGCCATGTACACGCTTTTCGGCAGCTTTTTCTTTGCGCGCCGCTGCGCTTCGGCGACGGACTCGAACCAGGGGTTCTTGCGCCACGGGTTGAGCTCTGCGAGTTCGGAGAGAGAGGCCACGGAGTTAATCCTTCGGGTCAGGCGTGCAGGTCGGTGGGGTTGGGAAACTAGATGGGCGACTCGTCGCACATGTGCGTGGGCTTGCGCGGCGGGGTCGTCAGGAGCGTCAGCGGTACCGGCCCCGCGGGCTGCTTGCGCGCGGCGAGTCCCTTCGTGCGGGAATGGTCTTGTGACGGCGAAGGTACGTTCCGCTCCGCCTCCAGCAGTCCCTCGCCGAAGCCTTGGACGCACTCGGGGTCGGGACCGTCCATCGGGAGGCCGGTGAAGAACTTCGCGGCCATGCAGCCGCCGCGGCACGAATCGAAGTAGTTGCACGAGGCGCAGGCGCCCGCGGACTGCGGCTCGCGCAGGCTGCGGAACAGCTCGCTTTCCTGCCACACGGACTCGAAGCCGCCGTCATCGACGATGTTGCCTGCGAGGAACTCCTCGTGAATCGCAAACGGGCAGGCGTACACGTCGCCGATCGGGTCGATCAGGCACACCACGCGGCCGGCGCCGCACAGGTTGAGCCCCGGGAGCGAACCCTGGCCCTCCCCAAACGCGGACAGATGGAAGAAGGAGTCCCCGGTAAGCACGTTCTCGCCGTGCTCGACGAGCCAGTTGTACAGGTCGCGCTGCTGCTCGGGCAGCGGGTGCAGGTCGTCCCACACATCGGCGCCGCGGCCGGACGGACGCAGGCGGGTGATACGAAGCGTCGCGTTGTACTTGTCGGCGAGCGCCTTGAACTCATCGAGCTGTCCGACGTTCTCGCGCGTCACGACGACGGAGATCTTCGCGTCGCGGAAGCCCGCATTGTTGAGGTTCTCGAGCGCGCGGCACGCCATGTCGAACGACCCGGGCCCGCGCACGGCGTCGTTGACCTCGGCGGTCGCGCCGTCGATGCTGATCTGCACGTCGACGTAGTCGCTCGCGGCGAGGCGCTCGGCCACCTCCTCGTTGATCCGTACACCGTTGGTGGAGAACTTGACCCCGACCTGGTTCGCGGTGGCGTAGTCCACGAGCTCCCAGAAGTCCGAGCGCACCGTCGGCTCGCCGCCGCCGATGTTCACGTAGAAGACCTGCATCTTGTGCAGCTCGTCGATAATCGCCTTGCACTGTTCGGTGGAGAGCTCGCGCGGATCGCGCTTGCCGGACGACGACAGGCAGTGCACGCACGCGAGGTTGCACGCGTACGTCAGCTCCCAAGTGAGGCAGATGGGGGCGTCTAGACCCTTCTCGAACTGGTCGACAAGGCGTCCGACTTTGGGCGGTGGGGCAACGGCCGGGGCGGTCATGGGCAGGACCTCCTGTGAGTGTGCTCGGCGCGGTGAGCGCTCGAGCGCTGTGGGGCGACTTACTGGGGAACGATCATCTGCGACTCGGCGAGCTGGCCGAGCGCATGCATGTAGAGACGGGCGACGTGCGGGTCATCGATATCGACGCCGGCGTCTCGGATGGCTGCCGCCGCGGTGTCGTGGTCGGCCATCGTCTTGACGACCTCGACGATCGCCGGGTGCTTGAGAAAAGAAAGCTTGCGCGTGTGGAAGTGGTACAGGAGCGCGCCGAAGGGTTCGGGACGCAATGCCACGTGCGGGTGCAGGCGCCAGCCGGCATCCAGCGCGAAACCCGCGCCGGCTTTCGCCTGCGAATCTTGGTGGATACCGGCCGGTGCTGCTGCGGGCATGATCAGTACACCCCGCACATACCGTCGATCGAGACCTCTTCGATGAGCGCCTCGTCGAGCATGACCTCGTCATTGTGCTTGCTGTCCATGACGAACCTCCTTCGTGCTGTCAACCAACTCGTCGTGCACACAGGCGGGCGGTGTTGCCCTCCTCACACCAAAGCCATCCTTGGTGTGTTCCACATCATATTGGCACCCAGTGCCATTTGCAATGGTTCGCGGCGCTTTTGTCTACACGCAACGCGGCGAGGTGGCATCATAGTGCCGTCGAGCTGCACGAATGAACGCGAAAAACGAAGGGGGAAGACAATGCCTTCACACTCCCCCGGCGCGCCGGACGACGCCTCGCGCGCATCGACAGGCAACATCGATCACGCCCCCGGGCGCCGGCCCTCCACCAGCCGGCGACGCATCTTCACCTCCGCCATGGAGTTGTTCGCCACTCGCGGATACTCCTCGACAAACGTCGAGGACATCGCGGTGGCGGCGGGCATTTCCCGGCGTACGCTGTTCCGCTACTACCCCAATAAGGCCGCGATTCCCTGGGGCGAGTTTTCCGATCAGATCGCTGTCATGCGCGAACATTTCGTACTTATCGACGACGTGCTCCCACTTCGCGACGCCCTCTCCGACGCGCTCGTTTTCTTCAACACCTTTCCCGCCTCGGAGACTCGCGTGCACCGGGCGCGAATGCGCCTGTTGCTCGACGAGCCGGAACTACAGGCGCACTCGGTGCTCATGTACTCGGATTGGCGCGCCGCGATCGCCGAGTTCGTCGCGGGCCGGCGCGGCGAAAGCACCACCGACCTCATTCCGCTGGCCGTCGCGCACGCCGCACAAGGGATCGCGATGTCCTCGTACCAAGCCTGGCTGTCGCTTCCGGAAGACGAGGGATCGCAGGAGGCGTTACATGGCTACCTGCAGAAAGCGTGCGAAATACTCGACTGAGCCAAGGCTTCCTCCCGAAAACCGAACACATAACGGGCGTACGACTGGAACTATTGACCTATGAGCAAAGTCACATTCTCAGTCGCGTGTTCGCTAGACGGCTACCAGACCGATTCGGACGGGGATTACTCGTGGGCGGAACCTTCGGAAGAAGTGATCTCCGCGATCAACGAGGATCTTCGCGATGTCAGCACGTACCTTTACGGCCGCCGCATGTATCAAGAAATGGCCGTGTGGGAAACCGACCCCGCGGTCGCCGCACAGTCACCGGAGACCGAGCGGTTCGCCGAGGCATGGAAAGCGGCTGACAAGGTCGTGTTCTCGCGTTCGCTCGAGTCAGTGTGGACAGAGCGGACCCGACTCGAACGCGAGCTCACGACCGAGACCCTTCGCGCCGCGAAGTACGGCGCACAGGGCAACCTCACGATCGAGGGCCCGATCCTCGCCCGCTCGGCGCTCGAGCGCGGCATGGTCGACGAGGTCGAACTGCTCCTGTGCCCCATCATCGTCGGCGGCGGGAGCCCGGTCTTTCCGGCCGGGGTGTTCTCGAAGCTCGAGCTCACGCGCGAGCGCCGCTTCGACAACGGCATGGTGCAGGTGCGCTACGACGTCCGCCGATAACGCCCGGTGAGCGCGGTCGCCGCGCACACACCAGCGAGCAGCACCGCGAACCCGCCGAACGCACTGAGCAGGATCGCCACATCCGGCGCCCACTGCGCGATGAGCGCCACCGGATATCCGAGGTAGGCGGGCACGGCGATAGCGGCGGCCGCCGTCAGCCCCACAGCCGAGGCCTCGAGCAACGCTCCCGGCGCCGACCTCGACGCGCGGGCGCGCCACGCAAATGCGGCTCTCACCCAGAGCAGGAGGACGGCGATCCCTCCCGCGACCATAGCCAGTATGTATCCCCACGGCCGCCCCGGAGCAGCGGCCGCGCTCCCCGACTCGCCGAGCGCGGCGGCCACCGTGCGCTCGGCTTCTGCGGACATGCGGGCGGCTTCCATCTCCCCGTACCTGTTCGCCAGGGCAACCACCGCTTTACCGTCCTCGGGCGCCAACGCGACGTGGGCGAAGTAGCCGGGTACCGCTCCCGAATGGCGAAAGGTCGCCCCGCGTCCTGCGTCGCTATCGCCGGCATCGACGTACCATCCCGATGCGTACCGGCTGCCGTCTCGCGCGACGGTGTCCGGTAGCCGCTCGCCGGGCCCACCGGGAACGCGAAGTCTCGCCTGCTCGGCCGCGTATCGTGCGAGCACTTCCACGGAGCCGGCGAGGTACCCGTAACCGAGACCGGCATGATCTTGTGCGATGCGGTGCGCCCTATTGAGGCCGAATACCGGCACATGCCCGGCCGAGACCGAGTCCGAGAACTCCTGGTAGGAGGTTATGACGCCGGGCGCACTGTGCTCCAGCAGCGAGCTCAGGTCGCCCTGTCGCTCGAGGATTGCCTGGAGCAGCAGGTAGTTGAGGCTTGAGTAATTGAATCCGCCGCGTTCGGAGACGTCGACGTCGAGCAGAGGAGAGTTTGGTCCCTCCAGGACTTCGAGGGCTCCGGCGCTCCGGTCGATGTCGGTGGCCGAGAGCGAGTGCGGCAGCCCGCTCGTGTGGTTGAGGAGGTCGCCGACTGTGACATCCCTCCCCAGTGAGGCGCCCTTGGAGAGGAAGGGCAGCGCATCGATAACGGAGAGATCGGTGTCCACTCCGGAGTCGAGCACGGCGGCCGCCATCACCGATTTCGACACCGACCCCCAGACGAACGGGGTGTCGGTGTCGATCGGATTGTGGCTGCCGTCGCGGCCAAATGTGCTGGAGTCGAGGATGTGGCCGTCGAGGTCGACCACCGCCACTGCCGTCCCGGGTGCGTCGGTATGCGCGGCGAAGGTTTCGGCAAGCGTGGTCGATTCATGCTTCGAGGCAGCGGCGACGGGCGCGACGACGATCGCGCCGACGGCCACCACCACCGCTGCGAGTGCCCAGGGCCATGTCGTTTTCACGACGCTCACATTATGAGCCGACCGGCCCTCGGCACATCGGGGATGACCACTAAGTCGACCCCGATTCGCGCAGGGTTAGCCGCCCATCTGCGCGAGAGCTTCGGGATCCATCCACATCAGTTCCCAGCCGTGCCCGTCGAGGTCGTCGAAGGCGGCACCGTACATCGGCCCCTGGGCTTCTGGTTCGCGGGTGATCTTTCCTCCGGCGTCGCGCACTCGCGACACGAACGTGTCGACGTCCTCTTTCGAGGTGAGCTGGATGCAGTTGAGGACCTCGCGCGGGCCCCCCGGGGTGTAACTTTCGCGATCGTTGAACTGGGAGAACTTGCTGTTCTCCAGCAACATGACGACGATGTTGTCGCTGACCTCCATAGAGGCAGATGTCTCGTCGCGGAAGATCTCGTTCTCGTGCCACCCGAGTGCGCGGTAGAAGGCGATCGCCTTCCTCACGTCCTCGACGACGAGGTTGATGAACACCATGGGATGGGAAAGACGCTCGGGCTGGGCTGCGGTGGACATGAGGTCCTACTTCCTTACGGGTGGCGGCTATCCCGCCACGTGGAGACCAGGATATCCGGATCGATTCTGCGCAGGGGGATGTTCGGACCGTCTCCTACGCCGCGACGGACTTCCTCGGCGACGTCGCGGTTGTAACCTGCGGCAAGCTCGCGCACCTCGGCCTCGGTGCGGCATGAGCGCGCCTTCTCGGGGAGCAGCTCGCGTTCACGCCGAAGGCGCAGCGCTGGCGGGAGGAGCTCGTGGCCGGTGAGACCTTCGCGCTCGATGAGCTGGTTAATCCACCAGTCCTCTCCCCCGTCGCGTATTGGCAGAGGCTTTCCGGCGCCGGGCAGATTGTCGAACTCCCCGCGCTCGATGGACTGCCGGATCTGACGCTCTACAAATGTCTCGAAGGCCATTCCCGGCGGCTTTCGCTGGGGCACGCCCTTGTCCCGCGGCGCGGGCGAGCCGCCCGATTCGTTGGCTGGTTCCTCCGACGTCATACCTGAACCCCTGGGCTTAGCGGCGGATCCGGCCATTCCACAGGCCCATTCCCGCGGAGAATTCCGGGGCCTCCGTGAAGCCATGCTTTGCGTAGAGGGCACGGCCGGGCGGATCGGCCATGAGCGTGACGAATCGGCCGGGCGGGGACTCGGCCTCGATGGTGTCGAGGAGCCAGGACATGATCTGGTCGCCGAGTCCGCGGCGTTGATGGTCCGGAAGCACGGCCATATCGACGATGTGAAAGTACCAGCCGCCGTCGCCGATGATGCGACCCATGCCGACCGTCTCCCCGGTGTCGGTGTCGACGACGTGGCAGCCGCGCCACGTTCCGGGGAGACCGGCTTCGGCCTGCTCGCGCGTCTTCGGAGTGAGGCCCGAGTCCGCTCGCAGGCGCAGGTACGACTCTATGTCCGGTGTGCCGCTGCGGAGTTCGTAACCCATGGGGACGGATTTTAACCGCTGGTGCGGCGGTTGAACGCGCGCAGCGACAATGGGGCGAGCACTGCCGTGAGTACAACGACCCAGATGAGTGTCGCGACGACGGGATGTTGCAGCGGAAGCGCCGCGTCCGGGCCGGCCACCGGGGCGTTGCCCCAGAGTTCGCGCATTCCCTGTACGACGGCGGAGATGGGGTTCCACTCGGCGATCGTGCGCAGCCACGTCGGCATGGATTCCGGCGGGGCGAACGTGTTGGCGAGGAACGTCACCGGGAAGACAGTGACGAACATGACGCCGTTGACGGCTTCGACGCTCTTGAGTGCCGAGCCGACGAGGATTCCGATCCAGATCATCGCGAAGCCAAAACCGAGGAGAAGCAAATATCCGCCGAGCGCCTCCGCGATGTTTCCGTGAATCTTCCAGCCGATGAACAGGCCGGTGATCGACATGACAATGATGCCGATCATCGAGTGGATGATCGACGACACCGAGCGACCGACCAGGACCGATGCGCGGGAAATCGGCAGCGAACGGAACCTGTCGACGATGCCCTTCTCCAGGTCCTGCGACAGCCCGGCCGCGACGATGAACGCGGCGAACGTCATGGTTTGCGCCATGATGCCGGGTAGCAACCATTCGCGGTACGAGCCACCAGGGGCGCTGATCGCACCGCCGAAGACGTAGGCGAACAGGACGACGAACATGATGGGCTGGATCGTGACGTCGGTGAGGTTTTCCGGCTGGCGCTTGATGTGGGTGAGGTTGCGACGCACCATCGTCGAAACCTGGCGGCCAAATCCGGGGCCGAGGGGACGGGCCGGCTCCTCTGTTTCGGTGATGACACCGGAGATATTCGCTGAGCTCACTTCGCCTCCTCGGCGATCTTGTCGGCGTCTTCGCCCAGGTTGCTGGTGTCTTCGGCGCGGTGCCCGGTGAGACCGAGGAACACGTCGTCGAGACTGGGGCGTTGCAGTCCGATGTCGTCGAGTTCGATCCCGGCATCGGCGAACGCATTCGCGATCGCGGCAAGTGCACTGACGCCCTCACTGGGGGCCGTCATCCGGCGCGCATCGCGGTCGACATGCACTTCCTCGACACGGGAGCGCAGGATTTGCTCCGCCTGTTCGACCTCCTCTGCGCGGGACACGGTGACCACGAGGGAGGCCGCGCCCGAGCGGTCCTTGAGTTGCAGCGGGGTGCCCTCGGCGATGACCTTCCCGCGGTCGATGACCACGATGTTGTCGGCCAGCTGGTCCGCCTCATCTAGGTACTGGGTGGTGAGGACGAGCGTTGCTCCCTCCCGCACCAGCGTGCGGAGCACCTCCCACAGTTCGAGTCGTGCGTGCGGGTCCAGGCCGGTGGTCGGCTCGTCGAGAAACAGCACCGGCGGCGCGGCGACGAGGCTCGCTGCAAGGTCGAGGCGCCGGCGCATGCCACCGGAGTAGCTCTTCGCGATCTTGTTCGCGGCGTCGCTGAGCGAGAACTTCTCGAGCAGCTCGTCCGCCCGTTCCTTGACCCGCTTCCCGGGCAGGCCGTAGAGGTCTCCGATCATGCGGAGATTCTCGCGGCCGGTGAGTAACTCGTCCACGGTGGCCGATTGGGCGGTCAGGCCCATCGACTGCCGGACCTGCTTCGGTTGAGTCACCACGTCGTACCCGGCGACCGTCGCGGTGCCGGAGGTGGGTGTGAGCAGGGTGGTCATCATCTGTACGCAGGTGGTCTTACCCGCGCCGTTGGGGCCGAGCACACCGAGCACCGATCCTTTGGGGACTTGGAAGGACACTCCGTCCACTGCGGTGAAGTCGCCGAATTTCTTGACTAGGTTCTTCGCCTCGACGGCGATGGCCCGATCGGGGCCCGTTTTCTCAGTCACCCGATCACAGTGCCATATGGCCCCGACAATTTCCTATGGGGGAAGTCCCCCAAATTTGTCGAGCTAATTAATCACCGAGGACCTTGGCGGCGATCTTGAAGGCGGAATTGGCTGCGGGGACGCTGCAGTAGATCGCCGACTGCAGCACGATCTCCTTGATCTCATCGTTAGTGAGTCCGTTTCGGACCGCGGCGCGCACGTGCATTTCGAACTCTTCCCAGTACCCACCCGCGATCATCGCGGTGAGTGTCACCGCGCTGCGCATACGCCTGTCGAGCCCCGGCCGGCTCCAGATCTCGCCCCACGCATAGCGGCTGATGAGGTCCTGGAAATCGGCGGTGAACTCGGTCGTGTTCGCTTCGGCGCGGTCGACGTGGGCATCGGAGAGCACCTCGCGGCGCACACGCATCCCTTCCGCGCGTGCTTGCTCGTTGGTGCGGTCGGCGCGGCCGACGGTGCTGTCGAATTCGGTCATGTCGCTGTTCTTTCGGAGTTTACGGGTGGAGAAGTGCTCCGCCGCGCTCGGCGGAGGCGGGGTCCGACGTCATCGCCGGGTGTTGTCGTCGCGGTCCATGAGCCCTGCGATGCGCGCCCGGTCGGGCTGCGTTAGCCCTTCCGAGTGGGCGGCGGCGCGATCGGTATCGACGACGAGGCCCGCGCCGAGTTCGGCGCCGATACTCGCGGCACTGCGCAGGTGGCGCAGCAGCGTGCGCCATGCCTCCCACTCGGCGTGCCAGGCTCCGGCGGGGCGTTCGTCCTCGGCGAGCCCGGCAGCGACGGAGAGGGTCGAGGTGAGCCCCGGCGCCGCGATCGCGCTGCGCCTGAGCAGGATCGAGCGGACCGGGTTCTGCTTGTGCGGCATCGCACTCGAGGTGCCGCCGGTCGGTTCGGCGAGCTCGGCGATCTCGGTGCGCGAGGCGGTGATGACGTCGCCGCCGATCTTGCCGAGCGCTGCTATCGCCTCGCCGGCGGCCGAGCCGATACGCAACACCGGCCAGCGCGACGTGTGCCACGGCAATTCGGGCACTGTGAGCCCGAGCTCCGCGCCCCACCGAGCAACCTCCTCGGCGCTCTGCGTGCGGGCGGTGCCTGCCGCTCCCCCGAACGCCAACGGCAGTTCGGCGACACCGAGCGCGTCGGCGGCGCGCCGTAGCCCCTCGGCCCACTGGGCGAACCGCAGCCCGAGCGTCGTCCCTTCGGCGGCCTGCCCGAGAGTGTGGGCCGCGGCGGGTGCCTGCGCGAATTCCCGTGCCAGCCCGTCGAGGGAGCCGGCGGCAGCAGAGAGGTCCGTGCGCGCCGCGGCGAACGCAGTGCGGGTGAGCAGAATCAGCGCGGTATCGATGACGTCCTGGCTGGTGAGCCCCGTGTGCAGCGCGCGGGCGTCGGCGTCGTCGAGGTGGCGACGCCACTGCGCGAGAAGCGGGATCAACGCATTCCCGCCGGCCTCCAGCCCACCGGCGATCTCGGACGGGTCGATCGTCGCGGCCGCGTCGCGCAGCCGGCCCAGGCGCGCCGCGTCCGCGCCCGTCGCTGTGGCCCAGGCGAGCTCGACGTCAACCATTGCCGTGGCGAAGCAGCCGTCGTCGAGCCCGTCCGCGCGGGCGAATCCGGGAGACAGGAATCCGTGGTCTGCCATGTCAGTTCTGCGCCTCGAGAACGTCGCTCGGGCTCGCCGTGGCGGGCGAGAATTCCAGGAACACAGTCTCGTCGGAGCCCTGGAGGCGAATATCGAAACGGAAGCGCTCGCGTCCGGGCGCCTCTTGTTCGCGGATGACGGCGAGCGTGCTTCTCCGCTCGGCGGGAACGTCCGCGAGGTCCTTTTCGACTCCCGCGGGGTCGAGATAGGCGCGCGTGAATACGCGGTCGAGCAGCCCACGCGCGAACACGCACAGCGAGAAGAACGGGACCTGCTGGCCGTCCATCGCGCCCGGGGTGCGGGTGAAGAAGCTGTAGCGGCCCTCGGCATCGGTGGCGCAGCGGCCGTATCCGGCGAAGGTGATGCCATCGCGCTGAAGGGCGCCTGCCGGGCTTGGCGCCTCGCCGTTCTCGTCGGCCTGCCACAGCTCGATCAGCGCGTCCGGTACCGGAGCGCCGGCGCCGTCATACACAGTCCCGTGGAGTACGACGGTTTCCGCGGCTCCCGGGAGGGCGAGCTCGTTGCCGCGCTCATAGGGCAGCGCGTAGTGGAAGAACGGTCCGACCGTCTGGGCTGGGGTGGGAAGAAGTTTCGGCATGTGATGTCCTTTCTACGCCTCGGTCCAGGTGCGGCGCGCGCCGGTGAGCACGATGTCCCAGCGGTATCCGGTCGACCATTCCGGGGTGGTGAGGTCATGGTCGTAGGTGGCGATGAGGCGCTCACGGGACTTCGGGTCGACGATCGACTGGTAGATCGGATCGAGGGAGAACAGCGGGTCGCCGGGGAAGTACATCTGGGTGACCATGCGCTGGGTGAAATCGGTGCCGAACAGCGAGAAATGTACGTGCGCCGGGCGCCAGGCGTTCGCGTGATTCTTCCACGGGTACGGGCCGGGCTTGATCGTGTGGAAGCGGTAGTTGCCGTTTTCGTCGGTGAGGCAACGGCCGGCGCCGGTGAAGTTCGGGTCGAGCGGGGCGGGGTGCTGGTCGCGCTTGTGCACGTAGCGCCCTGCCGAGTTCGCCTGCCAGATCTCCACGAGCTGGTTGCGCACGGGACGCCCGTCGCCGTCGACGACACGTCCGGCGATGGTGATGCGCTCGCCGAGCGGCTCGCCGGCGTGCTGGATCGTCAGGTCCGCTTCGAGGGGGCTGACGTCGCGGTGTCCGAATGCCGGGGACGTGAGCTCGATCGCCTCCGGGTCGACCTTCGCGAACGCGCGGGTCGGGTGGCGCAGAAGAGAGCTGCGGTAGGGCGGATAGTCCAGACGCGAGGACAGCTCGTGGCCGGTGGACTCGCGACTGTCGAGGTACTCGGACTCGATGTCGGCGATCTGCCGCGAGATCTCGGCCTGGGTGTCGGCCGCGTCGTCCGGTCCGGGCTGTGTGGTGTGCGCGGGAGCGCTCATGAGTGTGTCCTTTCGTTCGGCCAGCCGGTGTAGCTTTCGGCGAGCCAGGCTTTTCCGTGTTCGGATTCGACGACCGTGCGTAGCTCGGCGACGGAGCGGCGCTGATCGAATTCCGAGGCCTCGGGGTTGGCGTGGAGCATCGACGTCATCCAGTAGGAGAAGTTTTGTGCCTTCCACACGCGGCGCAGGCACCGTTCGCTGTAGGCGGTCAGCGCGGAGTCGGAACGGGCGGAATGCCACTCCGCGAGCGATTCGGCGAGGATGCGCACGTCTTGAAGCGCGAGGTTGAGCCCCTTCGCGCCCGTCGGCGGCACCGTGTGTGCGGCGTCGCCGGCGAGCAGGAGGTTGCCCCACCGCATCGGCTCGGACACGAAGCTGCGGAAGCCGAGCACGCTCTTGTGCACGATCGGTCCCTCATTGAGCTCGAAGCCGCCGAAGTTGACGCGTTCCCTGAACGTCGCCCAGATATCCTCGTCCGTCCAGGCGTTCGGGTCGGTGCCCGGGTCACACTGGAAGTAGAGGCGCTGCAACTTCGGGGTGCGCTGGCTGATGAGCGCGAATCCGGCTTCACTACGGGCGTAGATCAGCTCGTCGTGGCTCGGCGGTGTCTCGGCCATGATGCCGAACCACGCGAACGGGTACTCGCGGTAGAACGCGCGGCGCTCCCCCTCGGGGATCGAGCGGCGGCACGTGCTGCGAGAGCCGTCCGTACCGACGAGCAGCTCGCACTCGATTTCGATGCGCTCGCCGCTTTCCGGATCGACATACGAGATGAGCGGCGAGCCCGTCAGGTCGTCGACGTCCACGGGGCCGAGTCCGAAACGGACGTCGCGTCCGTCCTCGACAGCCTTGTCTGCGAGGTCGATGAACACGTCGGTTTGTGGATACAGGAACGTCGAGGCGCCGACGAGCCCCTGGAAATCGACGTGATGGGACTCGCCGTTGATACGGATGTCGATTCCATCGTGGCGTGCGCCGTCATGAAGCACCCTGTCGCTGACGCCGTCTGTGAGCATGTCCGCAGAGCCCTGTTCGAGGATGCCGGCGCGGTGGGTGTTCTCGATTTCCTCGCGCGGGCGCGCCTCGACCACGATGTGCTCGATGCCCTCGCGGTGCAGGAGATGGGACAGCATGAGGCCGGAGGGTCCGCCGCCGACGATGCCAATGGTCGTGCGCTCACGCATTGATGGTCCTCCTGTCGTTCTCCTCCTCGATCTCGGCGCGCACCCTGCGCTCGTTCGGCACGATCCACACGGCCAGGAGGCCGAGGAGCCCGATAGCGGCGAAGAAATAAAAGCCCCACGGGTAGGCGATTCCGGCGGTGACGAGGGCGCCGGTGACCAGCGGCCCGACTATCGCGCCGAAGCGTCCGACCGAGGCGGCCATGCCCATCGCGGTCGGGCGGGCAGAATCCGGATAGGTCGTGTTGATGTAGGCGTAAATGAGCACCTGCGAGCTGAACACGAAGACGCCGGTGATGAAGATCATCGCGTTGAGCAGCCACGCACTGGGCACCTGCAACGAAAGTAGAGCCAGGAAGATCGTGCCCATCGCGAACCACAGCCGCGCGGTGCGGCGGATGCCCGCCCGGTCCGCGACCTGCCCCGCAAGCACGAGGCCGGTAACCGCGCCGACGTTGAGCACGAACAACATGACGATGGAGTCGGACACGTCGTACCCGGCAACGCGCATGAGCTGTGGCAGCCACGTGTTGAGTCCGTAGACGAGTAGCAGCCCCATAAAGCTGCCGACCCACACCGCGATGGTGATCGCGCGCCACCGTCCGCTGAGAATCGACTCCTTGCGCTCCGGCGTCTGGTCCGCCTCGTCGACTGCGACCGGGGCGGGCGCATGCACCGTGTCGTCCTCGAGTTTGAACCACATGAGCGGAACCGCGACGAGTCCGAGAATTCCGCCGATGAGGAACGGGATGTGCCAATTCGGGGAGAAGCTCAGCGCGACGAGCGAAGCGGCGACGGCGCCGACGTGATAGCCGGTCATCGTGTAGGTGTTCGCGCGGGAACGCTTCTCGGCGGGCATGTGCTCGGAGATGATGACGAGCGCCGAGGGTAGGCACGCGCCGAGGCCGATGCCGGCGATGAAGCGGTAGACGCCGAACAGCTCAACCGAGGGCGCGAACGCGGTGAGGAGCGTGAACAGCGAGAACAGCGCGGTCGCCGCGACGAGGAGCTTGCGCCGACCGATTCTGGCGACGATGACGCCGACGAGCGAGGCGCCCAGAGCCACGCCGACCAGCGACATCGTCGACACGGTGGTCACCGAGCTGCTGGTGAAACCAAGAACCTCCCCGTCGAGAAGATCGGGGATCACGGCGCCGAGCGCAACGAGGTCGAACCCGTCGAGGAACACGGCGAACCAGCAGATCAACGCGGGCCATGCAGATCGCGGCGCACGCGATGTGCTCGCGGTGGAGGCTTGTGGCATGAGCATTACTCCTCGGACGGAAGATCGAAACGATGGTGCCCGCGGCCCACGAAATGGCCGCGTAACTGTGCTCGAACAGCGCATCTCGGCGCTACTGAGACCCACACCACAGGACGTTAGTGGTGACCATCACATACGTCTAATCAATACTTTTCGCAAGTCCCATAGACAGAATCTATAGTGACGTCATGGCGTCGACCGATCTCAATCTGGTGCGGACCTTTGTCGCTGTGTACGACTCGGGTTCGGTGACCGCCGCGGCCGATATCCTCGGCATTACCCAGCCGACCGTCACTCATTCGCTCAACCGTCTGCGGCGCACGATGAACGACGAGCTGTTCCTCCGGGCCCCCGGCGGTGTCGCCCCGACGATGGCTGCGCGCCGCGCCTATCCGAACTTCGTCGAGGCTCTCAACCGGATCGACGCGGCGTTCCGGCTTTCGGCGCCGTTCGTGCCGGACGCCGAGCCCGCGACGTTCCGCATCGCGCTGTCCGACGCAGGCGAGGTCTCCACACTCCCGCACCTCGCGCACGCGCTTCGCCGCTCCGGCGCGCACCTCTCCCTGGAGGTGCTGCCCCTCGATATCGACCAGGTCGAGGATCAGCTCATCCGCGGCGAGATCGACGCATTTATCTCCAGCGCCGTCTACACTTCGCGAAACGTGCAGCGGGAGGTGATGTTCACCGAGCGCTACGTCGTCGTTCTCGCGGAAAACCATCCACGCATCGGCGCCGAGATCTCCGCCGCCGCCCTCGACGGCGAGCGGCACATCGCCGTCCGCGGCGTCACCGGCCACAGCAGCCCCTTCGACCGCCAACAGGCGCGCAAGGTCCGACTCGACGCCGTCGTCCCCCGCTTCACCGCGCTGCCTTATCTACTCGCCGATTCGGACGCGGTGGCAATCGTCCCGTTGTTCATCGCCGAGTCCTTCGCCGCCTCACACCCGCTGCGCTGGGTGGATTCGCCGTGGCCGATGGAGGAGGTAGAGGTCGCGCTCTACGCGCGCCAACCGCATTCGCGTTCACCGTCCCAGCAGTGGCTTTTCGATGTCGCCACGGACACGCTGCAGTCGGCGTATCCAGCCACCGACGGCGCGGAATAAGCCTAGGGCGCCCGCAGCAGGTAGGTGTCCATGATCCACCCGTGCTCGGCCCGCGCCCGCTCGCGCGCCTCGGCGATCTCCGCGCCGACGTCCCCGACGCGTCCGTGGATGAGGATTTCCCGGGCATCCCCCAGGTAGGCGCCCCAATAGATCTCGGTGTCCTCGCTCGCGACGTCCCGGAACGCGCATTCGCCGTCGAGCATGACGAAGCAGTTCCGCAGCAGCTCCGGCGCCGTGCCGGGCAGCTTCCTTCCCGTCGTGATGTGGATCGGCTCGCCCACCCGGTTCGCCGGGATCGCGAACGCGGCGCACAGCGCCATCGGCGCGGCGATCCCCGGGATCGACCGCACCTCGAAAACCTGGCCGGTCTCGCGGACCCGTTCGAGCATGCGCAGCGTCGAGTCGTACAGCGAGGGGTCTCCCCACACGAGGAAGCCGGCGACCCCGCCGTCATCCAGTTTTTCGCGGATGACGTCGGAGATCTTGTTCGCCCGGCGCTCGTGCCATTCGGCGACCGCCGCCCGGTAGTCGCGCTTGGCGAGCTCCGGATCGCGTGGGGTGTCCTCGATCGTCACGATTTCGGGTAGGTCACCGCCGCGGTGTTCGGCGAGCATGTTCGTGCGGAGGGCGCGCATGTCGTCGGTGTCGGTCCCCTTGTCGAGAAGGAGCACGATATCGAGCGAACGCATGGCGTCGATGGCCTGCGTAGTGAGGTGTGCGGGGTTTCCGGTGCCGATCCCGATGGCGACGATTGTGCGCATCGCCCCAGCGTATCTAGCCCGCTAAGGTGCCAAATGCGCAGGGCCGGGGATCGGCGCGGTATCGTGTATACGGTTTAGATTTCCTGATAATGATTGCTGGAAGGTTTCCGGTAGGCCTATGTCCCCGATTCACACCATTTCGCCCGCGATAGCACGCTCCTGGCTGCTGCTGCCCGCCAATAAGCCCGCGCATTTCGATGCCGCGGTAGCTTCCGAAATGGATGTTGTTCTCCTCGATGTAGAGGACGGGGTGCCGGCGGCCGAGAAGGTCACGGCGCGCGAGCACGTGCGGGACTGGCTCAAGGACGGCGGCAAGGCGTGGATCCGCATCAACGATGTGCGTTCTCCCGAGTGGGAGAAGGATCTCGAGATGCTCGGCAATCTCCCGAATCTCCAGGGCGTCATGCTCGCGAAGACCGAGAATTCCGAGCACGTCTCGCTCACGGCGGCACGCCTGCGCGAGGGCACGCCGATCGTGGCGCTTGTTGAGTCGGCCGATGGCCTGGCCGCGGCGACGCACATCGCCAAGACCAAGCCGGTCGTTCGTCTCGCGTTCGGTATCGGTGATTACCGCCGCGATACCGGCATCGGCTCCTCCCCTCTCGCGCTCGCGTACACGCGGTCGCAGTTCGTTGTGTCCTCGCGCGTGGCACGCGTTGCCCCGCCGATCGACGGTCCGACGATCTCCAACGAGGTCGCCGTGCTGCGCGAGGCCGCCGAGCACGCGGTCGAGATGGGCATGACCGGCAAGCTGTGCCTCCGCGTCGACCAGGCCCCGTACATCAACGAGGTCCTCTCCCCTTCGGCCGCCGATGTGTCCTGGGCAGAGTCGGTCATCGAGGAGCTCGGCCAGGGTGGCGAGCGCGCGAAGGACGGTTCCGATCTTCCGCGCCTCGCCCGTGCCCAGAAGATCTCCCGTCTCGCGCACGCCTTCGCCGCGACCGACTAGGTCTCCGTTTCCGTCGTGTCTGCGAGTTCCTCGCCCCGGCACAATCAGAGGGTGAAGTCCGGTCGCCGCTGGCTTCCGTGGAAGAGCAGGACGAGGTCGCTGACATCGCGCGCATGGGATTGGGCACCTGACTGGGGCACGACCGTAGGCGATGGCCCGATATCGTCGATCATCAGTGCGGTGCTGTTTATCGTGACGTTCCCATTCATGATTCCGGCGCTCTTGATCACCCCGTTCTTCCTGCTGGAATCATTGCTGCAATGGATAGTGTTCCCTTTTGCGGTCGCCCTTCGCCTGATCGGTGCGATACCGGTCGTCGCGTGGGTGAAAGTCGGCGATCAGGCTCCCTATGAAGAACGCGTCCACGGCTGGAGACGAGCCAAGGCACGGAGCGCCGAGCTGGCGGATCTCGCGCGCGCTAATCCGTCGATGGCGACGACGTCCGCCGCGACGATGTCCAGTGTCGACGATCCGTACCAGTACGGCCCGCGCTAATACCTACCAACCGGCCGCGAGTTTGCGGTCCATGCTGCTCATGCCGTCGTTGGCTTGCCCCGTGGCTACGGCGACTGACCCGAGCATAGACGTGAGCTCGGCTGCCGCGGTGTCCCACTGCTGCTGGAGAGCGTGGTAAGCGATCGCCGATTCGCCCTCCCACGTGGCTACCAGCGGCTGGAGATAGGCGCGAAGCTGGTCGAGCGTGCCGTTGAGATTGCCGACCGACGTGTTGATCTGCGCCACCCCTGCGGCGATGTTCCCGTGGTTGTAGCTGATCGTTCCCATGGAGAGTCCCTTCAATTCTTTTAGGAGATGTGGAGCGGGCCTGCGGCGCCGACTCGATTGATGGCTGCGGTGTTGGCATCTTCCTCGGCGTCGTAATTCGTGGAGTTCACTCGCAACTGGTCGGCAATGCCTGCAAGTGCGCCGTTCAGTCGTGCCACTGCCCCGTCCCAGTCCGTCATCACTCGCGCAAAGGCGGTCGCGGCGGAGCCTTGCCAGCTCGCGCCCGCAAGCTGGTCGACGATTCCGCGGACGTACGTCAGTTGGCCGCCGATCGCTTGATTCGTGGAGTCGACATGGCCTGCGGCCGTCTGGAGCACCGGACTATCGGCCTTGAGCGCTCCACTTCCTCCGGGAGATTGTTCCGTCATCGAGAGGTCCTTTCACATCACACGCATCGGAAGCGTGGTGAGTAAGTATTGGTATTCATGCCGTTCACCTATAGCGACGTTCGAGGCACGTCCATCGGTTCCCGAGTTTTCACATCGCATCGTTTTTCTGGCGCGTGTCGGTTTTCGAAGGCAATGGAAGCCTGACGGCGGTTTCGGCAATTGCCTGCGCCGGCACGGGGAAGCTCAGGAGGCGGCGTGCATCGCATTCCGCGACGATCTCTCGCGCGCCCTGCCCGCACACGAGCACTTCTTGTGATCCCTTGTGAGCCGGCCGGTGCCCGTCGCGTAGTCCGAGGATGCTGTTCGCCACGCGTGAGGGAAAACCGTCGATGCGGTCGTCATCCGGATCGACCCGGAGAACGACGCGTGTGGAAATAATTGTCAGAGTCCGCTGTTGACGCTGGATGAGAGATACCGTTGCGCCTTTGTTGCTCAGCTCCACCGTGTAATTCCACTTTGCGAACGAACTGTTCAGCGCGTCGGAAAGCAGTAGCGCCGCTCTTACCGGTATCGCCTCGATACTCGCATACGTAGCCGCACTCAATGCTCGAGCGATCCGTACGTTCCCCCAACTTGTTGGGATGATCAGGTGCGCTCTCCGAGCAGACACTCCATCTTGAGTTTCCAGCCATCGGCGTGCCCGGAGAAGCGTGGCGCCCGCTATTTCTTCGAAGTCGATCGCCACGCCATCGATACGGGACTGTGCGCAATCGACCAGAGCCCACGGCTCGGTGATGACAGCATCGGGTTCTTCCCTTGCGATGTCGTCCACCTCGGGGCTGCACAAGACTCGGTGCGACGGGCGTTCGACTCCTGTCTGCGAAAGTCTCGGGTCGGATGACAAGATGACGGCGGGGCGCATGCCCACGACGCCCTGCGGGGTCGCGGGAATGAGGTGGCCGCATGAGATATCGATGGCGGCATGAGGGTCTGCTTGGAGCACAGTCGTCCTAGTGGTTCTGCATTATTTGATGGCGAGCTGCCACATGGTGGTGCCGGTGTCCCTGGTATAGAACTGCGCGCGACCGGGTGGGAGCGGCCTTGCAACGAGCTCTCCGACGAGTTTGCCTTCGTCCTTTGTTCCGTCCATGACGATTCCTGCGGCGCCGAGATCCTTCATCCTCTGCATCACAGGATCGAATGCCGAGCGTGCGGCGCCGGATACTCGACGTGTGAGGACAAGCGCGAAGCCGATCTCCGCGGCATGCGCGAGCAAAGGAACCAGTGGCGCCAGAGGGTTTCCTGCCGACCCGACCACGAGGTCCATGTCGTCTACGAACACGATGACGCGTGGGCGTGGCTGAGGCTCGGAGGCGCTGGCTGCCGAACGCTCCTTGAGGACGCTTGTGAGGTGATCGATCATCGGGGAGAGTTCCTCTTCGGTACTCGCGATTCCAGCCAAATAGGAGTCGCTCACGATGTTGCGCAGCTTCCGCCGGTAATCGACCAGAAGAATTCGAATGTCGCTGTCGGAGGCACTCGCCATCGCGGCTGTCACCATGACGTCGACGAGCGTGCTCTTGCCACTTCCTGCGTTTCCGAATGCGAGGACAAGCGGCGTGGCGACGAGATCGATGTATGCGGGCGCGAGGTTTTCTTCCTCGATTCCGACAGGGAGTGGCAATGTCGAGTTGTCGCTCGCCCGAGACCGCGCCGTGGCGAGAATGCCGGACAAATCGGCAAAGTGCACCTTTTCGGGAAGCAAACGAATCTGGGGTGCTCGCTCCCCTGGACGAGCAGTCGCCCATGCACCGGAGATGCCGTCAAGCTCGCCGGCAACATCGAACGCTTCGTCGGGCACGTCCTCGGCGCCCTCGCGCCGCAGAGTGTGTTCGGGGGCCAGAATCTGAATGAGCTGGCCGGTGCCGACCATTCCTCGACCTGGGTACTCGGGAGGAATCACTTGCGCCGCTCGGCGGCCGAACATGGAATCCGCCGGGTCAACGATGCGTAGTTCGATTCGTGTCGACAAGGAATCACGAACGATGGGTCGCACGTCCATCCACCGAGTTGCGGCGACGACAACATGGACCCCTACCGCGAGTCCTTGTACGGCGATGTGGCCGATCGTGTCATCAAGGTCGGGAATCTCGGAGCGGGCAGCACCCCAGCCGTCGATTAGCATTATGATCTCGGCGAACGCCTCGAAATCGTCGCAGGATCGCGTGCGACACTGCCCGATAGAAGTGAGTCCTCGTGTACGAAATGTCTCTTCACGCCTAGTGATCTCGGCCTCGATGCTCCTCACTATTCGTCGTTGTTTGTCCCGCTCGCCTTTGCGCGCAATTCCTGCTGTGTGAGGTAGCCGCTCCAGCGCTGAGATCACCCCACCGCCGAAATCGAGACCATAGATATGCACATGGCTCGGTCGCACGCGGAGAGCTGCCGACATCGCCAATGCGAGAAGCGCGAACGACTTTCCGCTTCTCGGGGCACCGACCACTAGCGACGAACTCCCGGCGCTTGAGAAGTCGATCTCGAAAATGCTTTGCCGCTGTTGGAATGGCAGGTCCATGACGGCCCACGGGACGGCGGGGAACGCGCTGTTCTCCCCTGACGCGGTCACGTGCTCTACGCCGCCGAATCGGCCGACTCCGATCCGTGATTCCAGCGGGGGAAGCCAGATTTCGTGCGCCTTGATCCCGACACCGGCGAGGCCCTCATTGAGCAGCTCCCAGTCGCTTGCTCGTGGTGGCAACTCTTCCGGTTCGCGCGACGCGGAAGGGTCGAGAGGGATAGGCGCGGCCTGGGTATATCCGGCGGAAAAGGCCACGATTTGAGGCACCGCCGACACGAAAGACAGCGCGCGTGGAGCCGCCACACCGCATTGCCGATTGGATTCCGACACGAAAAATGAATCAAACCGTTGGGCCGACCCCGCATCGGTCTTGAGATAACCTGCGCCGGGGGTGGCCGGCAGGTTATACGCATCTGAGTTTCCCAGCACCACGCGCGATTCGGCCGCAGAGAACGTCTTCAGCGCTATTCGATACGACAGGTGACTCTCCAGTCCACGAAGTCGCCCCTCTTCCAATCGTTGCGAGGCCAAAAGAAGGTGGATGTGCAGGCTTCGCCCGAGTCTTCCGAGCTGGACGAACAGGTCGACGAAGTCGGGTCGTGCCGTGAGCAGTTCGGAGAACTCGTCGACCACGAGCACGAGCGCAGGAAGCGGCGGTCCGGTAAACCCTGGGTCGGCCCGCCGCGCAGCCTCGTAGTCGTCCACTTTTGCCACCTGGTACAAACGCAATAGTTCCTGACGACGGACGAGCTCTCCTTCGAGCGCCTCCCGCATGCGGTCGACGAGGAACTGTTCATCCGCGAGGTTCGTAATCGACGCAGCTACATGGTGCATTCGATCCATGCCGGTGAACGTCGCGCCGCCTTTGAAGTCGACGAGAACGAGATTGAGCTGTTCCGGACTGTGCGTCGCGACCAGCCCGAGCACCAAGGACCGGAGGAACTCCGACTTTCCCGATCCCGTTGCGCCGATGCACAGGCCATGCGGCCCGTGTCCGCCATGCGCCGATTCCTTCAAATCGAGAAACACGGGCGCGCCTGCCCCGTCGACTCCCACGGCAGCCCGCAATTTCTCTGTGCCCGAGCGGTATGGCCACGGCTCGATCAGCGCATCCGGTGAAGTGGCTCGTCCTGCAAGGATTGCAGCGATCGGCCCTTCACCGTCCCCGCCGACAAATTCGGCGAATGGCCGCGACGCCGAACCACCGCTTCGTCCTGGTCGACCATTGGGGCCAGCACCTAGACTCCGATTGCTTGCGAGACGTCCCGCTGGGCTGGATCGCCCACGGAGCACTTTCGCAAACAGTGCCACACTCTCCGCTACAGAGAGCTGGTCGGCGCGAAAGAGCTCGTCCCCTTCGACCACCTGGTTGGCATACACAAGATTCTGTCCCCCGCTCGAATCGAGATGGAGAGCAAGTCCGTCCCTCTCGGCAAGGCGTCGCAACCGCGTCGATGGCGACGCGCATACCTCGACGAACGTGACGTGTTCAAGCGGAAGCGTGGGAGATAGCCAGGTGGCATCGCCCCTGCCGGCGTCGTCGCAGATGATCAGTAGATGGGGTTCCGCGCTCGTTGGCTGCGAGCCGACCAGGAGCTCGAGTCGTTCCAGAGACTCCTCGTGCAGCCTCGCTGGCCCGGAGGCGTCGAGAAATTCGCCGTCCCAGTGATGGGGCAACCACTTGAGACAGTCCCATTCGCTCGCCGCTTCCTTGCTACCCGCCACCACAGCGATCCGAATCCGCCGTTCGCTATACCCCACCGCCAGCTGACCGAGCATTGCCCGCAGCATCCCGCGAACTCGAGCGGGCTCGCCGAAAACGCTCACCACCTGATAGCTGGGAATCTCCACGGCTACGGGCGCGTGGCGAACAAACGAATGAGCCCGCACAAGGCGGCGAAGAGCGGCCACCGATACCGGCTCCAAATCCTCTACCGGCCCCGTTTCGGGCGCGACAAGCGGGCGATCCAGCACCACCGTACCGACTCCGAGCCGCACCGAAATCTGCTCGTCCGGCACTGTCTCGCCTTCGCGGTGCGAACCCATTTCGCCGCCTATCGAGGCAAGAAGCTCCCCGGGGTGCGGATGTCTACGAAGGAGCGCCTTACGTTGATCGTCCGCTGCGTCGATGAGGTCGCGGCGGGTCAAGTCCAGGTAACGAAGATAGTCTCTACGCTTTTCCGACATTTCCAACTTGCGGCTACCGCCCTGCCAGTTGCCGACGAGCATCGCAATGGTCGACATCGCCATCATCGCCGGAAACATGAACATCATCGGATTGCGCCCTGCACCCGAGGTCACCATCACGACGATGATTCCGCCAGTGGCCAGCAGCATCATCACCGGCATCAGACGGACGATCATCGCCTGCGGGATCGGGCGAGCCAGCTGTGGAGGTGCCTGCAGCACGAATGGCAACCCGCCGCCCTGACCGATCTTTTCGGTCGTACTCGGCGTTGCTTTCTCGGCCGCCTCGGCGATCGTCATCGTCAGTCGAACTTCCCACTCGGTCGCCTGCGGCGATGTAGCGCCCCCACAGCTGTGCGGCGTCGATGTTGAATATCGAGGCGAAGCCAATGTCGCGAGCGTCGTCTCGAATCCTCTTCCGTTGAGGATGCTAAGACAGGCCGCCACCAGGTGGGGTGCGCTACTTTTCCGACACGGCTGCCGCATTGGCCCGGAATGAAAGAGGAGTTCGATGGTTGCCTCACCCTTTGCCGAGACGTCGACGGACGATTCTTCTGAAGGTGATCCCGCAGCGCCTGTGGCCTACGGTGTCGAACCGAGGCACGCCCGCCGCGTCTCGGTGGTGTGCGGACGGCATTGCGTCGACCTCACCCTTCCCGCGCACGCACCGGTCTCCTCCCTGTTGGGCGGTACTGCGGATATCTTTTTCGAGCGCGCTCGTGCCGAGCCCTCTGACGTCGAAGCTTCACTCGTCGACGAGCTCTGCGGGCCGGGTCCGCACGGTGCCTGGGAGTTGTCCAAGCTCGGGGGCGAGGTGATCCCCGGCGATCACACCCTTGCCGAGGCCGGCATCGGCGACGGCGACCCGCTGGTACTCGCAGCACCACCGACAGCCACTCCCTCGCCGCTATGGGACGACTCTCTCGCCGCGTTGTCTGCCCACACCTCTGCTGGTGTGTGGCGGCCAGAGGATTCGAGGCGTGCATCCCTCCTCCTCGCGGGAGCGATCGCCACGCTTCTCGCCGCGGTTCTCGTCGTAAGCCTCCTCCGTGGTCCGACCGAGGCAACAGCCGCGGTGGCCGTGGTCGTGGCGGTGTCCACCCTTGCGTTCACGGTTATCTTTCGCTCCAACGGCGCCGGAGCCGGCACCGCGTTCGTCGGAATCGGCTTTGCGGGCGGGTTCGTCTTTCTCGCCGCGGCGACGCTCGTCCCAGGAAGTCCGGGCGCACTTCATGTTCTCTCCGGCGCGAGCGCATCTCTGCTCCTGGGCACTCTGGGTGCGGCGGCTTCGGTATTGAACCGCGTGGATCCCGAACCCGAACGCGCCGACCGTAGGGGCAACCCGCATCTGGACCGCGCTGCCTTCATTACCGTCGCCGTTCTCGCGGCGTTCGTGCTCCTGGGGGCCATTCTCGTGCGTTGGGCGGAATTCAGTCCGGAGCAGGTCGGCATCGGGATTGCCACTATCGGGTGGGGCTTCCACCTCTTTTCCCCGTCCCTGGCGGTGGCATTCTCCGCACTACCGCTCCCCGGCGCGACGATCGATTCGATGTCGGCAGGCGACCCTCTCGACATGGCCGAGGTCCACCATTTTTCCGCCCGCGCCTCGCGGCTCCTCCTCGCCCTCACCGTCCTTTCCTCTATTTGTGTAGCGGGCGGAGCCGCTGTCGCAGTCCTCGGATCCGATACCAGTCGGTGGGAACTCGCTTGGTCTCTCGTACTCGCGTTGTGGCTGTTTCTTCGCGTGCGCACGGTCCCCTCGCGTGCGTGCGGAATCGTGTGTATGACGTCGGGCACCGTCACTATCCTTTCCGCCGCATCCACCGCGTTCTGGAACGCGGAAACGCTCGTGTGGCTGTCGGTTTTCGCTGTCCTGTGCATTGCGGTGGCGGCCATCGTCGTGGCCGTCGGCTGGTGGGTTCCAGCCAGAGAGTTCTCACCAACCGCCCGTCGAGCGGTAGACGTTCTCGACGTACTGCTCACGTGCGCGATCATTCCGCTGGCGCTATGCGCCGCCGGCATCGTCCAGGCCGTTCGTGGGTAACCGCGTGGCGTCGGCCACGGCCACGGTCGGCATCCTCGCGCTGATCTCCTTGGGCCCCGCGCATGTCGTAGCCCCGGCCGGCGCTGACCCCGAAGAAGCGTCCGGGAGTTCACAAACTCAGCCGTGTTCCGCGACGTGGCTACATCCGGGTTCGGACGTGTTCCCTGGCGAACACCTCGACTACCTGGGAGTGCGCCAAGCGTGGCGCTTCGCCACAGGGCTTGGCACATCGATCGCGGTCATCGACACCGGCGTCGCTCCGCACCCGCGACTTCCCAGGCTGCGCGGAGGAGGGGACCATGTCGGCGATTCCGATGGGCTGCAGGATTGCGACGCGCACGGAACGTTGATCGCGGGGCTGATCGCTGCATCCGAACACGCCGACGGGTTTGCCGGCGTCGCCCCGAACGCGGAGATCGTCTCGATTCGCCATTCCAGTGGCAAGTTCTCATCCCCGCCTCAATCCCAGGACACTCCCGGAGAGGCCATAACCAACGGGTCGGGAAGCGTGACGTCGCTTGCCCGGGCAATCGATGCCGCAGCCGACAGCGGCGCAAGCGTGATCAATATTTCCGAGGTCGCCTGCGTTCCGAAGTCCACGGTGCTCGATGATTCGGCACTTTCCGCCGCCGTACACGACGCCGTGCTCGAACGAGACATCGTCATCGTCGCTGCTGCGGGAAACGTCGACGGGGCCTGCGCGAACTCTAATCCCCCGTCTCCTCCCCCGAACGACGGGACCGCAATCGACCCGATGGATTCCGTCGTCACGGTCGCTTCGCCGGCCTGGTACGACGACCTCGTGCTCACGGTGGGATCAGTGACGATGGACGGGCTCCCGTCGGAGTTTTCCCTCCCAGGTCCGTGGGTCGATGTCGCCGCGCCCGGGGAGGGGCTCGCCTCGCTTTCCGTCGCCGCTGTCGGGGAATCCGGACTCGTCCCCGACCTCGCCACCGCCGTCGTCACCGAAAACGATGCGATGCCCATCGAGGGCTCTAGTTTTTCGGCTCCCTTGGTGGCAGGACTTGCCGCGCTTCTTCGCGAGAGGTTTCCGGCGCTTACGGCGCCGCAGATCTACGAGAGGATCACTCGCACCGCTACCGGAGGCGGGCACGGTGACGACTGGCGCATCGGCGCGGGAATCATCGACCCCGTTGCTGCGTTGACGGCGCCGTCAGGATTGTTTCGCCAAGCAGTGGCTGACCCGGTGCCCGTCTCCATCGACGACGGCGCTCCCGATGACAAGGGCCAGCGCGCGGTCGGCGTCACCATGGCAGCCCTCGCGGCGACCGTGCTGTGCATGACGCTCGGCGGTGCTCTCGTCCTCGCCTCGGTGAGGCGACCCTCAGCGATTCGGCCCCGCGGTGACTCCGCGAGAATCCACCGCTAGGAGCGCGTTCCCTCTTCGCATCTCCGGTCCCTCCACCAACCTCTGCAGCAATGGGCTCGGTACGACGATCGGTCCGGGATCCAGACCGAGAGCCTCTGCGGACTCGGTGTCTGGAACGGAATGACGTACACCTCCATCGGTGATGAGCGCGAGTCCGGGGCTCGCCGTGCCGGTTGCGGCGATCGACACAGGTCTGGCCACGACACCTCCCGCAGGGAGAGACACCGCGTCGATTCGCGTGCCGCCGGCATCGGCGCCTGCCAGATACGTCGTCGGCCGACCGCTGATTTCGGACAGCTGCCGGGCGGAAAACAGCCCCGACCGCACCGGACCGTCGACATCGTCGGCCACCCACCACGAGCACACGATGGCGCCGTCGACGTCGGCGCGCTGGGGCAAGGCCCGGGGCAATCCAGCCAAGTCGAGCGTCTCGACCTTCGGGGCGGAGAGGTTCGCCGGAGCGACGACACGGTTGTGAGGAGACCGAGCGCTCGGCCCCTCTGCACGGAGTAGATCGGCCACCAGCGCCGGAATTTTCTGCACGCCTTCGGAAACGACCACATAGTGCTCGGTCTCGGTTGCTGCCTCGACGGTGAACACCTCGCCGACGACGAATCCCGCGGGGCCTCGGGGTGCGGGCTCGCCGGCGCCCGGAACCTCGATGCGCCCGAGCGGTGGCCCTTCGGGAAGGAGGTCCAGTACCGCGTCGGAAAGTGTGTGTTGCGGCCAGGAGCTCAATCCGAACACGTCCATGAGGACGCGGTCGCCGAGGTCGATCCGTGTCCGTCGGCCATCGGCGACGAGCCACCCCTGTCCCCCGCGGTTGACGACGATCCCCTCTTGAGGAGACCACGAATCCGTGGGCTCGTCTGGCGCGGCGACGATCGCCGTCACATTTTCGCCTCTGCGCGGAATCTCGCCATCGCAGGCCGACCAGGTCAGCGCCCTGCCTGAGGTTGCGGGAAGAATCGCCGGGCCGCCGGGAATGCCGAGCGCCGGACCGCGCGGGGCTTCGGCAATTGTCTTCTCGGGAACACGCTCCGGCGAGACCGGGGACCCGAGCACGAGGCGCGCCGAGGCCAGATCGGGAACGGGATGGAATCGGTCATCGACCCGCACGAATAGCGAACCCGTGTCCTTGGACTGCAGCGCATCCTTGCCGTCGAGGTTCGGCGCGGGCCGGATAAACGCCAACAACGCGGCGCCGGCGAGCAGCACCGCGCAGATCGCTCCTCCCGCCACTGCCGCACGCACGTGGACGCCGAGCCTGTCCGAACGCGAGGTCATGTCCCCACCGACGAGCGCCGTGCGTGCACGGGAAAGGATGAACTTGTGCCCGTCCACCTGCTCGGACGAAGTCGGATCCAGCGGCATGACACCTCCAAGTAGCGCCCCCACGAGCGGGGATCACCTCGGTAATCTACTCGGCGCAGCGCAGTTCTTGGGTGCGCTACATTCACCGCCCCCGGCGAAAGAAGGAGGTCCCGCGCTTTGTCCCGATATGTCGATTGCGCGGCGGCGTTCCTCGCGGTCCTGGTGCTCGTGGCCGCCTTCTTCTTGCCCGCCCCATGGGCGTTTGTGTGCCTGGCGGTCTGGGCGATAGGGCTCGCGATTTTTATCCTTGTCCGCGCGCGAGCTCGAGGGGGTCCGACTGCGGACATGAATCTACTCGAAGGCCGTACGCAGCCGGTCGGCGGTCCCGGGTCCTCGGTCGTGGTCGCCCAGCTGGAGGTGCGGTGTTCTCGAGCCCAGCTGTCTCGGTTCGCCGGGTCCAGACCGGAAGGAGTCGCCGTATCAAGCGACGAACCCGGCCGCACCTTCGATGCGGAGGCGCTGCGCTCGGTCGTGGAATCGGACTTCGTCGGACACCGATCCCTTATCGCCTGGAATCTGTGCTCGTTTCCCATGCACCAGTACCCGGGGCATCCGGCAGAACACGCCTACAAGGAACTTCTCGGTCCGCTACGAATCGTCGGCAGGATGTGGCACATTCTCGAGCTGCATATCGATACCGCCGAGCTCACCGCGCCTGGCGGTACCGCGACACAGGCAGCGGGTACCGTGCGAGCGCGCGTGCAGGGGCTGCTCGCCCACCGTGGCTTCTCCACGAGCACGATTCCTGTGCACGACCACGCGGACCTCGTCCGAATGTGGCGTGACGCGCCTGGTGAACAGCGCATGCTATTGAGTTGCCGGCGCGAACCCGGCGGGGGATTCTCGCTCATCATGGCGGATGGTGCTCTCACTCAGGCACGCCCCCTCGATTCGATGACGTCGTACGCGCCGCCCGAGCAGGGCGCGGGCCCCATCGTCGGCGCGGACGAAAACGATCTCGCGGTCTGCATAGACCTCTGCGGCCCACATCTCCGCACCGTCGTGCTCGCCGGCCGTTTCCAGTCGCTCGAATTCCTCATCTTACGTTCGGCCGCGCTGGGGCAGCGAGCGGTCGCGGTGGCGGACAACCCAGATCGGTGGCACGGCCTCACGGTTGCGGCGGGAATCGACGTGGTCTACTCGCAGTTCACCATCGACTCTGCGCTCGCTAACGGGCAACCTTCTTCGCTGCCGGAAGAGCTAGTTCAACTTTGCGACGTCGTATATTGGGACTCGGAGGTCGAGGTTCCACGTCATCTGACTGCTCGCGCAGGAAGCCCCACGATCTGCAGAGTGCTCACCGGGGATATCGAGGACATCGAACGAAAGTTCGCACGACGAGAATTCCGGGACGCGGACCTCCTCGTGGACGGGCGCGTCTCGGGCTGGTTCACCATTCATACTCGCGGGGAGCTATCCGACGATCGTCCAAGAAGAGTCACGGTTCAGGCGGTGGAGACCGCTGCGGAAATCGCTTGTTTGGCAGAAGGGCGATTGGCGCCGAAACCGTTCGCGACGCTTACCGTCTAGGGCCCCGGAGCGCTCACGCCCGCAGATGCGCGACGGCCCGCCAGGCTGGGTCCATTTCGGCGACCGCGATCGCGTCGCCCTGCGGCCACGTCGCCGCGGCGTCAACCAGTTGCTGAGTCGCTTCGGTGAGCGAGTCGGTGTAGAAGTGCATGCGCCGAACCCCGGGCATTGTCTCCGCGGCCACGCACTCGCCGTGCAGCGCCACCAGATCGATAAGGCCGTCCTCGAACGCGCGCAGCTGCGGCAGCGATTCGGGGCCGGGGAACCCGCCCTCGGAATCGTCCGAGAACGGCACGTCGATCTGGACGTGCTGGTCGCATTCGGGGCGGATGAGCGGGACCAGCGGCACCCGCGCCATCGCGACCATCGGCTTGCCGTCGTGGGTGCCCTGAAGGACTCGCCACGCGGGCTCGAGGTCCGCCGACAGGTTGTCTATCGACAGCTCCACGAGCGCCGTGGCCACACCCTTCAGGTCCACCGCATCCTCGGAGACCACCTCGGTCGCCGTGACCTGCGCGATCCAGTTCTCCACCGCAGCCTCGCCGCACGCCGCGTCGAGCAGCACCCTCGCCAGTTCGGTGCGTTCGGGGGCCTCGAGGACGCTCATCAACGGATGCGAGACCGCCGCGCGGAATGTCGTCTCCGACGGGAACAGCCGCACCCACGTGTCCTCGATATCGACGTCGAGCCCGCGGAACTTGAGCGTCGTCGCATCGAGGGGGCCGAGAAGATCGGCGAAGCGCCAATACGGATCGGCCTTCGGCGCCGCGAGCAGCCATCGGCGCGCGAGGCAGCGCAGCTCGGGATGGCCGTTGGCGGTGACGGTGAGCCGGCGCAGCCCGGCGATCGTCGGCGCGATCTCCCAGGACAGCCGCGAGTCGATGTCCGCGAGGAGAGAATTGAGTGCGTGCTCGACCTCGTGCCGCCGGTTGCGGTCGATGGCCTTGCTCAGTCGGCGTCCGCCGCCGAGGTCCCACCACTTCCAGAAGGCGTCGATGCCGGCGCTGGGGCGCACCCCGTCCGACGGGAGGGGGATGCGCCGTCCGACGTCGGAGGTGAGCGGCTGGGCGCGTGGAGTATTTCGGTTCGACTGTTCCATGATCGCGCTCACCCCTCACGATTTTCGTCTGCACGTGGCTCCTCGGCGCACGGAGCTTGTCATCCGAATCGACGCGATCCCACCGCCGGGGCGATGAGTGCGCCGGGCCGATAGGCCCTGTCGATTCCACCATAGGGATTTCGCCACGACCGCGCCGCGCACACACCCCACATAAGCCCAGATTGAACACCTATCCGCGCAGGTGAAGCGGCATGTTATCCATGTTCCTAAGAATCGGTGTCGCGCGTGTGTCGCGGGCCCGGATCGGGCGCGATGGGACCGCGCACTTCGCGGGTCTGGCGGTTGCGCTCGGCGAGGGAATCGGCGTCTGGATAGTCCACGCCGACGAGCGACAGGCCGCACGCCGGCGCAACCGGAACCGAGCTCGCCCGCGTTCGCTCCGACAGCAACGCGACGAGCCACTCGTGGGAGCGTCGCCCCTCCCCGACCGACATCACGGCGCCGACGAGCGAGCGCACCATCGACCAGCAGAACGCGTCGGCCGTCACCGAGCCGATCCACACGCCGTCGTCGTCGATGCGCCACGAGAAGTGTTCGAGCGAACGCACCGTGGTCGCGCCCTCCCGGTAGCGGCAGAACGCCGCGAAATCGTTGAGCCCGACGAGGCCGGCCGAGGCGTCGTTGACGACGTCGAGGTCCGCGTCGCGGGCCCACGCAGCAGTATCTCGCACGCGCACGGGGTCCACGCCCCACGAGTGCGTGCTCAACCGATATTCGTAGTGACGGCGCAGTGCCGAAAATCTCGCGTCGAAATCCGCAGGCGCCCACGTCGCGGATTTCACCCGCACGTCCTGCGGGAGGAGCCGCGCGAGGCGGCGGACGAGGTTCGCCGGATTGCCGTCGATGCTGCGCTGGTCGAGGCTTTTCGCGGCGAGATCGAAATGCGCGACCTGCCCGCGAGCGTGCACCCCGGCGTCGGTGCGTCCCGCGACTGTGAGCTGCACCGGCTCACGCAGCACAAGCCCGAGCTTCTCCTCGATGACCCCGCACACGGTGCGCTGGTTCGGCTGGCGCGCCCAGCCCGAGAAATCGGTGCCGTCGTAGGCGATGTCCAGGCGGATCCGGCTGTCGGGTTCGGCCCCACGGGCCGCCCCAGAATCGTCGCTAGTAGTCATGACATGGGAAAACTTACACCACCGCCGTCATAGGCGAACGTGCTGCGAGGCATGGGCGCGCGAGACCGCCCGCCCATGCCTCGAACCGAGCCGAATCGGTGCTGTTAGCCGAAGTATTCGGCGGCGCAGCGCTCGGTCCACCCCGTCGTGCCATCGGCGAACCAGGTCTTACCGCGCTGATCGATGTCGTACTCGTCGGCGGTAGCGCACCGTTCGATCTCCTTGTCGAGCACCTGCGGATCGCAACCGCGGTTGCCCGGCAGGCAGCCGATCGAGCCGATCACGGGCTCGTTCTCGCGCGGGGAGGTAATTCTCTCGGGGGCCGGGGTGCCCTCCCAGATGAACGGCAGGGGAAGCACGGGCAGGTCCGCGGCGACCGAGCCGGCCGGCACCGGCACCATCATCGGATCCATGTTCTCGTAGTCGGGCAGTTGCGGCAGCTGCGGCAGCGCCGGAATCTCCGGCAGGTCGGCGACGCGGAAATCGGTCGATCCGACCTTGGGATCCGACGACCCCATCGCGGGGGCGGCCGAACCTGTCCCCTGCCCGAGTGATCCGCTGTCGAGCGGCTGGGCGGAGGCGGGCACGGTGAACAACCCGAGGGCGAGCAATCCGGCGGCGCAGGTGGCGGCTATCTTTTCTCGGCGCATGAGGTGCCTTCCGTTCGGCACCGACCGGTGGGCCGGCGCGTTAGTCGAGTCGTGCTCCCCGCAGGGCGCCCATATTCAGTCACACGGCGCGCTCCGCGTAAAGCCGATTCTAAGGCTTCACCCAGGGCGCCGGCGGCGACATTGCCGGATCGTGACCTTTCGTTAGGCTTCGGTAACTTTTAGTTGGAACGACGAACACGCAGTTCATGAGGCTTCTGATCAGCTTTTGTGGCGTCTCAAACATCCGGGCGTCCGTAGACACACCGAGTAAGCGGTGGGCACGATGGCCGTTAAGGAAGGGGAGTAGCTCCCACCGCGGCGGACCGACACCGGCCCCCGCCGCACAAGTCGGCGCGTCGACATACTGGAGGATCCGATGTCCTCCCGGCGCCCGGGCCTCGCAACCACCGTGGCGAGGCGAGCGAGACCTTCTGTCCCATCCCGCCTGGGGTCGGCGCGCCGTGTGGCGCTGCCGGTTTCGGCGGAGCAAGGCAGGGAGGCCCCCATGTCCGCCTTTCTCGTGCGCGCAGTCGGTGTCTGCGTCGCGGTCGCCACGCCGGCGATCGTATTGCGAGTTTCCGGCGCCGCCGTTCCCGCGCCGGTGTCGCTCCTCGCGTTCGGCGCCGCCGTCGTCGCCGCATCGTTCGTGCTCGCCTGGGCCGCCGATGCCGCCCGCAAGGACATCTCCGGCCCGCTTGCTGTGGCGCTGCTCGCGCTCGTCGCGGTGTTACCCGAGTACGCCGTTGACCTGTTCTACGCGTTCCGGTCCGGTTCGGATCCTGCCTATCTACCCTTCGCCGCTGCGAATATGAACGGCTCCAACCGCCTGCTCCTCGGACTCGGCTGGCCGCTGGTGGTTCTGCTCGCGCTATGGGTGGCCAGGCGGCGACGAGACCCCGGGCAGCGCGGTCCCCGCTTCCTCTCCCTTCCGTCCGCCACCAGGCGAGACATCGCCGTGCTCGCGGTGCTCACCGTTACCGCGCTCCTCATCCCCCTCACCGGTTCGATCCCGCTGTGGCTGGGCCTAGTCCTCATCGGGGCGTTCCTCGTCTATCTGTGGTCGACGACCCGTTCCGACGACGATTCGGAGGAGCCGTTCGTCTCCGTGGCCGCGCACATCGTCGCGCTCCCCCGACTCGCGCGCCGGCTCACCGTGGCGGCCATGTTCCTCGGCGCCGCCGCCGTCATCCTCGCGTCTGCCGAGCCGTTCGCCGAGTCGCTCATCGCCTCGGGTACGAGCCTCGGCGTGGACCCGTATTTCCTCGTCCAGTGGCTCGCGCCCCTCGCCTCGGAGTCGCCCGAGTTCATCGTGGCCGCGCTGTTCGCGCTGCGCGGGCAGGGTGCAATCGCCATCGCCACGCTCATCGCCTCGAAGATCAACCAGTGGAGCCTGCTCATCGGCTCGCTGCCGATCGCCCACCTACTCGGCGGCGGCGAGTGGCAACTCGCGCTCGATACACGGCAGGTCGAGGAGTTCACGCTCACCGCCTCGCAAACGATGCTCGGGGTGGCGATTCTGCTTTCTTTACGGTTCCACCGCGCCTCGGCGATCGCCCTGGCCGCGCTGTTCGCGCTCCAGTTCGTCATCACCGGCACCCACGGCAGGTACGTGCTCGCCGCGGCCCACACCGCGGTCGCGCTCGCCGTGTTCATCGTCCACCGCAGGCACATCCTGCCGACACTCACGGCGTTGTGGCGTCCGCCGTCATCCACCGACGACGTCGACGATCCCCGCTCGCCTCGCGGCCGCGAGGGCGAACCCCCGAACGAAACATGGAACAATCACACCTATGCCGCACAACATCTCTAGCGTCACCGAGGACTACCTCACCGCCGTGTTCAAGGCGGAGGAATGGAACGACGCGGCGACCACGAGCGATCTCGCGGCGGCGCTGTCGGTGACCGCCTCGACGGTCTCGTCCACCCTCAAGCGGCTCGCACACGAGGGCTACCTCGACTACCAGCCCTACGGACAGATCACGTTGACGCCGGCGGGGCGCAAAATCGCGGTCGGCGTTCTGCGCCGGCGTCGCATCATCGAAACCTACCTGTTCGACAAGCTGGGACTGAGCCAGGATGTGGTGCACGGCGAGGCCGATGTCCTCGAGCACGCCGTCTCGCCGCTCGTGCTCGACGCGATGTATGACGCGGTCGGACGACCCACCCACGACCCGCACGGCGATCCCATCCCCACCGAGGCCGGCGAGATCCCCGGGGAACAGGGCACCGCGGTCACCGAGCTTGATAATGGCGCGGCGGGCACGGTCACACGCGTCCGCGACGGCAACCCGGCGGTAGTGCGCTATCTGTCGAGCCTCGGCGTGGTCGTCGGCGCGAAAGTCGATGTAGTCACCCACCTGCCCGAGGTCGGCACGGTATCCATCGAGGTTGACGGCGTGGGACGCGACATCCCCGTCGCCGTGGCCTCCGCGATTCGAATCGCTTAGCCCACCCGCCGTCCGGGTACCCTGGGATGGCAATGGGAAAGTTCACGCCGCTCGATACGACCTCGCCCGTTCATGGGGACGCCGAACTCGCCGAGAGATTTATGTCCACGCTGGGCAAACGCCGTGTGTACGCACTTGCGATCGTGGAGGTCGCCCAAGGAAACACGCGAACGGCGACAGTCGGGGCCGAGCACGACGGAACCTTCGAGCTCGGCTCGCTGAGCATGGCGATCAATGGCCATATTCTCGCGTCGATGGTCGCCGACGGCACCGTGTCCGCCGACCAGCCCCTCGGCTCTCTGCTGCCGCTCGGGGAGTGCCCCGCCTCCGCCGTCACACTCGAGGCTCTGGCGACGCACACCTCGGGGCTGCCCGCGCATGGCGGTTCCCGATTCGGGACGTGGCGAAAGGCTCTGCGTGCAGTGCGAGGGCGGGAGGCCGACGGCGAAACGGTTGAGGACGTGTACGGGGAGCTTCGCCGCGCGCGACTGCACGCATCCGGTTACCGCTATTCGACTCTGGGCGGCGCCGCGTTGGGACATGCCCTCGCCGCCGCCGACGCCACCTCGTATCCGGCACTCCTTCGTGGGCGCTTCGCCACTCCCCTGGCCCTGCCGACCGCGCTGGTGCAGACCCCGGATGGCGCCATGTCCGAGCGCGACGTACCCGGGGTGACCTTCTCCGGGAGACCCGCCGATCCATGGACCGGCCCAGGATACGCGCCGGCAGGCGGACTCCGCGCCTCGGCGGATGACATGGCGCCCTACCTCGAGGCGCTCGTCGCGCACTCGGCACCGGGGATGGACGCGCTTTCCGAGTGGCTCGAGATCGACGACGGGTTATCGCTGGGGGCATTCTGGCACATTAGCCGCGGAGAGGGCCGTTCGTTGACGTGGCATAACGGGGAGACCGGCGGCTTCAGTTCGTGGATCGGTGTCGATCGTTCCGAACATCGCGCGCTGATGATCAGCTGCGCCGGGCATATCGACCTCGACGGCACAGCGGCCGCGATGCTGCTTGCGCCATAGCTGCCCGCGCTCAACGAGCGACGAAAATGAGGAAGCGGGCGCCTCACCCTCCCTGTGGGAAGTGGCGAGACGCCCGCTCACTGGTGCAGAGCGAGATTACTTGTTCTCGTCCTCACCGGCGGTGGCGCCACCTTCGGCGGCCGGATCCTCGGCCGGGCTCGCCTCGGCGGCCGCGGCCTCGGCGGTGGTCTCCTCAGCCGGAGCCTCCTCAGCCTCGGCCTTGGCCTCTTCAGCTGCCTTGGCCTCTTCGGCCGCCTTCTTGGAGGCCGCCGCACGCGTTGCGCGTGCGCCCTCGTTGGCCACGGTCTCCTCGGTCACCAGGGCGATAAGCGCCATCGGCGCATTGTCACCCTTGCGGTTCTCGAGCTTGACGATGCGGGTGTAGCCGCCATCGCGGTTGGCCACGCGGGGGCCGATCTCGTCGAACAGCTTGTGCAGAACGTCCTTGTCGCGCACGATCTTCGCGGCGTTGCGGCGGTCCGCGAGGGTTCCGCGCTTGGCCTTCGTGATCAGCTTCTCCGCAACCGGGCGAAGAAGCTTCGCCTTGGTCTCGGTGGTGCGGATCTTGTCGTGCTCGAACAGCTGCGTAGCCAGGTTCGAGATAATCAGCTTCTGGTGCGAAGCCGACCCGCCGAGGCGGGCGCCCTTCTTCGGCTTGGGCATTTCGTCTACTCCTTAGGGGAACCCCGGATCGACACGGACTGCAATGGTCCGGCCCCGGGGTGAGCGGGATGCTATTTGCAGTGAGTTACAGCTGCTCAGTCTCTGCGTAGTCTTCGCCGCCCTCGTCCGTCCAGGTGCCGGTCTCCGGGTCGTAGCCCTGCACCGAGGCGGGGTCGAATCCGGGAGGGGCGTCCTTGAGCGACAGGCCGAGCTCAGCGAGCTTGATCTTGACTTCGTCAATCGACTTCTGACCAAAGTTGCGAATGTCGAGCAGGTCCGACTCGCTGCGAGCAACAAGCTCGCCGACGGTGTGGACACCCTCGCGCTTGAGGCAGTTGAACGAGCGCACCGAAAGGTCGAGCTCGTCGATGGCCATGCTGTAGGAAGCGATGTGGTCGGCTTCTGCCGGGCTGGGCCCGATCTCGATGCCTTCGGCTTCCTCGTTGAGCTCCTGGGCCAGGCCGAACAGTTCAACCAGGGTCTTACCGGCCGATGCCAGTGCATCGCGCGCGGTCATGGAGTTCTTGGTCTCCACGTCCAGGACCAGACGGTCGAAGTCGGTGCGCTGGTTAACACGCGTGGCTTCGACCTTGTAGCTGACCTTGAGCACCGGCGAGTAGATGGAATCAACCGGGATGCGGCCGATCTCCTGATCTGCTCCGGCGTTCATGCCGGCCGGAACGTAGCCACGGCCACGCTCGACCACGAGCTCGATCTCCAGGTGACCCTTTTCGTTCAGGGTCGCGATGTGCATGTCGGGGTTGTGAACCTCGACGCCCGTCGGCGGGACGATGTCGGCGGCGGTGATGACGCCGGGCCCCTGCTTCTTGACGTACATGGTGACCGGCTCGTCTTCGGTGGACGAGACGACCAGACCCTTGAGGTTCAAGATGATGTCGGTGACATCTTCCTTCACGCCCGGCACGGTGGTGAATTCGTGCAGAACACCCTCGATACGGATGCTGGTCACTGCGGCGCCCGGGATGGACGACAGCAGCGTGCGACGCAGCGAGTTACCGATGGTGTAACCGAAGCCCGGCTCGAGCGGCTCAATGGAGAACTTCGAGCGGTTTTCGGCAACGACCTCTTCGGAAAGAGTGGGTCGCTGGGAGATGAGCATGTGCTACCTCTTTCGGTAAACGGCGTCCGCTATTTGACGCCGGTAGGACTGTCGACGACGCCCCGAAGGCGACGCGCTAGCGCGCCACCTCCGGGAATCAACAAGGGGCTTACTACTTCGAGTAGAGCTCGACGATGAGCTGCTCGGTGAGCGGCACATCGATCTGGGCGCGCTCGGGCAGCTGGTGCACGAGAACACGGAGCGTAGTCGGGACGACCTGGAGCCAGGCCGGAACCGGGCGCTCGCCGACGGAATCGGCAGCAATCTCGAACGGCAGCATGCTGCGGGACTTCTCCCGGACATCAATGATGTCGTACTGCGAAACGCGGAAGCTGGGGATGGTCACCTTCTGGTTGTTGACCAGGAAGTGGCCGTGGGCGACCAGCTGGCGAGCCTGACGACGCGTGCGAGCCAGTCCGGCGCGGTACACGACGTTGTCGAGACGGGTCTCGAGGATCTGAAGGAGGTTCTCGCCGGTCTTGCCCTGGCGACGGTTTGCCTCTTCGTAGTATCCGCGGAACTGCTTTTCCATGATGCCGTAGGTGAAGCGCGCCTTCTGCTTCTCCTGCAGCTGGAGCAGGTACTCGGACTCCTTGACCCGGGCGCGGCCGTGGTGACCCGGCGGGTACGGGCGACGCTCGAACGCCTGATCCTCACCAATGAGGTCGACGCGCAGACGACGCGACTTACGAGTAGCGGGGCCGGTATAACGTGCCATGTGTTCTTACCTCTCCTTCCCGCTTAGACGCGACGCCGCTTGGGCGGACGGGTTCCGTTGTGTGGCTGCGGGGTGACGTCTGAAATCGATCCGACCTCGAGGCCGGCGGCCTGGAGCGAACGAATCGCGGTCTCGCGACCCGAGCCCGGGCCCTTGACGAAAACGTCAACCTTCTTCATCCCGTGCTCCTGCGCCTTGCGGGCGGCGTTCTCAGCGGCAAGCTGAGCGGCGAACGGGGTGGACTTACGCGATCCCTTGAAGCCGACGTGGCCCGAGGAGGCCCACGAGATCACGGCACCGGTGGGGTCGGTAATCGAAACGATGGTGTTGTTGAACGTGCTCTTGATGTGGGCCTGGCCCTGAACGACGTTCTTCTTTTCCCTGCGGCGACCCGTCTTCTTCGGGCCCGCAGCGCGTGACTTAGGAGGCATTACTTCTTCTTTCCGGCGACGGTCTTCTTCGGTCCCTTACGACCGCGGGCATTGGTCTTGGTGCGCTGACCACGAACCGGAAGTCCGCGGCGGTGGCGCAGTCCCTGGTAGCTGCCGATCTCGATCTTGCGGCGAATATCGCCCTGGATCTCGCGGCGCAGGTCACCTTCGACCTTGTAGTTGCCCTCGATGTAGTCGCGCAAGGTCGTGATGTGCTCGTCGGTGAGATCCTTGGTGCGAAGGTCCGGGCTGATGCCGGTTTCCGCGAGGATCGCCGTGGCGCGAGTACGACCGATGCCGAAAATGTAGGTAAGCGCAATCTCCATCCGCTTGTCGCGGGGGAGATCAACGCCGGCAAGGCGTGCCATATGGTGCGTTCCTTCTCTGTACTGCGGTAGGTTTCATCCCGGCCCGTCCCGATAGAGATATGGACTTCTCTCGAAGTGCACAACCCTCAGGCCCCGGCCTCCGCATCCGGGGGTGTACCGCACCTACGCGTGTTAGGAGCAGCTGGTGCTGGGATTATTGACGTGTGCGGTGCTACTTGTACCGGTAGACGATGCGTCCGCGCGAAAGGTCGTAGGGGCTCAGCTCCACGACGACGCGGTCTTCGGGCAGGATACGAATGTAGTGCTGACGCATCTTGCCGCTAATGTGCGCGAGGACCTTGTGTCCGTTCTCCAGCTCGATGCGGAACATTGCGTTCGGCAGCGGCTCGATTACGCGACCCTCGACTTCGATGGCTCCGTCTTTCTTCGCCATTTCCTCCACTTTTCCCCGGCCGACTCTGACCGTGGTTGTAGGTTGACAGAAGCTGCGCCCCGCGTTGTACCTGCACTTTTACGCGCAGGAAGGCACCGCATTCAGGACGCAACCGGTGCGGTCTGCCAGATGATTGGCATACCGACGATCCAGCTTAACCCATTTGCGCAGGCTGAACCAATTCGGCGATGTGAGCCGACGCCGAGGATCAGGCAGTCGGGCGCTGGGTGAGAATGCGCGCACCGGAATCCGTAGCGGCAACGGTGTGCTCCCAATGCGATGCACGAGACCCATCCGCGGTACGAACGGTCCAGTCGTCGGCATCGGTCTTGGTGTGCACGGTCCCACCGGTGAGCATGGGCTCGATTGCCAGCACCGACCCGGCAACGATTCGGGGGCCGCGCCCTCCCCTGCCCTCGTTCGGCAGGTAGGGGTCCTCGTGCATCGCACGCCCGATGCCGTGCCCGCCGAAGCCGTCGACGATGTAGAGGTCGATACCGAAGTCGTCCTCCGCCGCCCGGGTCGCCGCCTCGAGCGCAGCGGACACATCGGTCAACCGGTTGCCCGGGACCATCGCCGCAAGCCCGTCGGCGAGAACCTGGGCAGTGGCATCGTTGAGGGCGGAATCAGCGGCGGAGAGCTCGCCCACGCCAAAGGTCCACGCGGAATCGCCGTGCCAACCGTCGAGGATGGCGCCGCAGTCGATCGACACCAGATCACCTTCGGAAAGTATGACGGCGGACGACGGGATCCCGTGGACGACGACGTCATTGACCGAGGAGCACACGGAACCCGGGAACCCCTCGTATCCCTTGAACGAGGGAATCGCGTCGGCTCCCCGAATGATCTCCTCGGCGATCTCGTCGAGTTCCAGCGTGGACATACCGGGCTTCGCCGCGGAGCGCACGGCGACGAGCGCTTCGCCGACGATGCGTCCGGCGGCTTCCATGACGTCGAGCTCGCCCGCCGTGCGGGCCGTGATGGCCTTGTTCTTACGACCGAACATCAGTGCGTCGATTCTCTTCTCGGAGCGCCTTCGCGCTACTTACCGAGTGCCTTCATCGCACGGTCGGAGATTTCGTTGACCTCTCCTACGGCGTCGATCTTCACGACCTTGCCAGCGTAGTAGTCAAGGAGCGGTGCCGTCTCCGAACGGTAGACGTCCATGCGGTGGCGGATAACCTCTTCGGTGTCATCCGCGCGACCGCGGGCGAGCATGCGCTCTACGACCGTGTCGTCGTCGATGTCGAATTCGAGCACCGCGTCGATGTCGAGGTCGCTCTTGGCCAGCAGCTCGGAGAGCGCATCGGCCTGCTCGACGCTGCGCGGGTAGCCGTCGAGGAGGAAGCCCTCTGCTGCGTCGCCCTCGGCGATCCGCTCGGCGACCATGTCGTTGGTCACCGAAGACGGCACGAGGTTGCCGGCATCGATATAGCTCTTGGCAGTCTGGCCGAGCTCGGTGTTTTCCGAGATGTTCGCGCGGAAAAGGTCACCGGTCGAGATGTGCGGCACCCCGAGCTTCTCCGACAGGAGGGCCGCCTGCGTTCCCTTACCTGCTCCGGGGGGACCTACCAGAACGATGCGCATAGAGCTTCCTTTCTTAGCGGGCAGTGCCCATTGGGCCACCCGGGGAACGAGTTACCGCAGAATACCGTCGTAGTTGCGCTGCATGAGCTGCGCTTCGATCTGCTTCACGGTGTCCAGGCCGACGGACACCATGATCAGCACCGCCGTACCGCCGAACGGCATATTCTGTACGTCGCCTCCCTGGCCCATATCCAGGAAGATATTCGGCAACACGGCGATGATGCCAAGATACAGCGAGCCGAACAACAGGATTCGATTGAGCACGTAACCGAGGTACTGTGCCGTCGGCCGCCCGGGGCGGAAGCCCGGGATGAAGCCGCCGTACTTCTTCATGTTCTCGGCCTGCTCCATCGGGTCGAACTGGATCGACACGTAGAAGTAGGCGAAGAAGATGATCAGCGCGAAGTAGACGACGATGTAGCCGATGCTGCCCGGGTCGTTGATGTGAGACATCACGACTTCCTGCCACCACCCCGAGCCGGGATCGTTGGGGTCCTGTACGAGCTGGGTGATCAGCGTCGGGATGTACATCAGCGAGGACGCGAAGATCACGGGGATAACGCCGGCCTGGTTCACCTTGAGCGGCAGGTAGGTCGTGGTTCCACCGTACTGGCGGCGCCCGACCATGCGCTTTGCGTACTGGACGGGGATGCGACGCTGGCCCTGCTCGATGAACACCACCGCGACGATGATGAGGAGGACGGCACCCATCACGGCGGCGAACTTGATCGACGAGGCGTTCTGGTAAATATTGACGCCCTCGGCGGGAACGCGTGCGGCGATGCCCGCGAAAATGAGGAGCGACATGCCGTTGCCGACGCCTCGGTCGGTGATGAGCTCACCGAACCACATGACCATGGCCGCGCCGGCGGTCATCACGACGATGATCGTGATCATCGTGAAGATACTGTCGTCGACGAGGACGGACTGGCCGTTGCCGAGCAGCTGGCCACGCTGGGCAAGCGCGACGATGCCCGCGGACTGCAGAACGGCGAGCCCGATCGTGAGGTAGCGAGTGTGCTGGGTCATCTTGGCCTGACCCGACTGCCCCTCCTTCTTGAGCTGCTCGTAATACGGGATGACCACGGTGAGCAGCTGCACGATGATAGACGCCGTAATGTACGGCATGATGCCGATGGCGAAGACCGAGAGCTGGAGGAGCGCGCCGCCGGAGAACAAGTTGACGAGCGAGTAGAGCTGCCCCTGTTCGCTGCTGAGCGCGGTGTCCAGTGCTGAATGCAGCTCCGGGTAGTCGACACCCGGCGAGGGGATCTGTGCGCCGATCCGGTACAGGACAACGAGTCCCAGGGTGAAGAGGAGCTTCTTCCTCAGGTCTACGTCTTTGAACGCAGACACCAGTGCTGAAAGCACATGTCCTCCTGATAACCGCAGCCTCTTGGCGGCCGCTTCCTAACGTCTATCCACCTGGTACATCCGAACCGGGAAAGCGGTTGTTCCCCCGGGCACCAGGTGCTCATTCTGCACACCCACTGACGCTATCGCCGCGGATCCACACAATGAACCCTATGCACTCTATCAACTCGCCGGCTATTGGCGCCCAACGGTGAGGCACGCCCCAGAAAAATCCGGCAGAGAAATGAATCGAGGCGGAGGACCGACAACACGTAGACCGTGTCGAAAGTCCTCCGCCTCGGATCCCGATTACGAGCCGAGAACGGTGGCGGTGCCACCGGCGGCTTCGATCTTGCTCTTGGCGGAGCCGGAGAACTTGTGCGCGGACACCGTGACGGCGACCGACAGCTCTCCCTCTCCGAGAACCTTCACGAGTTCGTTCTTCCGAACCGCGCCCTTGGCGACGAGCTCGGCAACGCCGACCTGTCCACCCTCGGGGAACAACCGAGCAATATCGCAGACATTGACGATCTGGTACTCGATGCGATTGCGGTTCTTGAAGCCGCGAAGCTTCGGAAGACGCATGTGAATCGGCATCTGGCCACCCTCGAACGCCGCGGGGACGTTCTTGCGTGCCTTCGTGCCCTTGGTACCGCGACCGGCGGTCTTACCCTTCGAACCCTCACCGCGTCCGACGCGGGTCTTGTCCGTGTGGGCGCCATCCGCCGGGCGGAGGTGATGCAGCTTGATGGTCATGCTCACTCCGTCTCTTCAACCACAACGAGGTGGCTCACGACGTTGATCAGACCCCGGTTCTGCGCATTGTCCTCGCGGACAACCGACTTACGGATGCCCTTGAGACCCAGAGTGCGCAGGGAGTCCTTCTGATTCTGCTTGGTTCCGACGGTTCCGCGGACCTGCGTGATCTTCAGTGTTGCCATGGTTTAGGCCCCCTGTCCTGCGCGCGCACGCAGCATGCCTGCCGGTGCGACGTCCTCGATGGGGAGACCGCGGCGCGCCGCGACCTCTTCGGGACGGTGCAGGCCCTTGAGCGCGGCAACGGTGGCGTGAACCACGTTGATCGCGTTCGCCGAACCCAGCGACTTCGACAGGATGTCGCCGATGCCGGCGGCCTCGAGCACGGCACGAGCCGCACCACCGGCGATAACACCGGTACCCGGCGACGCCGGACGCAGGAGCACGACGCCGGCGGCGTCCTCACCCTGGACCGGGTGCGGGATGGTGGCACCGATCATCGGGACGCGGAAGAAGTTCTTGCGAGCCTCTTCGACGCCCTTCTGGATGGCCGCGGGAACTTCCTTGGCCTTGCCGTAGCCGACGCCGACCATGCCCTGTCCGTCGCCCACGATCACGAGAGCGGTGAAGCTGAAGCGACGACCACCCTTGACGACCTTGGACACACGGTTGATGGAGACGACCTTCTCGATGTAGTTCGAGCGCTCGTCCTCGGCGCGACCACCCTGGCGACGGTCGTCACGGCCACGGCCGCGGCCGCCCCGTCCTCCGTCGCGGTTGCCATCGCGGTTGTTGTTCTTGTTGTCGTCGGCGGGCCCGTTGCCGCCGTCACGACGCTGACGTCCCGGCATCAGACAGTCCTTCCGTTAGCGGTCATTGCGTTGAAATTCGTCATTAGAATCCCAGCCCACCTTCGCGGGCGGCGTCGGCGAGCGCCGCGATACGGCCGTGGTACTTGTTACCACCACGGTCGAACACGACGGCTTCGATGCCTGCGGCCTTGGCGCGCTCGGCCAGGAGCTGGCCGACCTTCGCGCTGCGGGCCTTCTTGTCACCGTCGACGGCCTGGACATCGGCCTCGAGGGTCGATGCGGCGGCGAGGGTGTGGCCACGCGAGTCGTCGATGATCTGGGCGTGGATGTGGCGCGAGGAGCGCTTGACGACCAGACGGGGACGAACGGCGGTGCCTTCGACCTTCTTGCGCAGACGGTTGTGGCGGCGCGCACGCGAGACGCGGCGTGCCGTCGACACATCGGTGCCGAGCGGAGTGCGCTTGTTCTCAGTGGAATTTGCCATGATTTACTTACCCGTCTTTCCGACCTTGCGGCGAACCTGCTCGCCGGCGTAGCGGATGCCCTTACCCTTGTACGGGTCGTGCTTGCGCAGGCGCTTGATGTTCGCGCAGACCTGGCCGACAAGCTGCTTGTCGATACCGGACACCGAGAACTTGGTGGCGCTCTCGACGGCGAACGTGATGCCCTGCGGGGCTGCGACCGGCACGCTGTGCGAGTAGCCGAGGTTGAACTCGAGGTCCTGCCCCTTGGCCAGCACGCGGTAACCGACGCCGAAGATTTCCATGTCCTGCTTGTAGCCCTCGGTGACACCGACGACCATGTTGTTCACGAGGGAACGGGTCAGGCCGTGGAGGGAACGCGATTCGCGCTCCTCGTCGGGGCGGGTGCAGACAACCTGGTTGTCTTCGACATTGACGTTGATCAGGCCCGGGAGCTCGCGGGAAAGCTCGCCCTTCGGACCCTTCACGGTGATGTGGCTGCCGTCGACCTTCACGTCCACGCCGGACGGGATGGTGATGGGAGCCTTACCGATACGTGACATTGAAAGGCCTCCTCTACCAGACGTAGGCGAGGACTTCCCCGCCCACACCCTTGTTCGTGGCCTGACGGTCCGTCAGCAGACCCTGCGACGTGGAGATGATCGCCACGCCGAGTCCGCCGAGTACCTTCGGCAGGTTGTCGGATTTCGCGTACACGCGCAGACCCGGCTTCGAGATACGGCGGATGCCGGAAATCGAACGCTGACGGGTGGGGCCGTACTTGAGCTCGATGCTGAGCTCCTTACCAACACGAGCATCGGTGACCTCGTACTCGGCGATGTAGCCCTCCTGCTTGAGGATCGCCGCGATGTTCGCCTTCAGCTTGGAAGACGGCATCTTCACGGTGTCGTGATGCGCGGAGTTCGCGTTGCGGACGCGCGTAAGCATGTCCGCGATAGGGTCTGTCATCGACATGCGATGGACCTATTCCTTTCTCGCAACGGTTCCCATGCAACACCGGGGGCGCTCGGCGACTTCGACGTCATAAACCAAAGGCTTTGTCCTATGACGTCGGAGGCACGCGATTCGCCTGGCGGTGGGCCTATAGCGAAGAGGTTCCATTAATACCTTGGGCTCCGTGAGGATTCACGGGCCCTGTCCCCCGGCTTGCGACATCAGAACCTGCCCGAAGGGGCTGGCCTGCGGCGTTCCGGGTACAGAATCGAGGGGTGGGATGGCCTCACGGGATCACTCCCGGCAGGACCCTGTCCGCCGCGACTCTTATCGGGTGAAGCTCCACGCACCAAGGCGCGCTGCATCCCCGATGGGACCTAACTACGCTAGCAACAAGGACCCGCAGCACCAAATCGAGCGACCAGCGCAAATATAGGGAGGAACGACCGTGAGCACGCAGACGGAAACCGAATCGGGCAAGGGCTACGCCGCGGCGGCGGACATCCTCGCGGACCTCGGTACCTCGCAGGGCGAGCGCGAGGAACTCTACAAATGGTTCCATCAGCACCCCGAACTCAGCCTCGCCGAGAACGAGACCTCGCAGCGCATCGTCGACACGCTGTCCGGATACGGGCTGTCCCCGAAGCGCGTTGGGGACACCGGCGTCGTCGCCGTCATCGCCAACGGGGAGGGGCCCGTCGTCGCGATGCGCGCGGACATCGACGCGCTTCCCGTGCGCGAGGCCTCTGGCAAGGATTACGCCTCTACCGCTACCGCCAAGGATGCGAGCGGCGAATCCGTTCCCGTCGCGCACGCGTGCGGCCACGACGTGCACATCGTCTCGCTGCTTGGCGCCTGCCAGGCGATGGCCGCGCACACCGATGCCTGGTCGGGAACCTTCGTCGCGGTGTTCCAGCCAGCGGAGGAGACCGCGGAGGGCGCCGACGCGCTCGTCGCCGCGGGCATCGCCGACGAGATCCCGACCCCGGACGTGTACTTCGGCCAGCACGTGCTGTCCTTCCTGCCCGGCGGGCACGTGGGCACGCAGGTCGGGCCGTCGTTCTCGACGTCCGAGCGCATCCGGGTCACGGTCCACGGGCACGGCACGCACGGCGCGATGGCCTACCTCGGCGTCGACCCCGTGGTCCTCGCGTCCTCGATCGTGATGCGACTGCAGACGATCGTCTCGCGCGAGATCGATTCGGCGCAGCAGGCCTCGGTCACCGTCGGCGCGCTGCGGGCGGGCTCGCGCGCGAACATCATCGCCGATTCCGCCGAGCTGCTCATCGACACGCGCGCGTATTCCACGGACGTACAGAAACAGATCCGCGAGGCCATAGAGCGGATCGTGCGCGCCGAGTGCGCCGCGTCGAATTCTCCGAAGGAGCCGGAGTTCGAGTATTACGAGCACTACCCCATCACCGATAATGACGCCGACGCCACCGGCCGGGTCCACGCCGCCTTCGACGCATACTTCGGCGACGAATCCGGCGAGCTCGGGCGCGTGCCGGCGTCCGAGGACTTCTCGATCGTCCCGGATTCGATGGGCGTTCCCTACACGTACTGGGGTCTTGGCGGATTCGCCGATACCTCGCGGGCCGTCGGCAATCACGACCCGGCGTTCGCCCCGGACCTGTGGCCGACGCTCGATCGCGGCGCCGAGGCGATCGTCGTCGCCGCCTGCGCCTGGCTCGCCTGAGCCGCCTCCGCTACAACCGTAGAGTCCAGCGCCAGCCGCGGCGGTGGAGGCCGAGCGCGTGCCCGGGCCCGGCGTCAACCCGGAAAAACGTCTGTGCAGGCGAGGACAGGCAATGGATGACGGCGGAGCGGAGCGTCGACGGGTGGGCGATGACCACGGCCGACCCCCGCTCCCCTTCGCCGAGCGCATCGAGCGCGGCGCCGATCCTTCCGCACGCCGCGGCGACGGTTTCACCGGCGTGGCCGCGGAATTCGGGGTCGGTGTTCCAGGAGTAGAGGTCCGCAGCGGGAATCTCGTCGACTCCCCTGCCCGCCCACTCGCCGAGATCGAGGTCCGCGAAGGATTCCTCGGCTTGAGCGTCGCCGTAGCCGAGAAGCTTCGCGGTCTGCTGCGCGCGCAGCTCCGGAGCGCACAGCACGAGCTGGCCCCCGGGTTCGCGAGGCAGCTCGCCGGAGTTTGCGAGGCGCTGCGCCGCCCCGCACCCTGCTCGGCTGAGCTCGTCGCGCGGCGCGGCGAAGCGTGCGGCGTGCGTCGCCTCGGTCGCCGCGTGCGCGATCAGCGTCAGCCGGAACACCATGAGACCGCTACCGCCTACGCGGCGACTACGGCACGCTCGCGCGAAGCGATCCCGCGCAGCGCGTCGATCTTCTTCGCCGCAAGGGTGAGCCCACCGGCGATCGAAGTGAAGATGATCGCCTGCGCGATGAGCGAGTAGAGGCGGAACTGATAAAGATCGTCGGCGTTGAAGCCCTCCAGGATGATGTGCCCTTCGGCGTCAACGACTGGCCCCGGGGTTTCGAACGAGGAGCCGCTTCCGGCATTGGCCTCGAGGGAGCCGAGCTGCGGCATGACGGCGTAGATGACGATCATGAGGACGATGACGACGCCCGCCGCGGCCCACATCGATCCCGCACCGAGGCGGGCGCGCAGCTTCTGCCGGACGAACACGCCGATGAGCACGGCGACGGCGCTGAGCACGATGAGCAGCAGGAACAGGCCGGTGCGCGCCTCGATGGTGTCGTCGTTGCCCACTGCCGGCGGGTTGGCCGGGTACTTGAGAGTGGGCAGCAGGTAGAACACGGCGAACGCGAGCCCGGAGACGGGCAGCGCGTAGCGCCCAGCGGCGGCGCCGGAGCGGTAGTGCATCCACAATGCGAATATGATGGCGGTGATCCCGCCCAGAGCGAGACCCAGCACGACCATGCCGGTGCCCGCGCCGAGCCCTTCCTGGATGCTGCGGGTGAACAGTTCGTCTTCCCCGCCGTGCGAGTGTCCGCCCGCCTCGTGAGTATGTTCGAGGGCTTCCATCGCCTCACTGCGTGCTTCCTCGTAATCGATGGCGCGGCCGATGATCGGTTCGGCCATGACGTACATGAAGATCCAGGCGATGAAGCCGCCGATGGCGCCGAAAAGAAGACCCCGCAGGGTCAGGATTTTTTCCATGGAATTGTCTTTCGCTCGTGTATGTCTCGGGGCGTGACTAGTGGCAGGGGAAGCCTGCGAAGTGGCGCGCGTCGTGGACGTACTCGTGGATGTGGGTGTCGGAGCCGAATACCGACACCGCCCCCTGGTCCACCCCGACGAAGTAGTACGCGAGGATGCACAGCGCGAACACGCCGATGAGGATGAGCGAAGACTTGACGTCGGTGCGGGCGACGGCGACGTCCTTGGATCCGGCCGAGGCGGTGGCGCCTTGTGGACCGGTAGAGCTGACTGAGGTCATGATCGACATTCTCCTTACCGGGTTACGCGCCCGGAACGTGGATGGGATTCGTTCTCAGGGCACCAGCTCTGGCTCGGCCCGTAGGCCTTACAGTGGCGCGACCGCCCTCGATTCGCACGAGGTTCCGGTGCCTTGAGACTTCTTTAAGTTAGCCCCGGCAAAAACGAAAGACAATAGGCTTTCCGTTCGGGATACCTTGGCCCAATGAATTCCTCCCCCGGAACATTGACCTTCGGCCGCCCGGCGCCCGGCCAGCCGCTGTTCGTCGTGGCCGCGCGGGCGGAGGCCACGGCCTTCGACCATGCGCTGCCCGTCCTCGTCACCGGCATCGGCAAGATCCGCTCGGCGGCTGCACTAGCCGCGTGCCTCGCGTCGTACGAAGCCGCGGGCGGGCTGCCGAGTGCGGTCGTCAATATCGGGACCGCCGGGGCGCTGCGCGGCCACATGCTCGGCGTCCACCGCGTCGAGACCGTGCTTCTCCACGATTTCTCGCACTTCGCCGTCAGGAAAATCACGGGCATGGACGAGTATCCGCCGCTACACGTAGGCCCGCGCGACGACGAGGGCTCCGAGGGAAAGCCAGGCGCGGCCACCGCCGCGCCCGGCAACGGTGTCGTGCTCGCAACGGGCGACACCTTTGTCGCCGATTCGGCGATGCGGGATGCACTCGCTGAGCACGCGGACCTCGTCGACATGGAGGGCTACGCGATCGCGCAGGTCGCGCACGATTTCGGCGTTCCGGTCGAACTCATCAAGCACGTGAGCGATGCCGCCGACGAAACCTCCGGGGACGTGTGGGCGGCTCGGGCCGCCGAACTCGCCGAGGAAATCGCAGGCCACGCCCGCTCACGCGCCTCGCGCTAGACCGCTCCCCGGGGCGAAATTGCAGCACAGCAATGTGCGCGGGTTCGCCGAGAGCGCACCAAGGCGCGCCGCAGCGGTGGCATCGTGGAAGATAGGGCGCTCGCAAGCGAAAAGATGCGGGCACCCCTATTACCTCAAGGAGCGTGCACTGCGATGAACCCAGGAAACTATCCAGGCGCGGACGATCCGCGCGGCGGCCCGAATTTCGGGGGCATGCGGTTCACCGGTATCAGCTTCGGCGGCTTCGGCAACCTCCGCGATTCCGGCGTGCTCGGCGAGCGAGCGCAGCGTTTCCTGCGCCATTCATGGAAGCTGATTCTAGGCCTTGGTATCACGAGCCTGCTCGCCGGGCTGCTCCTGCTCGTGTGGCCGGGCCAGACCACGCTCGTCGTCGCGCTGCTGTTCGGCATCTACCTCATCGTCGCAGGACTGGGACAGATCGGCGTCGGTTTCGCGCTTAACTTCTCCACCACTGCGAAGGTGCTCACCATCGCGGCTGGCGCGCTCTCGCTCATCGCCGGGATCCTCTGCGTGGCCAATGGCGACATGGCGATCAGCCTGCTCGGTGCGTTCCTCGGCGTCATCTGGCTGTTGTTCGGCATCGCCCGCCTCGCGACACTCCCCCGCCCCGGCTTTACCGGCCGCACCACGGCCCTCGTCTCGGGAATCGCCTCGCTCATTGGCGGCCTCGTACTGCTGGTCAGCCCGATCGGTTCGGTGCTCGTACTCGCCATGGTCACCGGCGCCTTCATGATCGCGTTCGGCGTACTCGCCATCGTCCAGGCGAACGCGCTGCGCAAGTCGCTACAACGCTTCTAGCCGAGCGGGCACAGGGTCCGCCCGGAAAAAAGAAACTCCGCCGTCATACCCGAAACAAATCCCGGTATGACGGCGGAGTTCGCTTTACGCTCGGACCGTGCCGAGGCGCCTTCTTACTTCTCCTTGAAGGGGAAGCCGATGTGGCGCAGGAGGGCGCGGCCCTCGTCGTTGTTCGTCGCGGTGGTCACGACGGTGATGTCCATGCCGCGGGGTCGATCGATCTTGTCGATGTCGATCTCGTGGAACATGGACTGCTCGGTGAGGCCGAAGGTGTAGTTACCGTGGCCGTCGAACTGCTTGCCCGAGAGTCCGCGGAAGTCGCGGATGCGGGGAAGCGCGACCGTGGTGAGACGGTCGAGGAATTCCCACATGCGGTCGCCACGCAGGGTGACGCGCACACCGATCGGCATGCCCTCGCGCAGCTTGAACTGTGCGATCGACTTGCGGGCGCGGCGGATCTCCGGCTTCTGACCCGTGATGAGGGTCAGGTCGTTGATCGCGCCGTTGATGAGCTTGGCATCGCGGGCGGCGTCGCCGACGCCCATGTTGACGACGACCTTCGTGATACCGGGAACCTGCATCACGTTGGTGTAGGAGAACTCGTCCTGCAACTTCGTGCGGATCTCGTTCTTGTACTGCGTCTTCAGACGCGGGATGTACTTTTCGGGAGCGGTCATGGCTTACAGGTCCTTCCCGGTCTTGCGCGAGATACGGACACGCTTGCCGTTCTCGTCGGTGCGGGTGCCAACACGGGTCGGGGTACCGTCGGCGTCCACGACCATCACGTTCGAGACGTGGATCGGGGCCTCCTGGGTAACGATGCCGCCCGAGGATGCGCCGCGCTCTGCTGCAGAGTCGGCGACGTGCTTCTTGATGCGGTTAACGCCCTCGACGAGGACACGCTCGGCCTTCGGGTAGGCTTCGATGACCTTGCCCTTGGCACCCTTGTCCTTGCCGGAGATAACCAGCACGGTGTCTCCCTTATGTACCTTCATTAGAGCACCTCCGGAGCAAGCGAGACGATCTTCATGAAGCGCTTCTCGCGCAGCTCGCGGGCCACGGGGCCGAAGATGCGCGTTCCTCGCGGATCGTTGTCGTTCTTGATGATGACGGCGGCGTTTTCGTCGAACTTGATGTACGAACCATCGTTGCGGCGGCGCTCCTTGGCGGTGCGCACGATAACGGCCTTGACGATGTCGCCCTTCTTGACGTTGCCGCCGGGGATGGCGTCCTTGACAGTGGCGACGATGACGTCACCAATGCCTGCGTAGCGGCGCTTCGAGCCACCGAGGACACGGATGCAGAGGATTTCCTTCGCACCGGTGTTATCGGCGATCTTCAGCCGCGATTCTTGCTGAATCACTGGAGATACTCCTGACTGACCTAGCTATATGGAATGTGCACCGGATTACCGACCCGAGTACACGCGGTCATTGCCGCCTGCGGACACACCTGTATAGGGACGCCGCAGACAACTTCTCAATATTAGGGCCCGCGGGGGTGGATCCCCAAATCGATGCGGCCTTTTCGGCGATTACGGGTTAGTCTCCAAAGAACACGTTTTAATAACGATTTAATTGTTGACAGTTATCTCGTTCATGTCAGTCGCGAAAGGTTACCTCGGATAATGGCTCGAACCGCCCGCAAGTCCATGGCCCGAACTTTAGGAACATCTCTACTAGCCACGGCAGCGATCGGTGCTCTCGTCGCGACGACCGCCGGCGCATTGGGCGTATCCGAGGCCTCGGCACAGTCGAGCAATTCGGGAGATTCGCTCAACCTCCCGCCGCTGAGTTCCGGTCCCGCGGGGTCGGTCGAGTCCGCCGAGACCATTGCCCGGTCCAGCCTTGGTCTGATCGCCAACGGTTCCCTGCTCAATTCCGACGCGCCGACCCTTGCTCCCCTGTCGACCGGCGTCGCACCGCTGAGCACCGCGTCGATGTCAGGTCCCGCCGGCAGCCTCGTCACCCCCGCACTCATGGGTTCGACGCTCGCGATGTCGCTCATCCCCGTCGGTTCGCTCGCCTCGGGCACCCAGATCCTCGGCACCCTTCTCGGCCCGGACGCCGTGACCCGCGGCGTCGGCTCGCTCACTGGCCCCGGTTACGCCGTGCCGAAGCCGAACCCGGACATCACCGAGACCAAGGTAGTGAGAAAGAAGACCGAGTCGAATCCCAACGTGCGTGACGGCCTCGAGGTCTGGACTGTGTCGTCGGCGAAAATGCAGCGCGAGGTCGATGTCGAGGTCTACCTCCCCACCGACGAGTCCAAGCAGCAGGACGCCAACGTCCTCTATTACCTCGACGGCGTCGACACGCTCAATCCCTCGGGCTTCCGCACGCTGACCAGCGGCCCGAACCGGGTGCGCGACGCCAACGTCATCGGCGTCGCGCCGACCGGCGCACCCGGTTCGAACTGGACCGAGTGGAATCAAGACGACCCGCACCTGGGCCGGAACAAGTGGGACACCTTCCTCACCGAGGAGTTCCCTCAAATCCTCGACGAGGAGGTCGGTAAGAACGAGGACCGCAAGTACGGCGTGACCGGTGTATCCATGGGCGCCGGTTCCGCGCTGCAGGTCGCCGCTGCCAAGCCGGGCTTCTTCGCCACGGCCGGCGGCGTGTCCGGCTGCTATAGCACCACGAGCGACCTCGGGTACGAGACGCTCCGACTGAGCATCGAGACCCGCGGAGGCAACATGACGAACATGTGGGGCCCCCGTAACGCGCCGGAGTGGCAGGCCCGCAACCTCCCGGACCACCCCGAGAAGCTGCAGGGCACGAAGGTCTTCATGTCCGCGGCAACCGGCGCCATCGGCGCCGAGGACGCCAAGCGATACGGCAGTGATCCCGGCGTGCTGTTCTCCGGCTATGTGCTCGAGGCCGGCACTCGCGAATGCACCAACCAGATGGACTCGGCCCTCAAGGGTGCGGGCGTGGAGCACGAGACATTCCTCATGCCGACCGGGGTGCACAACTGGTCGACGTTTACCCCCGGCTTCGATAAGGCGATGGACTACATGCTTCCGGAGCTCGCCCAGCCGTAGTTCTCAGCACCGAGCGTCAAGACGAAAGCCGCCGCCCGCAAAAAAGTGGGCGGCGGCTTTCGTTGCTGTTGCGGGTGAATGTCACCGGCGGAACGTCGAGGGGCGCGGCACGTTGCGGAGGTTCGAGCGGGCCAAGTCGATCATCCGGCCGACGCCGCCTTCGAGGACGGTGCGGGAGGCGGCGCGGGCGAAGCCGCTGACTTGCTCGAGGGAGATCTCCGGCGGGATGGACAGCGCGTTCGGGTCGGTGACGACGTCGACGACCGCCGGGCCATCGTGGGCGAGGGCCTTTTTGATGGCGGGGCGGATCTCGTCCGGCCGGGTGACACGGAACGATTCGATGCCGCAGGCCTTGGCGATTGCCGCGAAATCCACCTCCGAGTGGTCGGTGCCCCTGTCCGGGAAGCCCTCCACGAGCATTTCGAGCTTGACCATGCCGAGCGAGGAGTTGTTGAACACGACCGCCTTGAGGGGCAACTCGTGGAGCGACACGGTGAGTAGCTCGCCGAGCAGCATCGAGAGCCCGCCGTCACCGCACATGGCCACGACCTGCCGGTTGCGATCGGCCGCCTGTGCACCGATGGCCTGGGGAAGGGCGTTCGCCATGGTCCCGTGGCGTAGGGAGGCGAGCAGCGCACGACCGGGACCCGGGGTGATGTAGCGGGCGTGCCATACGTTGCACATCCCGGTGTCCGCGGTGAACACGGCGTCTTGCGATGCCTCTTCGTCGAGGATCCGGGCGACGTACTCCGGGTGGATCGGCACCATGTCCTCTACGTTTGTCGTGTACGCCTCGATCACGTGCTCGAGGTTGGATGCGTGCTTCTTCAGCATCGCATCGAGGAAGGACGAATCGTCCTTCGCGTCGAGGAGCGGGAGAAGCGCGTCGATGGTGGCGCCGACATCGCCGTGGACCGGAAAATCGACCTTCGTTCGGCGCCCGATGTGCGCTCCGTTGATGTCGACCTGCGCGGTCGGGATGCTCGGCAGGAACTCGTTGTATGGGAAATCGGTGCCCAGAAGGATGAGGAGCTCGGCTTCGTCGAACGCCTCGTCGCAGGCGCCGTAGCCGAGAAGACCGGACATTCCGACGTCATACTTATTGTCGTATTGCAGGTACTGTTTACCGCCATAGGCGTGGCCGACCGGAGACTTGATCTTCTCCGCGAGCGCGTAGACCTGCGCGCACGCGTCCTTGCAGCCGGCGCCGCCGAACAGCGTGATCTTCCGGGCGCCGTTGATGGCGTCGGCGAGAGCGTGAAGCTCCGGGTCCGCCGGGACCGCGAGCGGCACCGAGGTGGTGTAGCGGGAGCGAAGCTGGGGTTCGTCGTGCGCGGGTTCCTTGGCGAGGTCGCCGGGGATGACGACGACGGACACCCCTCCACCGGCGAGCGTCGATTGCAACGCGTTGTGGAGGATTCTCGCTCCCTGCTGCGCCGAGTTGACCATCTCGCAGTATCCCGAGCACTCCTGGAACAGTGCCTCCGGGTGGGTTTCCTGGAAGAACTGGGAGCCGATCTGCAGGCTGGGGATGTGCGAGGCGATGGCGAGGACCTTGGCCCCGTTGCGATGCGAATCGTAGAGGCCCTGCACGAAGTGCGTGTTGCCGGGTCCGCACGAGGCGGCGCAGACGGCGAGCTTCCCGGTGACCAGTGATTCGGCTCCGGCCGCGAAGGCTGCGGCTTCCTCATTGCGCACGTGCACCCACGTGATCGAGGAATCGGCAAGTGCGTCGACGATCGGGTTGAGGCTGTCGCCGACGATCCCGAAAATCCTCTCGACCCCCTGTGCTTCGAGAGTCTCGACGAGCTGCTTGGCGTAGGTCTTGGCCATAGGAGTCCTTCCGGAAGCGTTCGTCGTGCCGCGGCGGCCGGAGCTGCGCCGCAGCTAGGTCTGACCCCAACGTACGCCTACTGCGCGAGATGCAGGAGGAACTCGATCGCGCCCGAGTCCTCAACCTCGACGAAGCCGAGGTTCGGGGCGTCTAGGCCGAAGTCGGCCCACGTGATGGGCACTGTGCCTGCGACCTCGAGCCGACCGTTTCGCGAAGCTACTTCTAGCGTCGCCATCACGGGTCGGGTCTCCGCGCCGAGAGTGAGATCTCCGGACACATCGATGGTGGACGGCGATTCACCGACCGCGCCAAGGTCGATCGGTTCGGTGATCGTGAACGTCGAAACCGGGTGCTCCTCGACATCGAGTGCGTCGCGGAAGTACGCGTCCCGGCGGCCATTGTCGGTGGCGACGGTGGCCATGTCGACCTCGATGGTGGCGTCGGAAACGGCCTCGCCTGCGACGCTGGCCTGGCCGGTCACTTCTTGGGTGCGGCCCACGACCGTCACCGGTTCTCCGCGCAGGATCTCGTCCACCCGGTAGCCGGCGTATGACTCCGGCCCGACCGTCCACTCCCCTTCGGCGACATCGACGCCCTCTCCACTGCCGCTATCTCCGCCCGTTCGGTCTTGTATTTCGCCCGCGAGAGTGGGCGCGGCCTCGTCCGAGGACGCGAAGTTCGAGTACACGCGGGGCCCGACCATGAGGGCCGCGACGAGGAGAATGATTGCGAGCAGAGCGGCGACGGCCCACCGCTTGCCCTTCCTGGGCCCCCGTACCTCGGCGCGGTCGGTAACAGGAGATTCGGGCATGTCGGCTTCCGTTCTGTTGACGAGACTCCAACATACCAAGCGTGCCCTAAGTAGCCATGCCACCTGAACGAAAGTAGGTGGATCTACTGGGGGTCGACTGAGGAGCCTCGCTATTTGGGATGCGGAAGCGGATCATGGAAGTACACCTTCCGGCTAGTGAAAAGGGAGGACCGGATGAACACCACGAATTACGTCGCCCGAGTGGACGTGTACACCCCTCGCGATGAGAACGAGTTGGTCGTCATCGCGATCGAGGCGGAAAGCGCTGATCGCTCGTTCGAAATCCGCGCGCCGTACGAGTCCGTCTCCGATTACGTCGTCGTGAACACCGACGGCGTGGTCGTCGAAGGTGGAATCGCGGCCTTCGGGCTTGACGACCGAACGCTCACCTTCGAATTCTCCAGTGCCGCGGCCGGCGAACTCGGCTTGCCGCAGTCGGTGGCCCTCGAGGTCGACGGTACTGAGGAAGAGATCGCCTCGGCGAGCACCTGGATCACCGAAATGCTCGAGGACGTCGAAGCGCGAACGGCGTGAGGTCATAAGAAAAGCTCCCCCCGGCGTCATCACATTGATGACGGCGGAGGGAGCCTGATCCGGACTGCAGGCCAGCGGCCTGCGGTGCGGCGTTCTTACTTCGCGCGCTCGACGATCTCTACCAGGCGGTAGTGCTTCGAGGCGGAAAGCGGGCGGGTCTCCATGATCCGCACGCGGTCGCCGATGCCGGCGTCGTTGGTCTCGTCGTGCACCTTGACCTTGGTCGTGCGACGCATGATCTTGCCGTAAAGGGCGTGCTTGACACGGTCCTCCAGCTCGACCACGATCGTCTTCTCCATCTTGTCGGAGACGACGTAGCCCATGCGCACCTTACGAGCATTGCGCTCTTCAGTGGTGGTCATTTTCTCCTCGCTCATTAGCTCTCACCCGGCTCCGCCGACAGGCCGAGCTCGCGCTCGCGCATGACGGTGTAGATGCGGGCAATGTCGTGGCGCACGACCCGCAGGCGGCGGTTGTTGTTCAGCTGCCCGGTCGCAAGCTGGAAGCGCAGGTTGAACAGCTCTTCCTTGGACTCCCGCAGGCGCTCGGTGAGAGTCGCGGCGTCGAGCTCGCGCAGCTCGGGGGCGGTGGTTCCGCTAGCCATTAGAACTGCTCCTCTCGCGTAACGATACGGGTCTTGCAGGGGAGCTTGTGCTGCGCGCGGCGAAGGGCCTCGCGAGCCGTCTCCTCGTTCGGGTACGTCATCTCGAACAGGATGCGTCCGGGCTTGACGTTTGCGACCCACCACTCGACGGAACCCTTACCGGAGCCCATTCGGACTTCGGCCGGCTTCTTGGTGAGCGGGCGATCCGGGAAGATGTTGATCCACACCTTGCCACCGCGCTTGATGTGGCGGTTGATGGCAATACGCGCGGACTCGATCTGCCGGTTGGTGATGTAGGCGGGCTCGAGAGCCTGGATGCCGTAGTCACCGAAGGTCACCTTGGTGCCACCCTTGGACTGACCCTTGCGGGACGGGTGGTGCTGCTTGCGGTGCTTGACGCGCTTCGGGATAAGCATTGCGTCTAGCCCTCCTTGGTCTCGGCCGGGGCCTGCTCCGCGCTCGACTTGGCGCGTGCGGTCTCGGTGCTCGTGGCCGTGGTGCCCTGGGCACCGCTGCGGCGCGGGCGACCGGCACCGCGCTCGCGGCGCGGACGGTCGTTACGGCCACCGGCCGGCTGGTTGTACTGATCCGACTCGCGGCGTCCACCGACGACATCGCCCTTGTAGATCCACACCTTGACGCCGATGCGACCGAAGGTCGTACGGGCCTCGAAGGTGCCGTAGTCGATCTCTGCGCGAAGCGTGTGCAGCGGGACGCGGCCCTCGTGGTAGCGCTCCGAACGGGACATCTCGGCGCCGCCGAGACGGCCGGAACACATGACCTTGATGCCCTTTACCTGCGGCTGACGCATGGCCGACTGGATGGCCTTGCGCATGGCGCGACGGAAAGCGACGCGGTTGGCGAGCTGCTCCGCGATTCCCTGAGCGACGAGCTGTGCGTCGGCCTCGGTGTTCTTGACCTCGAGGATGTTCAGGTGAACCTGCTTACCGGTGAGCTTCTCCAGTTCGCCACGAAGGCGATCGGCCTCGGCGCCGCGGCGACCGATGACGATACCCGGGCGGGCCGTGAAGATGTTCACCGTGACGCGCTCGTCACGACGCTCGATCTCCACGTTGGAGATGCCGGCCCGCTCGAGGTTGTTCGAGAGCAGGTCGCGGATCTTGATGTCCTCTGCGACGAACGACGCGTACTGCTTGTCTGCGTACCAGTGCGACGTCCAGTTAGAGGTGATTCCCAGGCGGAAGCCGTGGGGATGGATTTTCTGGCCCACTACTGAGCACCTCCCTTACGGCCATTACCCTCGATCGCTTCGCGAGTGGTGACCTCGATGGTGATGTGGCTCGTGCGCTTACGCACACGGAAAGCACGACCCTGAGCACGCGGGCGGAAACGCTTGAGGGTCGGGCCCTCGTCCGCGTATGCAGTGGTCACAACCAGGGTCCGGGGATCCAGGTTGAAGTTGTTCTCCGCGTTCGCGATCGCGGACTCGAGAACCTTGGCGACCGGCTCGGATGCCGACTGCGGGGCGAAGCGCAGGATGTCCAGCGCTTCCTTGGTGCCCTTGCCGCGGATCAGGTCGACGACGCGGCGAGCCTTCATCGGCGTCACGCGAACGAACTTGGCGGTGGCCCGTGCCGAAGTGCGGGCCTCATTGGCGGTGGTTTCAGTGCTCATCGACGCTTCGCCTTTCGGTCGTCCTTGATGTGACCCTTGAACGTGCGGGTCGGCGCGAACTCTCCGAGCTTGTGGCCGACCATCGAGTCGGACACGAACACCGGCACGTGCTTGCGTCCATCGTGGACAGCAAAGGTGTGGCCGATGAAATCGGGCAGGATGGTCGAGCGACGGGACCAGGTCTTGATGACCTGATGCGTGCCCTTGTCGTTCTGAGCGTCCACCTTGGCAAGGAGGTGCTCGTCTACGAACGGACCCTTCTTAAGACTGCGGGGCATTCTGGTTTCCCTCCTTAACGCTTCTTACCGGTGCGACGACGACGGACAATCATGTTGTCGCTCGCCTTCTTGGGCTTACGGGTGCGGCCTTCAGGCTGACCCCACGGGCTGACCGGGTGGCGGCCGCCGGACGTCTTGCCTTCACCACCGCCGTGCGGGTGGTCGACCGGGTTCATGACGACACCACGGACGGTCGGGCGAACGCCCTTCCACCGCATGCGGCCGGCCTTACCCCAGCTGATGTTGATCTGCTCGGCGTTGCCGACCTCACCGAGAGTGGCGCGGCAACGGATGTCGACGCGACGCATCTCGCCGGAAGGCAGACGCAGCACTGCGTACGGGCCTTCCTTACCGAGAAGCTGGACGCTCGCACCGGCGGAGCGGGCCATCTTGGCGCCGCCGCCCGGGCGCAGCTCCACGGCGTGCACGATGGTGCCTGCCGGGATGTTGCGCAGCGGGAGGTTGTTGCCGGTCTTGATGTCCGCGCCGACACCGGACTCCACGATCGTGCCCTGCTTGAGGCCACGGGGAGCGATGATGTAGCGCTTCTCGCCGTCTGCGTAGTGCAGGAGCGCGATGTTCGCGGTGCGGTTCGGGTCGTACTCGATGTGAGCGACCTTGGCCGGCACGCCGTCCTTGTCGTTACGACGGAAGTCGATGACGCGGTAGGCGCGCTTGTGGCCACCACCCTTGTGACGGGTCGTGATCCGGCCGTGGCCGTTACGTCCGCCGGACTTGCTCAGCGGCCGAACGAGCGACTTCTCGGGCTCGGTGCGGGTGATCTGGTCGAACGTCGAAACGCTCGAGCCACGACGACCGGGGGTCGTCGGCTTGTACTTACGGATAGCCATTCGTATCTCGTCCTTAAGCTACTTACGAGCCGGTTACACCGCTTACGCGGTGAGCCCCGGGATCTCGATGGGCTTGCTGTCGGCCGCGAGGGTCACGATGGCGCGCTTGGTGTCCTTGCGCTTGCCGTAACCGAAGCGAGTTCGCTTGCGCTTGCCCTGGCGGTTGGCGGTATTCACAGATGCGACCGTGACACCGAAGATTTCTTCGATGGCGATCTTGATCTGCGTCTTGTTCGAAGCCGGGTCCACGAGGAACGTGTACACGTTCTGCTCGAGGAGACCGTAGGCCTTCTCAGAGACGACCGGGGCGATGATCACGTCCCGGGGATCGGCGACGGTGCTCACTTGGCAGCCTCCTTAGCGGACGAGCCGGCGAGCTGGCGCTGGGCCTGCTCGACGTAGGCGTGGAAAGCCTCGACCGTGAACACGACATCGTCGGCGTTAAGCACGTCGTAGGTGTTCAGCTGGTCCGGCGCGATCGGATGAACGTTATCCAGGTTCGCCACGCTCTTCCACGCGGCGATGTCCTCGCGGCCGACGACCAGAAGGGTCTTCTTCCGCTCGGAAAGCGAGGCCAGCAGCTTGCGGACACCGGCCGTGGAGGGCTTCTGCCCCTCGACGATCTCGGTGAACACGAAGAGACGATCGTTGGCGACGCGGTCGCTCAGCGCGGAGCGGAGTGCGGCGGCGATCATCTTCTTCGGGGTGCGCTGCGCGTAATTGCGCGGCTGCGGGCCGTGCACGGTGCCACCACCGGTGTAGTGGGGTGCGCGGATCGAGCCCTGGCGGGCGCGGCCGGTGCCCTTCTGGCGGAACGGCTTGCGGCCACCGCCGGCAACGTTGCCGCGGGTCTTGGTGGCGTGCGTGCCCTGGCGGGCCGCGGCCAGCTGGGCCACGACGACCTGGTGCATGAGCGGCAGGTTCGGCTCGACGCCAAAGATGGCGGCCGGGAGCTCAACCTTGCCGTCCGTGCTACCCGCAGGGGTACGGACGTCGAGGGAAAGGTTCACTGCATTCTCCGTTGCGGTCATGCGTGAGCACCGCCCTTCACTGCGTTGCGAACCGTCACGAGGCCGCCGTTGCGGCCCGGGATAGCGCCCTTGATAAGGAGGACGCCGGCGTCGGCGTCAACCTTGTGGAGCTTGAGGTTCTGGGTGGTCACTCGGTCGTTGCCCATACGGCCGGACATGCGCATGCCCTTGAACACGCGACCCGGGAAGGACGCGCCGCCGATGGAGCCCGGCATACGGTGCGTCGCCTGGTTACCGTGGGAAGCTCCCTGACCGGCGAAGCCGTGACGCTTCATGGTGCCGGCGTAGCCCTTGCCCTTGGAGGTGCCGGTGACGTCGACGAACTTGATGTCCTCGAAGATGTCGACACCCAGCTCCTGGCCCACCTCGTAGGCAGAAGCTGCCTCGGCGGACGGCAGACGCAGTTCGGACACGTGACGGCGCGGGGTGGCGCCGGCCTTCTCGAACTGGCCCGTCTCGGGCTTGTTCACGCGACGCGGGTCGATGGCGCCAAACGCGATCTGAATGGCGTTGTAGCCATCGATTTCTTCGGTACGGATCTTGGTCACCACGCACGGACCGGCCTTGATGACGGTCACCGGGACGACCCGATTGTTCTCGTCAAAGACCTGGGTCATGCCGAGCTTGGTGCCCAAGAGGCCCTTGATCTCGGAATTACTCATTGTTTACTGTCTCCGCTGCACAGATAGGTCGGCGAATAAATCACTGAATGTTGACGTCGACGCTGCCCGGCAGGTCGATTCGCATAAGTGCGTCCACGGTCTTCGGCGTGGGATCGAGAATGTCGATCAGACGCTTGTGGGTGCGCATCTCGAAGTGCTCGCGCGAGTCCTTGTACTTGTGCGGCGAGCGGATTACGCAGTAGACGTTCTTCTCGGTGGGCAGCGGCACCGGGCCGACAACACGCGCACCGGTACGGGTCACTGCATCAACGATGATGCGTGCCGACTTATCGATGGCTTCGTGGTCGTAGGCCTTGAGCCGGATGCGGATCTTTTGTCCCGCCACTTGGTCCTCTTCTTCTCCCTGCCCCCGGATTCCCGAGAGCAGATGTTGGTCCTTTGTTGTCGTGGCCGAATCGAAGTGGTTTCCCACTCGACTCGACAACGCCAGGTTCATCGGTGCTTCGTCTTGGGTGAACCGTTTGCCGTGACGCAGACACAAAGTCAGCAATGGCGAAGGATCTCTCCCAGAGGACGCAGCAAAAACCTCGTGTGGCACCCTCCGAAGAGAGATAACCAGTGGTTCTCACCGATCCGCTGCCGCTGTGAATGTGTCACGACTTGGTCCACGCGGTCGGGCGTGTCGCCTTCCCGCTTTTGCGGCAAACGAAATTCCTAGGAGTTTCGTCTGCCACTCGTCGTGCTCGCCCCGCCATCGTGCCCCGCGTACGGCCGTTTTGGACGCACGCGTATGGGTCACCATGTCGAGGCAACTTGATTAGTATGCACCAGCCGCAGATCGAGGGCAAATCGGCCCAACTTCGGATTCTGTGGCGTTCCTCTCCCGCTCTCGCCCGTGCGGCGCCACCTGTTATCGCACTCGTCGCCTGCGCCGAGCCCCCGCGCGCATGTTGCCGAATGGCAGTGCATGGTTTCTACATTCGCAGTAATGTCATAGACAAGGTGTCCTGGCGCCAACATTGTGCGACCAGCTAGCCTTGTTGTCCCGAAACACGCACTCCCACAGTCGATCTCCCAAGGAGTTCAGATCATGGCAAATAATCAGAACGCATCCGGCTCGCAGTCGAGCGGCGCGAACGCGGACGCAGGCAAGGCCGCCTCGACATCGACATCGGAGGGAGCTCTCGACACCACTCGCGGCAACACCACGATCGCCGACGTCGTCGTTTCCAAGATCGCCGGGATCGCCACGCGCGAGGTCGGTGGGGTGCATGACGTCGGAGGAGGCCCTGCTCGCATGGTCGGTGTCCTCCGCGAGCGCATCCCCGGCGCGCGCACGAACGTCAGCCAGGGCGTCTCGGTCGAGGTCGGCGAACGACAGGCTGCCGTCGACGTCAGTCTCATCGCCGAGTACGGCGTGGCGATCCACGAGCTCGCCGAGGCGGTACGGCAGAACATCATCGCCGCGGTCGAGGGCATGACCGGCCTTGAGATGACCGAGGTCAACGTCGAGATCACCGACGTCTACCTGCCGGGTGAGGACGACGAGGACGACGATGCCGATCAGCAGAAGACGCAGTCGCTCGAAACGCGCTCGCGCGTTCAGTAGTCACTGAGCCGTCGAAACGACAGTCGATATGACCCACCCACACCACGCACGAAACACCGGCCAGGTGCGCCGCGTCGTCACGCCCGCGCAGGCAGGGCGACTCTCCGTTTCCGGAGCGAGTGGCGCACCGACGGCCTCGAAGGTACGGACGCCGGCGCAGGTTAACGCCGAGGCGGCGCATCTGGCGGCCGAGACGATCTCCGGCGTGCCGGGGATTGTTCGTGTCATCAGCCCGTTTCTGTCCGCGCACTCTCCTCGCTCTGTCGGCGAGCCGCGCGTAGAGGTCCGCGGGGATAGGCTCCGTGCCTCCGTCGTCATCGATGGGCAGCGTCCCATTCCGGAGGTCGAGCGGGACGTGCGGTCGGCGCTTGCACGTCAGTGGGAGGGCGAACTCGATTTGGTGTTCGCCGACCTCGAGCTTCCGGACGAACCGGCCGAGGATGAGTAGCGATGGCCGAACAGCGAAGTAGCTCGGGACGGACGCCGAAGGACGAGTCGGCGTATCGCAGGGATCGGCGCGCCGCCGTCCTCGCCCACCACCCGGATCACGGCGGATCCGCCGACGCGCTGATCGAGGCGCTGGAAGCGGTCGACCGCAAGCACGGGTTGACCCCGGACCGAGACAAGGCGAAGGCCGCCTCCGAGCAGTCGTTCGACCAGGCGCTCGCGGTCGTCGTCACGGCCGCCGCCGGGATCGTGGCCGTCGGGGCATCGTTGGCGCTATCCATCGCGTCGCGAAAACGATAGTCGCTAGGAAGAATCACCAGACCATGTTCAAAGCACCGGGAGAGACCATGAAATACACCGCAATCTGCGCGGTGATCGGGCTTTTGCTCGCGATCGCCGGGATCATCGGCGGCGTCGGCGCCTTCGTGTTTGCGCTTCTGCTCGCCGTCATCGGTGGCGTCGCCGGAGCTCACCTCGACGGCCTGATCGATCTGTCCGCGGTGGTCCGCGGGCGTGGCCGTGGATAGCTCGACGGCCGGCGCCGACGAGGGAACCAACTGGGACGTCGAACGCTCGGCGACCGATCGAGGATCCACCGAAGCTTCCACCCGTTCGCTACGGCGCGTGGTGAGGCAGGCCGCGCTGTCGGTCTCCGGGTCCATCGAACACACATCGGGACTCAATCGGCTCACCGGCCGCTCGTATCCGCGCGTCGAGGTCGGAACCGGACGCGACCGCGTCAGCGCGGAGGTCCATATCGCCGCGATGTGGCCGGCTCCGATCACCGAGCTCGCAACGTCGGTACGCAGTGCGATCCGCGAGGTTCTCAAGGCGCACACTGCCGCCGAGAGCATCCAGGTCGATGTCCACGTCGGCGCTGTCGTGCCTGGCCAGACAGTGCTCGACGATGTTGCGCTGCCGCTTTCCGAGCCGGTCACCTCTTCACGCCTGGCCCCGCGGCCGGCGGTGATGCCCAGTCCTCACGCGGCGAAGGCGCCCGCGACGCCGCGTCCGAAGCAGCTGCACACCCCGGAGGTCTCGGAGCTGCATTTCCGTTCGCCGCGTATCCCGGTACCGGCGAAGGTGGCATCGGTGTCCGCGCCGACCCGTACCAAGGTCGACGTCCCGTCGGCGCCCGAGCGGCCGCCACTGTTCGTCCCGCAGGCTCCGCCTCCCCCGCCGGTACGACACCCGAACATCGACCTCGCCGAGGAACGACGCCGAAAAGGGGGACGGAAATGAATGACGACTCCACCGCCGCGTCCGATTCGGCCACCACCGACGAGGACAGCCGCATCACCTTCACCCCAGGTGGAAAGATCGGCCAGACATCAACGATCTACACCAACGAGGAGCTCGCCACCGCGCCCAACGCTGTGACGGTCGGGCGGGAGCCGCGACGGGCGCCCGCAGCCAGGCCTGTCCTCGTGCTTCTCTCGCTCGCCCTGCTGGGGCTCGCGGGTTTCGCCGGATACGAGCTGTACGCCACCCTGCGCGAGGGCTGGACCCCGATCCTCGGGCCGTGGGTCGAGAACGGACTCGACGGGCCACTGTCCTGGCGCCCACTCCCCTGGGTCGCTGGCGCGGTTGCCGTGCTCGGGCTATTGATGTTGATTTCCGCCCTCCGCCGCCGTCAACGTTCCCATGTCGGATACGGCGAGGACTCCGCGCTCTGGCTGACCCCGACGTCCATCGCCCGGCTGTGCTCGCAGCACGCCGGCCGCGTCTCCGGGGTCACCGGATGCACCACGGTCGTCGGCCGCAAGAAGGTCGTCGCCAACGTGCACGCCGGCGGTCGAGACCTGTCGGACGTGGAATTGGCCGTCCGGCAGGAACTCGCGCCGATCGTCGGCTCGCTCGCGGGAAACAAGACACTTGTCGTTCGTACTCGGGGAGGTGAAAGCCGATGACTACTCGCGCTTCCGTCCTCACACGTCTGACCGTCATCGTCTTCTCGCTGATCATTCTGGCGGCGGGTCTTGCGCTCCTCGCGTGGCACTTCGACGTGGCCGACGTTCGGGATCGCTTGACCGGCGGTCCCGTCCCCGACGTCACCGCATGGCCGGAGGCCAACTGGTGGCCCTGGGCGCTGGGCATCACGTGCGCGGTAGCCGCAGTCGTCGCACTCTCCAGCCTGTTTGGTCTCGCCGCACGGCACGGTATCGGCACCTGGGTGCTTGACGGCGCATCCCCGTCGGGTGAGCTGAGCGCCGACGTCCACGCCGTCGCCAGCGCCACCGCGCAATCCTTCACCCGGATCGAGGGCGTTCGTAAGGCAAGCCATCGGGTTCACGAACGCGAAGGCGTGCCAACGATGGAGATCACGTTGCGTTGCGCCCCTTCGGTGGCGCTCGACCGAGTCGAAAAGGCCGCCCGCATCAACGGCGCGGTGCTCGCTAAGTCCTTCGACAAGCCGCACCTGGCGCAACGCGTGTTCGTGCGAATCGAGAAGGCCGCGCGCGAGCAGTAGCGCACGTTGGCGGGCCGCTCTACCCGGAGAACGTTCCGAAGAGAAGGCTCACCGTCATCGCCACGACTACGGCGTTAAACATGAACGCCAGCAGGGCATGGGTGCGCATCGCGTTGAGGACGCTCCGCGAGCGCACCCGCGCCTGTGGCCCCAGAAACGTCGAGACGAAGACCGCATGGGAGAGAAAGTCCTCGAACACCGGCGGTTCGTCGAACGGGAACTCCACGACCTCTCCCGCACCATGCGCGCGCATATAGGTCAGCGAATACGAGTAGGCCATGAGCACCCAGGACCCCGCCGCGACCGCCAGGCCCAGAAAAATGTAGATCGAATCCTCGCGGCTATACCCGTTCTGTGCGAGGACGACGACGAACACCGTGGCCACGATCGCGCCGAGAACGGTCCACCCCGCCGGGTCGGTAGACCCAACCCACGAGTGCCACCATTTGTTGTCCGCCCGCGCCTTCGATTGCGCGGTCTCTCGGAATTCGTCCGGCCCCATTTTCGCGAACACTCGGTGCGTGAGCCCGCAGTAGATCGCACAGAAGGCGACCCATCCCGGCAACGCGAACTGGATGACGTAGTCGGGCACGCCCGCCCAGCCCTCGTTGTCGGCGTCGCCGATTCCGCCGTCGTTGAGCCGCACCGCGAAGAACACCCCGGCGCACACGAGCGCCAGCAACGCGGAGACGTTTTGCCGCCAATAGTCGTTGGTCATCGACGGTAGGAATCTGCGTATCCGCGAAAAATCAGCAGGCATGTGTTCATTGTGCCCAGGATGACAACGCTGCAGGGCGCCTTCTCGATTCGTGTCGAGAAGGCGCCCTGAAACGTTGATCAACGATTCCCGCGGGAATTATTCGTCGTTACAGACCACCGAGCAGCAGATGAAGAAGGTCGCCGACGATACCGACAAGTCCAGATACCAAACCCATGGGGAATCCTTTTCGTAGTTCGAAACGGAGGGCCGAATTGCCCTCCGCGACTATGTTTCCCCGAGAAGATCTCCTCCCCGAGGAACACTGTCGAGATTATGGGCCTGCTATTACGTCGCCGGGTCGTCGGCGAAACGAATACTTTACGGCCGAAACCATTGCGGTAATCCGCCGTTAACAGGTCTTCGTTCAGGCGCCGGCGTACGAGCCGATGCACCAGGAGTTTCCGTCGAAGTCGACGAAGGAGAAGTCGATCCCGCCGTAGGGCTTGGATTCCGGCGCCGCCTCGACCTTCGCGACGTCGTTGCCCATGCCGTCGATCACCGCGTGGAGCCGGTGGACCTCGGCGTCGTCCACGGCGACGAGGTACAGCATCGCTCCCCCGGTCCGGTCCCAGATCGAGCTGTCTCCGCGGGCGCTGCCGAACATGAGCCCACCGGTCTCGCGCCAGCGGTACTCCGCGTGCACCACGCGGGCTGGGTCCTTGTCGTCGCGGACGAGGATGCGCTCGGCGAACCCGAGCGAGTCGAGAAGGCCGATCATCGCTTCGGCGTCGGAGGTCTGGAAGGAGGGAAACACTGTGGGCGAGTACGTAGTCATGGACCTAGTATGCGCTCGCTCCAGGGGGCAGGTCTTGAAGAATTGGGAACGGGTTACCTACAGACAGGCTCGGGGGCAGCCCGGCGATCTTCGCCCATTCGCGGCTCATATGCGCCTGGTCCGCGTAGCCGGCCACAGCAGCCGCCTCGGTGAGAGGCGTGCCGGATTCGACGAGGTCGCGGGCGCGGCAGAACCGAAGCACCTGCGCTTCTTCCTTCGGGCCCACCCCGAACTCTCCGCGGAAACCCGCGAGCAGAGTCCGCCTGCTCACGCCCACCGTCGAGGCGAGCTCCGACACTCGCGCGTTCCCCCGCGAACGGTGAAGCAACCACCACGCCTCCGCCGCCGCGCTTCCGGCTATGCCGAGCCCGTCCCCGAGCGACGATCGCTCGACACCGCCGGCAACGCGTTCCTGGAGAAAGCCACGCAAGATCGCCAAGCGCGCGTCCCACGTGGTCGTTTCCGCTATTCGCTCGTGGAGGGCGACGAACGCGTTGTCGCCGAGCATGTCGGCGGTGACGAGCTCCCGCGCGAGCTCGCCGCACGGCATGCCGAATAGCGCGCGGCATCCCAGCGGGGTCAGCGCTATCTGAATTCCGCGTTGTATCCCGTGGGTGCGGACGAGGGACGGCGTGGTGTGGAGCCCGGCCACGAGGACGGGGAATGTGCTCGATTCGTCGTCACCCGCCCAGCCGATATCGAAGGGTTCGTCGATGGAGATGAGCACGGTGAGCACGCCACTGGGCACGCCGAAGTGGATCGCGGCCTCGGGCACGGTGAGGTCGAAGGCCTCGATCCGTTCGACGAAGCCGCTCAAGTCGGCGGCGTCGCTATCGAGCACGAACATGACGGATTCACCTCCGTTGTGCGTGGACGCCATTATTCTCCGCGGCCCCTCCCCACGCCACCGCTCGACCACCGACGCGCACGAAAACACCCGTCCATGACGGCGGACATGCCGCGCACCCGGCGCCGGTCCGGGTACGCGGCTATCGCTGCTAGGTCCGCGCTCGCCGGATCAACGCAATCGCTACGTCGAAAAGGACGAAGGCGGCCAGCGAGATCCCGAGCAGAGGGACCGCGACACAGAGCCCGACGACAAAGATCGCGGCGCCCGCCGTCATGAGTGGTCGTGCTTGTGCCAGGCGGAGCAGCGCGCCCGGGCGGGGCATCGTGGGCAGGGCGCCTCCTCGAGAAGGCCGTCGCTTCCACCACATCGCGTAGCCACGAAGGACGATGAGCGCGAGCGCTGCGGCGACCGCGGCCAGCAGGATCTGGTTGGCGATGCCGAAGAGGAAGCCCATATGTGCCCGGATGCCCCAGTCGGCGAGTTTCGCGGCGAGCGGATAGTCGGCGAAGTCGAGGTGTTCGACGACCTCCCCGGTGTGCGGGTCCACCGCTGCGGAGTCCGGTCCGTATGCGTAGGAGCGTCGTGTTTCTGTAGCCGTCCACTCCTCGCCGGGGCCGGCGGGAGGTGTGAGTTGGATCGGATCAGTGAGTCCTGCGTCGAGTGCCGAGGCGTGAATGTCGTCGACCGTCGCAGCCTCGTGGTGGCCCGCGCCGGCGGCCATGTGGTCGGCGTGTTCGGTGTGGGCCGCGCCTGCGCCGTGGTCGGCGTGCTCTCCGGCTCCGGCGGTGGCCGCCATGGTCGGCGTGGTCCAGTTGAGGGCGGCGCGCAGATCGGAGACGTTCGCGCCGGCGTAGGTGGACCACGTCAGTCCCGTCGCCGACAGGCCGAGGAACCCGATGGCGACCCAGGTGCCGAGGACGGCGTGCTTCGACCGGGTGCTCGACCTGCTGCCGCGGCGGGCATTGCGGTCGGCGGCTGTCCTGCGGAGCATGGACGCTCCGCTCCTGCGGCGTTGATCCCACCAGATGTAGAGGCCGAAGAGGGTGATCGGCGCGAGCCAGGATGCCACGAGTTCGGAGTAGAGTCGGCCGGGCTCGCCGAGGTGGAGGCGTCGGTGCATCTCCGACAGCCACGTCCGTAGAGGCAGGGCCTGTCCGCTGCCGTATTGGACCGATTCGCCGTCGACGTTGCCGGTCGCCGGGTCGATGAAGGCGACCCGGGTGTAGGACTCGGATTCCAGGGTGGGGTCGTCGAAGAGGACGCGGGTGTTCTGGCCGTCGGTTCCCGGGAGTACCGAGTTGAGTTCCAGGGCGGGAAAGACCTGCCGCGCAGTCGCGACTTGGTTCTCGAGGTCGACGTTGTGTTCGGACGAGGACGCGGTGGTCAGGTCGTGGTAGACAACCTTTTCGATCGACGGTGATAGGGCGTAGAAGAACCCCGATACGGCGGCGATCAGGAGGAACGGGCCGATGAACAGGCCCGCGTAGAAGTGGACGCGACGCGCGAGGGCGCGAAGTGCCGCGGCGGCGTCGTCGGTCGTGGGTGGTGTCTTCGGGGCAGGGACGGTGGGATCCGGGTCGTGCCCCGGTCCCTCGAGTGGACGTGCGGAATCGATTTGGGTCATGTCGAGCTTTCGTAGTCGTCCGCATGCAGACGGCGACGCATGGAGCCGAGCGCGAGTTATGCAGTCGCTCAAGGCCCGGCCGCCGCAGGTGAGATGCGGTGGTAGATGAGAGTTGCCGCGCGAGGGCTGGGGCCTTCGGGCACGGTGATGCCCTCCCGGAAGGAAGCCTTAGCCGGGAGGAGTGCGGGTATCTACGAAAGCGCGGGCGGTGCCCTACCGCCCAGGACGACGAGGAAGGGCTCCTTCGGAGTCGCCACGCGTGTAGCGCGCGGCGCGCGTGCGGACGGCGGCGTCTCGGGAACGACGATGCGCAGGATGACGGCGAGTACCGTGCCCGCGGCGCGGCGAAGTCCCCGGAGACCGGCGGTGACGAGCCACGCGGTGACCAGCGCCGCAAGAAGGTGGGCGAACGCCATCCCGGCACCCATACCCGTGATGTGTCCGAGAACTGCGTCGTTAAACGACCACTGCGTGCCGTCGCCGGTCATGATCGCTGCCTGGTGGTGGGCTGCGTGGGAACCGTCGAGGTGCGTCGTCGCCGCGGCATGCGAGGCGGCGTGGTGGGCAGGCGTGACGATGCTCAGCGCGACGTGGGCGGTGAGCTGTCCGAGCAGTCCCGCGAAAAGCAGGGCGATGGGAACGTGCGCGAAACGATTGACGGCGAGCGCGAGCGGCCCGAGCGCAAGTCCGGTAACGAGAAGTCCTCCGGGGCCCGGTGCCATTCCTCCGGCCTGGGTGTGAGCGACGATCGACGTCAGGAGGCAAGAGAGCAGGAGCACGATTCCCGGGGCAGCCTCGAAACCGGTATCGGCCGCTGGCCCGCGGTCGCGGCACGAGGACGGGAGCAAGCTCACTCGACCCTCCTCGTCGCGGTGTTCAAACGGCGCAATTGCTTGAGGAAAGTATATGAGGGCACACTGGGCTCGCCTCGCGGCGCCCCTGTGTATGGAAATGCCGAGAGCCCCCTCTCCCCGTGCGGGGAAAGGGGGCTCTCTGAGCTCGCTGCGGAGCCTTAGTGCCTCACAAGGGCGTCAAGAATAATTACTTGACGATCTTGGTGACCTGGCCGGCGCCGACCGTACGTCCACCCTCACGGATGGCGAAGCGGAGGCCCTCGTCCATAGCGACCGGCTGGATGAGCTCGACGCTCATCTCGGTGTTGTCGCCCGGCATGACCATCTCGGTGCCCTCGGGGAGGGTAACAACGCCGGTCACGTCAGTCGTACGGAAGTAAAACTGCGGACGGTAGTTGTTGAAGAACGGCGTGTGACGGCCGCCCTCGTCCTTGGACAGGATGTAGGCCTGGCCCTCGAAGTTGGTGTGCGGGGTGTAGGCGCCCGGCTTGATGACGACCTGGCCGCGCTCGACCTCTTCGCGCTTGAGACCACGCACGAGGAGACCAACGTTGTCGCCGGCCTCGCCGTAGTCGAGAAGCTTACGGAACATCTCGATGCCGGTGATGGTGGTCTTGGTGGCCTTGTCCTTGATGCCGATGAGCTCGACATCCTCGTTCACGTTGATCTGGCCGCGCTCGATACGACCGGTAACGACGGTGCCACGACCGGTAATCGTGAACACGTCCTCGACCGGCATGAGAAACGGCTGATCGGTGGCACGCTGCGGGTCCGGGATGGACTCGTCGCAAGCCTCCATGAGCTCAACGATCGACTTCGACCACTTCTCGTCGCCCTCGAGCGCCTTGAGCGCCGAGATCTGAACGACCGGAGCCTCCTCGTCGAACTCCTGCGAAGCGAGGAGCTCGCGGACCTCCATCTCGACGAGCTCGAGGAGATCGGCGTCGTCGACCATGTCGCACTTGTTGAGCGCGACGAGGATGTAAGGAACGCCGACCTGGCGCGCGAGCAGCACGTGCTCACGGGTCTGCGGCATCGGGCCGTCGGTGGCGGCCACAACGAGGATAGCGCCGTCCATCTGGGCAGCACCGGTAATCATGTTCTTGATGTAGTCGGCGTGGCCCGGAGCGTCGACGTGAGCGTAGTGCCGCTTCGGCGTCTGGTACTCGACGTGGGAGATGTTGATCGTGATACCACGAGCCTTCTCCTCAGGAGCCTTGTCGATCATGTCGAACGCGAACGCCGAGTTCTCCTCGGGGTATGCGTCTGCAAGCACCTTGGTGATGGCCGCGGTCGTGGTGGTCTTACCGTGGTCAACGTGACCGATGGTGCCGATGTTTACGTGCGGCTTCGTCCGCTCGAACTTCGCCTTCGCCACTTGTTTGTCCTCCTGGACTGGTATGGGCTCACGTGGTTCGTGAGCACATTCGGTTTCAGCTTGTACTGACTTTACTTACTGTGCCTGACGGCACGTTCCGGCGGCCACCCGGAGGTTTCGACCGAAGGCCGCCGGTAAGGCGTGTTGCCTGTTGAGACAGGGTGCCTCGCAGGTTAACACACCCCTACCGGACTATTCCCCGGTCGCCTTGGCGATGATCTCCTTGGACACAGAAGCCGGAACCTCTGCGTAGTGTCCGAAGACCATCGAGTAGTTGGCTCGGCCCTGCGTACGGGACCGGAGGTCACCGACGTAGCCGAACATTTCGGAAAGCGGCACATAGGCCTTGACGACGCGGGCGCCGGTGCGCTCCTCCATCGACTGGACCTGGCCGCGGCGGGAGTTGATGTCGCCGATGACGTCACCCATGTAATCCTCGGGGGTCGTCACCTCAACGGACATCATCGGCTCGAGGATGACGGGCTTCGCCATCCGAGCCGCTTCCTTGAACGCCATGGAACCGGCAACCTTGAAGGCCATCTCCGAGGAGTCGACCTCGTGGTACTGACCGTCGAGGAGCGTCGCCTTGACGTTGACCATCGGGTAGCCGGCGAGGATGCCGTACTGCATCGAGTCCTGGATACCGGCGTTGACCGAGGGAATGTATTCCTTCGGCACGCGGCCACCGGTGACCTTGTCCTCGAATTCGTAGGTCTCGCCCTCTTCGATCTTCTCGTCCTCGAGGGGCTCGAGGCGAATCTGGACCTTGGCGAACTGACCCGAACCACCGGTCTGCTTCTTGTGGGTGTAGTCGTACTTCTCGACGACGCCCTTGAGCGTTTCGCGGTAGGCGACCTGCGGCATGCCGACGTTGGCCTCGACCTTGAACTCGCGCTTCATGCGGTCGACGAAGACGTCGAGGTGAAGCTCGCCCATGCCGCCGATGACGGTCTGGCCGGTCTCCTCGTCGAGGCGAACGGTGAAGGTCGGGTCCTCGTCGACGAGACGCTGGATCGCGGTCGACAGCTTCTCCTGGTCGGCCTTCGTCTTCGGCTCGATGGACACGTGGATAACCGGATCCGGGAAGCTCATCGACTCGAGGACGATCTGGTCGTTGATGTCACACAGGGTGTCACCTGTGGTGACGTCCTTGAGACCGATGAAGGCGTAGATGTTGCCGGCCACGGCCTCTTCGACCGGGTTCTCCTTGTTGGCGTGCATCTGGAAGAGCTTGCCGATGCGCTCCTTCTTCCCCTTGGTCGAGTTCTGTACCTGGGTGCTCGGGGTAACCCGACCGGAGTAGACACGCGCGTAGATGAGGTTGCCGAAGAACGGGTGCGAGGCAACCTTGAAGGCGAGGGCCGAGAACGGCTCTTCCTTCGAGGGCTTACGCGTCATCTCGACCTCTTCGTCGCCGACCTTGTGTCCGTGGACCTCGCCCACATCGAGCGGGGTCGGGAGGTAGTCGATGACGGCGTCGAGCATGGGCTGAATGCCCTTGTTCTTGTAGGCGGTGCCACAGAGAACCGGGTAGATCTCCGAGTTGATCGTGAGCTTGCGGATTGCAGCCTTGATCTCGTCGAGGGAGAGCTCCTCGCCGCCGAAGTACTTCTCCATGAGCTCGTCATCGGACTCGGCAACGGCCTCGATGAGCTGCTCGCGGTACTGCTCGGCCTTCTCCTTGAGATCCTCGGGGATCTCTTCGTAGGTCGGCTCCGCGCCGATCTCGACCTTGCCACGCCACGTGATGGCCTTCATCGTGAGCAAGTCGACGACGCCGTCGAAATCGTCCTCGGCACCGATCGGCAGCTGCATGACCAACGGCTTCGCGCCGAGGCGGTCGACGATGGTCTGCACCGTGTAGTAGAAGTCCGCGCCGAGCTTGTCCATCTTGTTGACGAAGCAGATACGCGGAACGTCGTACTTCTCGGCCTGACGCCAGACCTGCTCGGACTGCGGCTCGACGCCTTCCTTGCCGTCGAAGACCGCGACTGCGCCGTCGAGGACGCGGAGCGAACGCTCGACCTCGACCGTGAAGTCGACGTGGCCGGGGGTGTCGATGATGTTGACCTGATGGTCATTCCAGAAGCAGGTCACCGCGGCGGAGGTGATGGTGATGCCGCGCTCCTTCTCCTGCTCCATCCAGTCGGTGGTCGACGCGCCATCGTGGGTCTCGCCGATCTTCCGGTTGACGCCCGTGTAGTACAGAATTCGCTCGGTGGTCGTCGTCTTACCGGCGTCGATGTGCGCCATGATGCCGATGTTGCGGACCTTGTTCAGGTCGGTCAGCACGTCCTGTGCCACGGAATTACCCCGATCGTGTCTGGTCGTTTGAGGCCGTCCACGTGGTTAACGCGTCCATGGCCTCCTGATTAGCAGTTGCCGTTTATTTTTTAGCTTGCGCCTGTAGACGGCAGAAGATGTAAATCCTCCGACCATTCAGACTACTGCCCGGCTCGGCGATGTGCAGCATCGGAGCCAGAAGTTTATTGTGCCCTCCCCGGGCACCACTCGGGCCGGTCACTTCTCCCGCGCGGCGAAGCGCCGGCGGCAGGAAAGTGATCGGCCCGGGTGCATCACTGGAATATCACCAGCGGTAGTGCGCGAAGGCGCGGTTGGCCTCGGCCATCTTGTGGGTGTCCTCGCGGCGCTTGACCGCGGCACCGAGGCCGTTCGAGGCGTCGAGGATCTCGTTGGCGAGACGCTCGACCATCGTCTTCTCACGACGCTGGCGCGAGAAGGTCACCAGCCAGCGCATCGCCAGCGTGGTGGAGCGGCCCGGGCGAACCTCGACCGGGACCTGGTAGGTCGCGCCACCGACGCGGCGGCTGCGGACCTCAAGCGCGGGGCGAACGTTGTCGAGCCCCTTCTTGAGCGTGATGACCGGGTCGGTTCCGGTCTTCTCGCGGCACTGCTCGAGCGCCGAGTAGACGATGCGCTCGGCGGTGGTCTTCTTGCCGTCGAGGAGGATCTTGTTGACGAGCTGCGTCACCAGCGGCGAACCGTAGACCGGATCGTTGATGAGCTGGCGCTTGGGGGCGGGACCCTTACGAGGCATTACTTCTCCTTCTTTGCGCCGTAGCGGCTGCGAGCCTGCTTGCGATCCTTGACGCCCTGGGTATCCAGGGAGCCACGGATGATCTTGTAACGGACACCCGGGAGGTCCTTCACACGACCGCCGCGCACGAGCACCATGGAGTGCTCCTGAAGGTTGTGGCCTTCGCCGGGGATGTAGGCCGAGACCTCGATACCGCTCGTGAGGCGCACGCGGGCGACCTTACGAAGTGCGGAGTTCGGCTTCTTCGGAGTGGTCGTGTACACGCGGGTGCACACGCCGCGACGCTGCGGGCTGCCCTTGAGGGCCGCCGTCGACGTCTTCGCGGACTTGCTAGAGCGGCCCTTGCGGACCAGCTGGTTAATAGTTGGCATAAACCGACTTTCTGCTATGCGACAGGCGGACGCGCGCCGGTACCGGCGACGCTCACCCCTCGCGAGGATTTGGCACAATGTCTGTTCGCGGAACTACTCCTCGCGCTCCCGTCAGGCGCCTTCGGTGCGCATGCTGGAACGACTCAGCCGCTCTCGCTGGCCTACTAGGTATCCGGGTAGTCCCGCTCGCATATTGCGAGCACGATCTAAAAGAGTAATCAAAGCGCAGTTCACAGGTCAAAAGCAGCCCCGTGTGAACCTCGCTACCTGGGCAATCGCTCGCGCCTTCCCCGGCGCCGGGCGTCCGGGAGTGTTCGGTACGTGCTCAGTTTACGCGCTTGATCGTGGCCAGTTCCGCGGCCCAGGAGTCGAGCATCCCGGCCCTTCGTTCCGAGTCATCGATGAGCGCTTCGGCGAGCCCGAGCCCTCGCGCGAAGTCGAGCGTCGCGCGGATGAGGCGTCGTGTACGACGGTCTGAGGTATCGGCTCCGAGATGGGTTACGGCCAGGTCGTAGAGGTGGCGGGACAGCTCTGCCTCGAGCGGGACGATGCGTTCGCGCAGCGCCTGGTCCGCGGTCGCGGCCGTCCACACCTGTAGAGCCGCCTTGAACAGGTCCCCGGTGTAGTGCTCGGTGATGTGGTGGACGACGAACTGGGTGCGCTCCGGCTCGGTGCTCGGTCTCGCGCCTCCGAAAGAGGCGTCGAGCTGGCTGCTGCGCTCGCGCACCATGTATTCCAGCGCCGCGATCATCAGGTCCTCGCGCGTCGGAAAGTGGTGTTGGGCGGCGCCGCGGGAGACCCCGGCCCGCTCGGCGACCGCGCCGACCGTCGTCACGGGCCAGCCATGGTGGGCGAGCATGTCGATCGTGGCCTCGAGCAGCTTGTCGCGGGTGCGCTTGCTGCGGTCCTGCTTCGGCGACCGTCCCGGCCGCGAGGCCGCGGGGGCTACTATTCGACCGCCCACGATGGATCCCGCCTTTCGAGGAAGGCGGTCATCCCCTCCGCGGCGTCGGCGCCGAGAAACATCTCGGCCGACACCTGCGCCACGTGCGCCCCCTCGGCGTCCAGTTCGGCGAGCAGCGGGGCGACCGCCAGCTTCTTCGTCGCCGACACTCCCGCCGGCGAACTCTTCCGCAAGGACCCTACTATGCCCGCGGTGAGCGCACCGATGCCGTCGGACGGCTCGGACTCGGCGCGTTCGTCCGAATCCCCGTCGGCGACGTGCGACAGCAATCCGGATGCGAGAGCCTCGCCCGGGCCGAACTTCTCTCCGGTGAGCATGTGGCGCAGTAGGTCCCGCGGTGCCATCCGGTGGCGCAGTGGCAGCGAGATCATCGCCGGGGCGAGGCCGAGGCGGACCTCGGTGACTCCGAAGGTCGCGCGGGACGTGGCGACCGCGAAGTCGCAGGCCGCCACGAGACCCACCCCGCCGGCACGGGCGTGGCCATCGACGACCGCGATAACGGGCTCGTCCGACGTCAGGATTACCCGCAACAGATCGAGGAAGACGCGGGTCCGCTCGGCGACCGCCTCTCCCGGGTCCTCGGGGGACGCGCTCGCCTCGGACAGATCCGCGCCCGCGCAGAACGTGCCGCCGGTGTGGCCGAGCAGCACCACGCGCGCGCCGGGGTCGGCCGCTGCGGCCGCGAAAGCCTCGCGGAGCCCGGTCACGAGGGGCGTCGACAGCGCGTTGCGGTTGGCCGGCGTATCGAGCGTGATGTGTGCCGTGATGCCCTCGCGCCGGTAGCGCACCGCGTCGGCGAATCTCGTCTCGCCCTCGCCCACCCCGCCTCTGACGTCGGAGTCGCTATCTGCCATGGTCGTGCCTCCTTGATCTCGTGCCTTGGACTTTCGGTCGCGCGTCAGTAGCTGCGCGGCAGGCCGAGGCTGTGTTGGGCGACGAAGTTGAGGATCATTTCCCGACTTACCGGAGCCACCCGGGGCAGGCGCGAGGCCGCGAGCATCCCGGCGAGACCGTACTCGGTGCTCAGACCGTTTCCGCCGAGCGTCTGGATTGCCTGGTCGACGGCCTTCGCCGAGATCTCACCGGAGGCGTACTTCGCCATGTTCGCGGCCTCGCCCGCCTCGGCGTCGCGGCCTGCGTCGACTAGCGCGGCGGCCTTGCGCATCATCAGCCGCGCGAGCTCGAGCTCGATCTGGCACTGCGCGAGGGGGTGCGCGAGCCCCTGGTGCGCGCCGATTGGCTTGCCCCACACCTGCCGTTCCTTCGCGTAGTCGACGGCCTTGCCGATCGCGTAGCGCGCATTGCCGAGCGCCATCGCCGACGCGATGACCCGCTCCGGATTGAGCCCCGCGAAGAGCATCGTGAGCGCGGTGTCGCCGTCGCCGATGAGCGCGTCGGCGGGCACTCGCATGTCGTCGAAGAACAGCTGAAACTGCTGCTCGGGCAGGCGCACCTCCATCTCGATTTCCGTCGCCTGCAGGCCAGGGGTGTCGGTGGGCACCATGAACAGCGCGGGCTGCAGGTTCCCGGTCCTCGCGTCCGACAGGCGCGCGACGACGAGCACCCAATCCGCCTGGTCCACGCCCGAAATATAGGTCTTCTGTCCGCGGATGATGTAGCCGTCCCCGTCCGAGGTGGCCGTCGTGGTGATGGCGTGGGAATTCGAACCGGCGTCGGGCTCGGTGATCGCGAACGCGGCGATCTTCTCTCCCGAGGCGATGCCCGGTAGGTACCGTTGCTTCTGTTCCTCGGTGCCGTATTGCGCGATGATCGAGCCGTTGATTGCCGGCGAGACGACGAGCATGAGCACGCCGGCGCCCGCCGCGGACAGCTCCTCCTGCGCGATGCACAACTCGGTGAGTCCCGCTCCCCCGCCGCCGTATTCGGTCGGCAGATTGAGCCCGACGAGCCCGAGCTCCGCGATCTCGTTCCACAGTTCCGTGGTTTTTGCGCCCGTTTTCGACGCGTTCGCGACGTACTCGAATCCGTATTTGCGGCCCACGTCGCGGGCGAGCTCGCGCAGCTGCGCCTGCTCGTCGGTGTCGACAATCGGGTTGGCGATATCGGCGGCGGTAGTTGCCTTGGTGGTCATGGGTTTCCAATCATTTTCTTCGTCTCTGACGGCGGAGGCGCGAAGCGCGCCTAGTGGTCCGATTCGCCGGCGGCACTGCGGCCGCGGTCGCTGTCTGCGTCGCTGTCCTGGTCGCCTCCCGCGTCGATAACGACGAGAGTCTGCCCGGCGTCGACCTTGTCGCCCACGGACACGGGAAGTTCGGAGACAATACCGTCCTCGGGCGCGGTGACGGTGTGCTCCATCTTCATCGCCTCGAGCCTGAGCAGCTGCTGGCCTGCGGTGACGGCGTCGCCCTCGGCAACGTCGACTCCGATGATGCTGCCGGGCATGGGCGCGAGGAGGGATCCGGCGCTCGCGGCGGCGTTGGGATCCGGATGGCGGGGAGTGAGCGCGAACCGGGTGGCGCCGGAGGGGCCGTCGACGTCGATCTGTCCGCCGCGCACGGTGACGACGTAGCGACCGTCGAGTCCGGCGCTGCGCACGAGGATCTCCGCCTCCGTCCCGCCCGCGCCGGCCGGTGCCTCGACGGTTCCGAGGACCGCGGCGAGCGCTCCTGCCACGAGCTCGTCCTCTCCGGCGGTGGCCTGCCCCGAGGCGAGCGCGATACTCCAGGGGCGCGCAGGGCCTCCGGCGTCATGGGTGGATCTGGCGGCGACGGTCCGGGCGAATTCGGGCTCGGCGCCCGCGCGGCGGGCCGTGAGCACGGCACGCACCGCCGGGGCTTCCGCGCCGGTCGCGGGCACGAGCTCGGTGGCCCGCTCGGCGGCACCGACATTGCGGAATCCGCGCAGCGAGGGATGGGCTGCGATGACGGCGGACGTCGCGCGGGACTCGCCGGCCTCGATGGCGAGCGCGGCGGCGACCGCGCATCGGCCCAGCTCTTCCCCTGCGACCACGGGCGCGAGGACCTCCTCGCCGGCTTCTCCGAGGAACGCGGTGGACGCGGTGCCCTCGGCGAAATCCGGGTGGTCGAGGATCCGCACGAGCTGGTCGCGGTTCGTGTCGATGCCGTGAATCCGGGCACCTCGGATCTGCGCGGCGAGCGCGCGGACGGCGTCGGCGCGCGTGGGGGCAAAGGTGATGATCTTCGCGATCATCGGGTCGTAGTCGGTACCGACTTCGAGCGGCCCCTCGCCGGCCGCGGAGTCGATGCGCACGTACGCCCGCTCGCCGTGGGGGCTGCGGAAGCGGTGCGCCCGGCCCGGCAACTCGAGGGCATGCAGCGTGCCCGCCGCAGGTCGATAGTCGGCGGCGGGGACCTCGGCGTAGAGCCGTGCCTCGATGGCGTGTCCCGCCGAGCGCGGCGGCTCGTCCGCGGGCAGCGGGGCGCCGGCGGCTATCTCGAACTGCAACCGCACGAGATCCAATCCGCTCGTCGCCTCGGTGACGGGATGTTCGACCTGGAGTCGGGTGTTGACCTCGAGGAAGAAGAACTCGCCGTCGTCGGTGGCGAGGAATTCGACCGTCCCCGCGCCGATGTACCCGATCGCGCTCGCCGCCGCCCGGGCCGCCTCGAACAGCGCATCGCGCACGTGCGGGAGTCGCTCGACGAGCGGGGACGGTGATTCCTCGATGATCTTCTGGTGGCGACGCTGGATCGAGCACTCGCGCTCACCCACCGCCCACACGGTGCCGTTCCGATCGGCCATGATCTGCACCTCGACGTGGTGGCCGGTCTCGAGGTAGCGCTCGCAGAACACGGCGTCGTCGCCGAAAGCGCTCTTCGCCTCACGTTTGGCTTCGGCTACCTGGGCGTCGAGCTCGGAGCGTGTGCGGGCCACGCGCATTCCGCGCCCGCCTCCGCCGGCGGAGGCCTTGATGAGGACGGGGAATTCCGCGTCGGTGACGGTAGCCGGGTCGAGGTCGGTGAGCAGCGGCACCCCGGCCTCTCCCATGAGTTCCTTCGCCGAGATTTTCGAGCCCATCGCGATGATCGCGTCCGGGTCCGGCCCGATCCACGTGAGACCTGCGCCGATGACGGCCCGGGCGAAGTCGGCGTTCTCGGACAAGAAGCCGTAGCCCGGGTGGACCGCGTCCGCTCCCGACGCGCGGGCGGCGTCGATGAGCGCCTCGGCCGAGAGGTAGGTGTCGGCGAGCGTGTCGCCGGTGAGCTCAACCGCGAGGTCGGCCTCGGTGGCGTGTGGGGAGGCGGCGTCGGCGGCGGTGAATACAGCCACCGTGCCCAGACCCATCTCGCGGGCGGTGGTGATGATGCGGCGGGCGATCTCGCCGCGATTGGCGATGAGGACACGCTCGAAATCATGCGCGTGCGTGTTGTTGGTGGTCGTCGAAATCATGCTCGCCTCACATCCGGAAAACGCCGAAGGAATCCGTGCCCTCTACGGGCGCGGTGTGGATCGCGGACAGGCTCAGGGCCAGGACTGCGCGGGTGTCCCTGGGGTCGATCACTCCGTCGTCATACAGCAATCCCGACAGGAACAACGGGGTCGATTGCTCCTCGACCTGGGCCACCGCGAAGTCGCGCATCGCGGCGAGGTCCGACTCGCTGATCGGCGTTCCCCGCGAGGCCGCGGCGCCGGAGGCGACCGTGGTCACGACGTCCGCCAATTGCTCCGAACCCATGACGGCGCACTTCGCACTCGGCCAGGTGAACAGGAATCTCGGGTCGAATGCCCGGCCGCACATGCCGTAATTGCCGGCGCCGTACGACGCCGCGGTGATGAGCGAGATGTGGGGCACCTCGGAGTTGGCGACGGCGTTGATCATCATCGAACCGTGCTTGATCATCCCGCCGCGCTCGTATTCGGAGCCGACCATGTAGCCGGTGGTGTTGTGCATGAAGATGAGCGGGCGGTCGTAGCGGTTGGCGAGCTCGATGAACTGCGTCGCCTTCTGCGCCTCCTCGGAGAACAGGATGCCGCGTGCATTGGCGAGAATCCCGACCGGATATCCGTGAATCTCGGCCCAACCGGTGACCAGCGAGGAACCGTAGAGGGGTTTGAATTCATCGAAGTCGGAACCGTCGACGACGCGGGCGATGACGTCGCGCGGATCGACGGGAACCTTGAGGTCCTCGCCGACGATGCCGAGCAGCTCCTCGGGGTCGTAGAGCGGCTCGTCGAATGCCGGCCGGGGCGCCGGGCCCTGCTTGGAGTGGCCGAGCCGGCGGACGATGCCGCGCGCGATGCGCGCGGCGTCGAGCTCGTCGGCCGCGAGGTAGTCGCCGAGCCCCGATTCGCGCGCGTGGAGGCCGGCGCCGCCGAGTGTCTCGTCGTCGGCGATCTCTCCCGTGGCGGCCTTGACCAGCGGAGGACCGGCGAGAAACACCTTGGACTGGCCGTCGATGAGGACGGTGTGGTCGCTCATTCCCGGGATGTAGGCACCGCCCGCTGTGGAGTTGCCGTAGACCACGGCGATCGTGGGTATCCCCTTCTTCGACAGGCGGGTGAGGTCACGGAAGATCTGCCCGCCGGGGATGAACACCTCCTTCTGTGTCTGCAGGTCGGCGCCGCCGGATTCGACGAGGCTGATCACCGGCAGGTTGTTGCGTTCGGCGATGTGATTGCAGTGCAGCGTCTTGCGCAGCGTCCACGGGTTCGAGGTGCCGCCACGGATCGTCGGGTCGTTGGCGACGAGTAGGCATTCGACGCCGGAGACGGTGCCGATGCCCGCGATCACCGAACCGCCGACGTGAAAGTCCGACCCCCACCCGGCGAGCGCGCCGACTTCGAGGAACGGGGAGCCGACGTCGAGAATCGAGTCGATGCGTTCGCGCGCGGTGAGTTTTCCGCGGCTGCGGTGCCTGGCGAGTTTCGCCTCGCCGCCGCCCTCGAGTGCCTTGGCGTGTTCGGCGGCGATCTCGTCCCAGCGGGTGAGCATGACCTCACGGGCGGCGCGGAATTCCTCGGCGCCGGTGTCGACGTTCGATTTCAATATGGTCATCGGTCAAACCCCAATCTGCGGGCTGCGAGCGTGGTGAGGATTTCGGTAGTGCCTCCGCCGATACCGAGCAGGCGAACATCGCGGTACTGGCGGTTGACCTCGGTGTCTTCCATGAAACCGAGGCCTCCGTGCAATTGAAGCGCCTTGTTCGCGACCCATTCGGCGCATTCCACGGCGGTATTTTTCGCGTGGCACACCTCGGCGATGGCGTCGTGTCCGGAGACATAGAGATCGGCGACGTGCCGGGTGTAGGTCCGCGCGACCTCGATCCGGCGGTGCATCTCGGCGAGACTGTCCTGGATCTGGGGGCGGGTGATGAGCGCGGCACCGAACGTCTCTCGCGTGCGCGCCCAGTCGAGCGTGATGTCGAGGCAACGCTGGGCGTGCGAGTACCCCTGCGCGGCGAGCGCGATGCGTTCGGTGACGAAGGCGCCGGCGATGTGGGCGAAGCCGGAATTGGCCTCGCCGATGAGATTCTCGGCGGGGACTCTACATCCGTCGAAGGAGATTTCGCCTGTATCCGAGGCGCGCCACCCCATCTTCGCCAGCGGTTCGGACACGTGTAGTCCCGGGGTATCGCGCTCGACTACGACGAGGCTGAGTCCGGCCGCGCCGCGCAATTCCTCGCCTCCGGTGCGTGCCGCGACGACGAGGAAGTCCGCGCGGGGCGCCGACGTGATGAACGTCTTCGCGCCGTCGATGACGAAGTGGTCACCATCGCGGACGGCCCGAGTGCGCAGGTGTCCGACGTCAGATCCGCCACCGGGTTCGGTGATGGCCAGCGACCCGATCTTGTCCCCCGCCAGCGTGGGCCGGACCCAGCGCTCGATATGTGCAGGCGAGCCCGCCTGCGCCATGTGCGGCAGCGCGATGCCGCACGTGAACAGGGACGCGAACACCCCGCCGGAGACCCCGGCGGTATGCAACGCCTCGCAGATGACGACGGAGTCGCGCATATCCCCGCCCTCGCCGCCCACGTCGTGCGGGAAGCTCGCGCCGAGCAGCCCGAGGGTGCCGGCCTTGCGGTGAAGTTCCCGTGGCAGCCGGCCGTCGCGCTCCCATGCGTCCTGGTTCGGGAGGATCTCGCGCTGCGCGAATCCGGTGACCATCTCGGCGAGGTCGCGGACGTGGTCAGAGGTCCAGTAGTCGGTGGTGCTCATTTCGCGCTCACCCCGTCATCTCGGGGATCGTATCCGGCGGGAAGGAGGTGCGCGGGAATGGTGACGACGCGCGAGCGCAGCCACTCGGCGAGGCCCTTTGCCTGGGGGTCGAAGCGAAAGCCCTCGGCGACGCCGCGTCCGAGGATGCCGTGGACCACGAAATTCAGCGCCCGCAGGTTCGGCAGCTCGTGGCGCTCGATATCGAGTTCACGGGCCTCGGGGAGCAGCTCGCGCAGCACCTCGGTAGTGAGGGCGGTGCGCAGCCACTGCCATTGCTCGTCGGTGCGCACCCACACGCCGATGTTGGCGTCGCCGCCCTTGTCCCCAGACCGCGCGGCAGCTACCCGGCCGAGCGGGGCGCGGACACTGCCGCCGCCCACCTCGGGCACAACTCCGCCGGAGCCTTCCTGCTCGACCTTTGTCTCGTCTACCCGCGATGGTTCGCCCGCCAGGGGCGACGGATCGATGACGATCTCTTCGCCGCCGGGCAGCGTGAGGCGGTGTTCGACGGTGGTGACGTCGATGAATTTGGGTTCGTAGACGCCGAACGGGCCGCCCTTGCCGGGAGGCGCGGTGGGCGTTGCACCGGGGTAGCTGGCGAGCGCGAGCTCGACCGCTGCGGCCGAGAAGGGTTTGCCGACACTAGCGGCGTCTTTGTCTCGTGCGACGACAGTGAGTTGCGCCGAGGCCGCCGCTTCGGTGTCTGCGTCGGGATGATCGGTGCGGGCGAGACGAAATTCCAGGTGCTCCGGCGCCGGGTCGAGCCGCGCGCGAAGCTGTGTTTCGACGAGCGCCGCCTTGGCCTCGATATCGAGGCCGGTGAGCAGGAAGGTCATCTCGTTGCGCCATCCGCCGACCGTAGTCGTGGCGACCTTGTACGTCTCGGGAGGCGCATCGCCTCGGCACCCGGAGATGAGCACCCGGTCACGGCCCTCCTGGAACAGGTCGATCGTATCGAGCCGCAAAGTGGCGTCGGGGCCGAAATAGCTGGGCGAGGCGACCTCGTAGAGCAGTTGCGCCGAGACGGTTCCCACCGTCACAGCGCCGCCGGTTCCCGGATGCTTGGCGATCACCGCATCGCCGTTTTCCGCGACCTCCGCCAGCGGAAAGCCCGGCCACAGGAGGTCGCCTACCTCGCCGTCATCGAAGAATGCGTAATTGCCGCCGGTGGCCTGCGTGCCACATTCGATGACGTGCCCGGCGGCCATCGCCCCGGCTATCTCGTCGAGGCGTTCCGGCCCCCACCCGTGCCACCATGCAGCGGGTCCGACGGTGAGTGAGGCGTCGGTGACGCGTCCGGTGATGACGACGGCGGCGCCTTCCTCCAGGGCGCGCGCGATTCCGAACCCACCGAGGTAGGCGTTCGCGGTCATCGCACCCGGCACGCCGAGCTCGTCTCTGCGCTCGATGAGGTTGTCGCCGTCGACGACCGCAACGGGAGCGTCGAGCCCCTGGGCCGCGGCGAGCTCGCGAACCTTGGCGGCGAGACCGTGCGGGTTGAGCCCGCCGGCGTTGGCGACGATGCGAACACCCTTGTCGAGCGCGAGGGCCAGGCAGTCGTCGAGCTGGCGGAGGAATGTCCTCGCGTATCCGAGATCGGGGTCGCGGAGGGTGTCCTTGCCGAGGATGAGCATGGTGAGTTCGGCGAGGTAGTCGCCGGTGATGACGTCGAGGTCACCGCCGCTCAGCATTTCCTCCATCGCGGCGAAGCGGTCCCCGTAGAACCCCGAACAGTTGCCGATGCGCACGGGCCTTGTGCCGGTGGACATGATCAGTCCCTTCCTTTGCCGGGCATCCCGGCGAACGCTTGAGTGATGTCGAGCCAGCGGCGGGCGTCGGCTCCGGTTGCGACGAGATCGGTGTCGCGTAAGGCGATGCGCTGGGTGACGCGGAGGCAGAAGTCGCGCAGTGAGCCGGTGACGGTCTGCTCCGCGTCCTCGGGGCCGAAAGTCACCGTGCCGCCATCCGGTGCGGCGAGGGTGAGACCGAGATCCGAGACGGGCGGTTCCTCGCCGTTCATCTGATAGGAGAAGTTCCGCGTGCGGTACCCGATGCGGGCGACGAGAGCCAGCGCGGCGATCTCTGCCGGGGTTCCCTTGAAGCCCGGGGCGCGGCTCGCCACCGGGGCGCCCGGCGGTACCTCGGCGAGACCGTCGGCGACGTCGTATCCGTGGGCGAAGGTCTCCATGATGCGCGCCACGGCCATCGACTTCGGCCGCATAGGTGGGCCGAACCAGGCGATCTGCGTTCCCGGATCGAGGGATTCGAGCCGAGCAACCAGCTCATCCCTTCCCGCACGCCACTTTGCCACGAGCTCGTCGCGCGGCAGGAGCGCCAGCTCCCTGGCCCCTGAGTCGACGAAGCCCTCGGGGTCGGCCATCGCACCTTCGACGAGCGCGTCGAATTCCGCCTTGTCCCCTATCGCCGCGAGCGACGCCCGGTCGGTCCAGTGGAGGTGCGCGATTTGCGTCGCCACATCCCATCCCTCGGCGGGAGTGTCGGCATGCCAGCCTTCATCCCCCGCTGCCGCAACGAGCTCGTCGAGCTGTCGACCGAGTGCGGCCAGTGTGTCCAGCGCGCCGTCCAGCGGGGCCGGGCTCTGCCTTATGCCGTGGGTCACATCGTTGTCCGTCACGAAATCCACCATGCACCCTATCCGCGAAAAAAGCAATCATGATTGCTTGCTTTTCTCGCAATGCATCCGCACACTGGAGTTGTGATACACACCACAGCATCGGAGTAGCCATGGAACTCGACCTTTCCGGCATCGACCCGTCCGCCCACGCCCTCGCGCGGCGCTGCAGCGTCGGCGACATCCCCTCGCGCGGGGCGCAATCCTTCGGCCCCAGGACCGCCCTGATCGACGACGACGGCTCATGGACCTACGCCGAGCTGGAATCGAACTCCAACCGCTTCGCCCGCGGTCTACTTTCACTGGGAATCGAGGAGACCGAGCCGGTGGCGATCTTCTCCACGAACTCGCGAGAGTTCGTGGCCACCTACTTCGCCGCGGCAAAGGCGGGTATGGTCGCGCTGCCGGTCAACCTTCTCGCCGGCGCGGAGAACATCTTGCACGCGCTCACCGATTCCGGCACCCGAGTCCTCGTGGTGCACGCGTCGCTACTTCCCCTGATCACGCAGGGGCTGGCCTTCGCTCCGGCAATCACCCACGTCGTCGTCACCCATCTGCCCGCAGGGCAGTCGTTGGATCCGATCGACGGTTCTCCTGCCGAGCTGCATCGTTGCGAGGATGTGCTGAGCTCCGATGACGGCGCGCTGGACACGATCATCACCGACCGACAGATCGTCCAGTGCCTGTATTCCTCCGGCACGACGTCCCGACCGAAGGGCGTGCTCACGAGCCATTTGGCGGTGTCATTCGCAGGTCTGACGAACGCGGTGTTGTTCGGCGGATCGTGGGGTGCGAAAGGGGCGTCGACGGTACTCGCGCTGCCGCTGTTTCACACCGCGGGACTCAACGGGGTCCTGATGAGCTACCTCAGCGTCGGCGGCAGGATTCGCCTCCTACCCGGTTTCGACCCCGCGACATTTGTGGAGGCCATCGCCGAGGTGGAGGCGAACATGATCTTGGCGCTGCCGATGATGCTGGAGGCCGCCGTCGCCGAGGCCGAGTCCTCCGGGACATCGCTCGCCTCCCTCGACCATGTCGTGTACGCGATGGCGCCGATGTCGGAAGAGGCCTATTCCCGCTTATCGGCGGCGATACCGCAGGCGGAAATCGTGCTCGGTTCGGGCATGAGCGAGTGCACCCCGGCGACGGTGCTGCAGTGGCCGGAGGACTATCCGGACAAGGCCGGCGCCTGGGGACATCCGTCCCCGTCGACGTTCCACGCCATTACCACGCCCGGCGGCCCCGACGTTCTCGGCGCGGACACCGATGGCGAGCTATCCTATCGCGGCCCGACCGTGATGGAGGGGTATTGGAATAACCCGGGCGCCAACGCCGAGGCGTTCGCCGGCGGATACATGCACTCCGGGGACCTCGGCCGGATCGATTCGAGCGGCGTGGTGTGGTTCGCCGACCGGGTCAAGGACGTGGTCAAGTCCGGAGGGGAAAACGTGTCTTCCCTTCAGGTCGAGCGCATACTCGCGGATCATCCGCACATCGCGGAGGTTGCGGTGATCGGCCGGGCGGACGATAAATGGGGCGAACAGGTCGTGGCGGTCATCGTGCCCGGCACCGGTGCGCCGGCCGAGGTCGAGCTCATCGAATCGATCCTCGAATTCGGCGCGCAACGACTGTCGAGCGCGCAGCGCCCGCGGGAGGTGCACATCGTCACTGAGCTCCCCAAGACCGCGACGGGCAAGATCCGGAAAGTCGAACTGCGCAGTTCTGGGACTGGATAAGCTCGCCACGTCGTGATCGCACCCGCGCGCCTTGCAGCAAGCACCCTCACCGCAAGGCCCGCTCGGCGTCGGTCGCAACTAGGTGACAAGCGTGGCCGATTCCTCGTCGCTCTCGTCTTGCGCCCCGGCATTGATGTCGTTGCGCGAGGACTCGTGCATGGCGACCACGCACAACACCGATATGCCCGAAAGCACCGCAAGCATGATGCCAACACCGAAGCTGTCCCCGCTTCCGACGAGCTGTGCGGCAATGAGGGGCGGGATTGCTCCGCCCAGGATTCCCGCGAGGTTGTATCCAAGACCCGCCCCGGTGTAGCGGAAGCGCGCCTGGAACATTTCTGGCAGTGCAGCCCCTGTTGGCCCGTAGGCGATGCCGAAAATGATGAGGGTGATCCACAGGCCGGCCGCGAAAGCCACCGGCGAACCGCTGTCGAGCACAGGGAACAGGCACAGCGTCCAGGGGACGGCGAGCACGCAGGATGCTCCGATCACCTTGCGGCGTCCGATTGTGTCGGACCACATCGCCGAGGCCACGATTGCGGCGCCGAACAACACCGAACCGATCATGCCCATCGCGAGCACGAATGCACGCGAATGCCCGAGATTGGCTGTGCCATAGCTGGTGAGGAAAGAGGTGCCCATGTAGAAAAGCGAGAATAGTGAGGCCAGAGCGCCGCCGGCGATGAGAATTTCTTTCCACTGGTGCCTGATCGCATCGAGGAACGGCAGGCGTCGTACGGTCTCGGTGGTCTGACGAATCTCGACGGTCTTGAATACCGGGGTTTCTTCGACGGCGAGCCTGATCCACAGCCCGACCGCGACGAGAGCTGCTGACAGAATGAACGGAATACGCCAGCCGTACTGCAGAAACGCGCTGTCGGCATCCATCTCGCCCGAGGCGGCGAAGGTGAAGAGGAGGAAAGTTCCCGAGGAGAGGCAGAAGGCGAAGGCAGGGCCGAGCTGCGGCCACATTCCCATCATCCCACGACGGCCCTTGGGAGCGTACTCCGCGGTGAGCAGCGTCGCCCCGGCCCACTCGCCGCCTACGGCGAAGCCCTGGAAGAACCGGCAGAGCACAAGCAATATCGGCGCCCAGATACCGATGCCATCTGAGAATAGGCCGAATGCACCGGTGTCATACCCGGGGAGCAGTCCGATGAATACTGTTGCGATTCCCATGATCAGAAGGGTCCACACGAGAGTGCGTTTGCGGCCGATGTTGTCGCCGAAGTGACCGAAGACAATCGCACCGACGGGACGGGCGAAGAACGCTACTGCGAAGGTCGCGAATGAAGCGAGGGTCGCAGTCGCCGGATCTTGGTCGGCGAAGAATACGTGGGGAAATACCAGGGCAGCCGCAGTGCCATAGATAAAGAAATCATAGAACTCGATCGTGGTACCAATGGAGCTCGCGGCGGCCACTCTGGCGAGTGAGACCTTCTTGGGATTTTCTTCCCTTTGCGGTGGCGGGGAGTCCGGTTGGTAGGAGGTGGGTTCGTGGGTGTGCATCGTGGTTACCCCTCGGGCGTGACGGCGCCCGCTGGTGGCCGGCGCAGTGATTGGCGTCTATCGCCTCATACCGGCGATAACGAAATCCTAATGTGATGCAGACCACAGTTTTTAAACCCGAAAGTAGAGGGTTTACGGCAGGTAACCGAGCAGCCGCGCCCGGGCCACGGACTCCATCCGAGAACGCGTCTCGAGCTTGCCGGAAATGTTGCGCATGTAGGTCTTGATCGTGTCCGGGGACAGCGAAAGCCGCACCGCGACCTCCGCATTCGAACAACCCAGCGCCACCTGGCTGAGGACGGCGATTTCTCGCGGGGACAACAATTTGCGACCCTCCGACGTCATTCCCGGTGGTGCGCCTGCGTCACACGTTGCGGCGCTTTGCCCCATTCCGACGCGGACGAGTGAGTCGCCGGCGGCGAGAATTCTGCGCCCGAGGTCGTTGTCGCCGAGTTCGGCGGCGATGGCGTGGAGCTCGCCGTGGAGCAGGCGCAGGCGCTCACGGTCGGTCGATTCCAGCCCGTGCCGGACCTCCGCCGATGCCACCTCGGCCATGGACAGGCGCCGGTCGACGTCGTCGCGCACCCGGTATTCGATGGCGAGGCTGTTCGCGGCGCCCGCGAACACCTTGTGAGTGGCGTCGCCTAGCGAGGATACCGCGCGCAGGCCGCCGTAGAGCATCGCGCGCACTCTCCCACCGACCACGACGGGCATGGCGATGATCGTGCGCAGGCCCTCGCGATTGACGGCGTGGCGGTAGTGCGTCGTGATGGCGTCGCAGTTTTCGTAGTCGCGAACCTCGGCCGGGCGCCGGGTCTTGAGCACCCGGCCTCCGAGCCCGCGCCCGCTCTCCACCTCGACTTCTCGCAGCGCCTGGCTGCGCCCACCGATGACGTTGTCGAGCGCGACGGATCCTTCGACGCATTCCCCGCCGAAGACGACGTCGAATTCGCTGCGCTTGTGCAGCTCGCGGAAGGCGGCGCCCAGCGCCTCGGAGTCGCTGGGTCGGAAGTGGGTTTGCGTGGACATGTTCTCTATTCTTCTATCCGCGGAGCTTGCCGATGATCGCGCTGAAGTCCTTGTCGGCGTTGTCCTCGGCGAACTCGCTGTACATCGCGGCCGCCGCAGCGCCCATCGGCGCGGTCGTGCCGGCGGATTCGACGGCGTCCATCGCAAGGCCGAGGTCCTTGCGCATGAGCCCGGCGGCGAAGCCCGGGCGGAAATCGTTGTTCGCCGGGGACGACGGGGCGGGTCCGGGGACGGGGCAGTTGACCTCGAGCGCCCAGCAGTTGCCGGTCGCGCCGGTGACGACGTCGTAGAGCGCCTGGTCGGAGAGGCCGAGCTTTTCGGCGAGCACGAAGGCTTCGCCGACTGCGATCTGCTGGACGGCGAGGATCATGTTGTTGCAGAGCTTCGCGGCCTGCCCCGAGCCGGGAATGCCGCAGTGCACGATCTTGCCGGCCATCGGCTCGAGGACCTCTTTCGCGCGAGAGAACTCCTCGTCCGAGCCGCCGACCATGAATGCGAGCGTCCCCGCGGTGGCGCCCTTGACCCCACCGGACACAGGCGCATCGATGTGGGCGAAACCGGCGGCGCGGGCGCGTTCGCCGGTCGCGCGGGCATCGTCGACGGAGATAGTGGAGCTGTCGATGAACAATGCGCCGTCGGTGGCCGTACCGAGGATCTCGTCGTAGACCTGGGAGACAAGTGCGCCGTTGGGCAGCATCGTGATGACGACGTCGGCACCGCGCACAGCGTCGGCGGCGCTGTCGCATCCGGTCGCCCCCGCGGAAACGGCGACCTCAAGCGACGCGGGCGCGGGGTCGAAGCCGCGCACGGCGTGCCCTGCGGCCAGGAGATTTGCGGCCATGGGCCCGCCCATGTTTCCGAGTCCGAGAAATGCGATCGTGCTCATCATGCTCCCAGTCCGCGCGTGGCGACGGTCCGGCCGACCACCATGCGCATGATTTCGTTGGTTCCTTCGAGGATGCGGTGGACTCGCAGATCGCGTTGGATCTTCTCCACCCCGTATTCGTGCAGGTAGCCATAACCGCCGAAGAGTTGGAGTGCCTGGTCGGCGACGTCCCAGCAGGTCTCGGTGACGAACATCTTCGCCATGGCGCACAGCTCGACGTGGTCGGGGTCTTTGTCATCGAGGGCGCGGGCGGCGCGCCACAACATCTGTCGAGAGGCTTCCAGCTTGGTCGCCATCTCGGCCAGCGCGAAACGGACCGTCGGTTGGTCGGCGAGTGTCTGGCCGAAGGCCTCGCGTTCGCGTACATAGTTCACGGCCTTCGAATACGCCTCGGTCGCGGCGCCGAGCGAGCAGGCGGCGATGTTGATACGGCCGCCGTTGAGTCCGCGCATCGCGATGGTGAACCCGGTCCCCTCGGTCTCTCCGATGAGATTGGCCGCTGGGACGCGTACCTGCTCGAGAATCACCTGTCGGGTGGCCTGCGCGTGCCAGCCCATCTTCTTCTCGTTCGGACCGAAGTCGACGCCGGGCATATCCGCGCTGACAAGGAACGCGGAGATCCCCTTCGGCCCGGAGTCTCCCGTGCGCGCCATGACTACGTAGAGATCGCTATCCCCGGCACCGGAGATGAACTGCTTGGTCCCGGTGAGCACGTACTCCTCGCCGTCACGCACGGCCTTCGTGCTCAGTGCCGCCGCGTCCGAGCCGGCCCCGGGTTCGGTGAGGCAGTAACTGGCGAACAGGTCCATCGTTGCCAACTTCGGGATCCACTCGGCACGCTGGGCGTCGGTGCCGAACTCGTCGATCATCCACGTGCACATATTGTGGATCGACAGATAGGCGGCGGTAGCCGCGCACCCGCGGGAGAGTTCTTCGAAAATGCGCACGCCGTCGAGGCGACGCATCCCCGAGCCGCCATGCTCTTCGGACGTGTAGATCGCGGCCACGCCCATGTGCGCGGATTCGCGGATCACGTCCTTCGGAAAGTGCTTGTCCAGGTCCCATTCGAGGGCCTTGGGGGCGATGCGCTTGCGCGCGAACTCGGCGGTCGCGTCGACGATCGCTTGCTCGTCGGGGGTCATCACTGGCATGAGGGAACGGGTCCCCTTTCTTGACGTTACTGTGACGCGAGTGGGTCGCTAGTCCATGAGCGGCATGACGAAGCTGGCGCCTTCCTTGACGCCGGACGGCCACCGCTGGGTCACGGTCTTGACCTTCGAATAGAACTTGATTCCCTCGGTGCCGTGCTGATTGAGGTCGCCGAATCCGGACTTCTTCCAGCCGCCGAAGGTGTGGTAGGCGATCGGCACGGGAATCGGCATGTTGACGCCGACCATGCCCACCTGCACGCGGTCGACGAATTCGCGCGCGGTGTCTCCGTCGCGGGTGAAGATCGCCACGCCGTTGCCGTAGTCGTGTTCGCTCGGCAGCGCGAGCGCCTGCTCGAAGTCCTCGGCGCGGACGACCGAGAGGACCGGGCCGAAGATCTCGTCGGTGTAGATCGACATGTCGGAGGTGACGTTGTCGAAGAGTGTGGGACCGATGAAGTAGCCCTCCCCCAGTGATTCGCCCTCGAACTCGGCGTCGGCGGCTCCGGCACCGCGACCATCGATGACCACGGTGGCGCCCTCGGATTCGCCCGCGGCGATGTAGTTCTCCACGCGAGTGCGTGCCTCCGACGTCACGAGCGGACCGTAGTCGGCCTTCGAATCGTGGCTGTGGCCCACGCGAAGTTCGCGGGTCTTCTCCGCGATCTTCTCCACGAGGGCATCGGCGGTCTTCTCGCCGACGGGCACGACCACCGAGATGGCCATGCAGCGTTCGCCGGCGGAGCCGAACCCTGCGCCGACCAGCGCGTCGGCGGCCTGGTCGAGGTCGGCATCGGGCATGACGATCGCATGGTTTTTCGCGCCGCCGAAGCACTGGGCGCGCTTGCCGTTGCGAGCGGCCTCCGTGTAGATGTACTGCGCGATCGGCGTCGAGCCGACGAAGCCCACGGCCTGGACGGTCTCGTTCTCCAAGATCGCATCGACCGCCTCCTTGTCGCCGTGCACGACCTGCAGCACGCCGTCGGGCAGGCCCGCCTCTGTGAGCAGCTCGGCCAGCCGGACGGGAACAGAAGGATCCCGTTCGGACGGCTTGAGGATGAACGCGTTACCGCAGGCCAGCGCGGGCCCGAGCTTCCACAATGGGATCATCGCCGGAAAGTTGAACGGGGTGATCCCGGCGACGACACCCAGGGGCTGGCGCATCGAGTACACATCGATTCCCGACCCTGCGCCCTGCGAGTACTCACCCTTGATCAGGTGCGGGGCGGCGATGCAGAACTCGATGACCTCGAGGCCGCGCTGGATATCGCCATGCGCATCGGGCACCGTCTTGCCGTGCTCGATCGACAAGAGCTCGGCGAGCTCGTCGGCATGGGCGTTGACGAGGTCCACGAAGCGCATGAGCACGCGGGCGCGCTTTTGCGGGTTGGTCGCTGCCCAGCCGGGTTGCGCCTTCGCGGCGCGGGCGATGGCGTCATCGACCTCCGCCCTCGAAGCGAGCGGGACGAGCGCCTGCGCGCGCCCCACGCTCGGGTTGAGCACCTCGGCCTCGCGGCCGCCTCCTCCCTCTGCTCGCTTGCCGTCGATGTAATGGGTAACCCTGCGAAGCTCGGCCATGAGTGCCTTCCTTTGACGAAAGTCTGTGCTTCTACGTGATGAGCGCCACATTACAGCCCACGGTGCCGAGATTCCAGTGAATTAGCACTAACCGTTATTGGGCCTCCCCTGCGCGATCGCGTGTCACCATGGAAGCGATGTCAGAACCATTTCTCCCACGCCGCCCCTCCCCGATGGGAGGGCGCAAGCCCACCAACGCCGACCTGCCGGCATTCGCCACGCCGAACCCCGACGCCATCGACGACGTTCTTCCCGCACCCGGGACCCGGCTGCGCATGCTCATAGTCGGGGTCAATCCGGGGTTGTGGACGGCCGCCGTCAACGGCCCCTTTGCCAGGCCCGGAAACCGTTTCTGGCCATCCCTCCACCGCGCAGGCCTGACCGGGCACCAGATCGACGCCTCGTTGGGATTGTCCGATGACGACGCACGCCACCTCGCGCTCCGCGGAATCGGAATCACCAACCTCGTCGGACGGGCGACGACGCGCGCGGACGAACTAAGCAAGGACGAACTGCGAGCGGGCGGCCGCCGACTGGTGGAGCGACTGCCGCAGCTACGCCCCGATGTCGTCGCGGTCGCGGGAATCACCGCGTTCCGGGTGGCTTTCGACGACCGGAAAGCCGTCCTCGGCGAACAGGACACCACGGCGATCGGGGGCTGGCCGGGCGGCGTGCGATTGTGGGCGGTCCCCCAGCCCAGCGGGCTCAATGCCCACGAGAACATCGACTCACTGGCGGCAAAATGGCAGACGGTATGGGACGCTGCCACGGATGCGGCCTCCGATTAGTGCACACAACGCAGGCCGCTCGCGCGCTTCGTCGCGCGATCTAACGAGGCGCATTATCTGGGAATTCACAGGTACGTTGTCGGATATAGAACGAAGAACCACATCCGCCTAGAGCACCCTGGAGGATCGCCTGTGAGCACGATCGCCGACACCACCGACAAGATCTGGAAGAACTCGTACGCCGACGGGGTGCCGCTGCATCTCGATTACGGCCACGACACCCTTGTCGACACGTTCGGGGAGGCGGTCAAGAAGTACCGCAAGCGCAGCGCACTGTCGTTCTTCGGCAAGTCGACCACGTACGGCGAGCTCGGCGAGAAGGTGCACCGCTTCGCCGCGGTCCTCCACGCCAAGGGCGTGCGCTCCGGGGACACGGTCGCGATCGTGCTACCCAACAGCCCACAGAACGTCATCGCGTTCTGGGCGACGCTGTCGCTGGGGGCGTGCGCGGTCCAACACAACCCGCTGTATACGGCCGCCGAGCTCACCGCACCATTCCAGGACCATGCCGCCAAGGTCGCCGTCGTATGGAACAAGGCCGCCGACGTCATCGACAAGGTCGCATCCGAGGCTCCCGTCGAGACGATCATCGCGGTCGACCTCATTGCCGAGATGCCGCTGTCGAAGCGGATCCCGCTCGCGCTTCCGCTGCCGCCACTGCGCAAGATGCGCGCCCAGCTCAGCGAGCACGCGCCGCGGCACGAGGACTTCAACAAGCTCATGGACAAGGCGTCGGTGCGCAAGGGCAAGAAGGTCACGAAGGCCGCCGAAGTGTCCGAGTCCGCGGCGGCGCTCATGCTCTACACCTCCGGCACCACGGGCAAGCCGAAGGGTGTGCCGCTCACCCACGAGAACCTGCGCGCCAACGTCAAGCAGGGCATCGCGTGGGTGCCCACGCTGCGCGAGGACATCCAGCACGTCATGCTCGCAGCGCTGCCGATGTTCCATGCCTACGGCCTCACGCTCAACATGACCCTCGCGCCGTTCATCGGCGGTCAGATCGTGCTGCTGCCCTCGCCCACCAAGGAACTGCTCACCGACACGCTGAAGAAACACTCGCTCACGTGGGTGCCCGGCGTGCCAGCGCTCTACAACACGATCCTCGATATCGCCGAGTCCAAGGGCTACGCGCTGGATAACGTGCGCGCGGCGTTCTCCGGTGCGGCTTCACTTCCGACCGACGTCATCGAGCGGTGGGAGGACACGACGGGAAGCGTGCTCATCGAAGGCTACGGGCTGTCGGAGACTTCGCCGATTCTCGTCATCAATCCGGCGAACGAGGACCGTCGCCCTGGCTACATCGGGCTGCCGATTCCCGATACCGACATCAAGTTCGTGAGCACCGAGGACCCGACCGTTGAGGTCGGGATCGGCGAGGAGGGCGAGATCATCGCGAAGGGCCCGCAGGTATTCGGCGGGTACCTCAATCGACCGGAGGCGAACGAGGAGTCGTTCGTCGACGGCTGGTTCCGCACCGGAGACGTCGGGGTCATGGATTCCGATGGCTTCATCAAGATCGTCTCCCGCGTCAAGGAGATGATCATCACCGGCGGATTCAATGTTCATCCGCAGGAAGTCGAGGATGTCATCGCGCAGGTCGACTCCATCGCGAAGGTCGCCGTGGTCGGGGTTCCCAAGGACGACGGCTCCGAGAAGGTCGTCGCCGCGGTTGTCCTCGCAGACGGTGCGACGCTCGATGTCGACGCGCTGAAGAAGCACTGCCGAGAAAACCTCACCCGCTACAAGGTACCGCGCGATTTCTTCGCCTTCGACGAGCTCGCCGAGGACCAACTGGGCAAGATCCGCCGCGTCGAGGTGCGCCAGCAGGTGTTGGACATGATCGACGAGGCGTGATCGGAGCTGCTTCGCTGTAGCGCACAGCGAACTCTGAGCGGCGTCGTAGGTTCATCCATGCGGCGCCGCTCATTCTCGATAACAGCACCCCGCGACCGGCGGTGCACCGGCAATCGAGGAGGATCCATGTTCGCCACGCGAGGCCACCACGCACCCACGTACTCAGACCAGGAGATCTTTTCCACCACGCTCTACCCGCGCTCGCCGAACAGCGACTGGCGCGAGATCGCCATCCGCGCAGGCAGCCAGGCAGAAGCTGAACGGATCGCCATGCGCGTCGAGGAGGGCGGCTACTCGGGTATTTTCCTAGTCTCCCCGGCGCGCGCCTGCGCGCGGCTCGTCGACGAGTGGGGGCGGGTGTTCCGCGTCGGGAACTGGCCACGCGAAGACGGCGACGGGTCGGACGCAGGTGCGGCCGCGGACGCAGCCTCCGGTTAGGGACTGACCTCGAGCATCTCAGCAGGAACGTCGACGTCGGCGCGTCGCAGCTCGTCGCCGATCGAGGCCATCGTGCGCGAGATGATTTCCGGCGCCGCGCCGTCAACCACAAAGTTGACCGAGCGCAGGTTCGGCAGCTCGTAGCGTTTCTTGACGTAGCCGGACACGGCCGGAAGGGCCGACTCGATCGCGGCGATGTCGAAGGCCTCGCGCAACCACGCGAACGCGGCGTCGTCCCACACCCAGATAGCGATATTGCAGCCCGCCCCGACGGCACCGACGCGCACGCCCGCGAGCGTGCCGAGAGCGGTGGGACGGGTGCGGCCGCCAGGGACCGTCGCGTCGAGTTCCGGCACGAGGGTCAGCGCGTCGCGCGCGTCGCCCTTGCCCACCGCAGCGGTGCGCAACGGACCGCCGACGGGCTCACCGGAGCCGTCGGGATGCGTGACGACGCAGGTCGAAAGCTCCCTGGAGAGCCAGCGCAGCTCTCGGCGCACGAGGGCATCATCGCCTGCCCCGGTCTCCCACACGAACACGACTGCCTGCGCATCCGGTGGTAGCTCTCCGCGCGCGCCGCGTAGGACGACACGATCGAAGCCCTCCTGGCCGATCGCGATGCTGTCGATACGCAGGACCACATCCGGCGAGGGATACCGGGCCCCGCCGATCCCGTCGAGGAGCTGATCGGTGACGGTGCCGACGGTGACCGACCCCATCGCGCCGGGGTGCCTAGTGATGATGGCGGTTCCGTCGGCATGGATCTCGGCGACGGGATAACCCCCGGCGACAGGGTCTATCGCCGAGCGGGTCTGATCGGTCGAACCGCGGGAGGTGCCCGTCGCGCCCGGCCCGCCAGAGATGACATGCCCCACGGCCACGGCGCCGGCGAGGGCGTCGAGATTGTCACGCGTCCAGCCATGGTGGGCGATCGCGGCGCCGAGAACCAGCGCCTCCCGGGACACGCGCCCGGTGATGACGATCTGCGCGCCACCGTCGAGCGCGTGCGCAATGCCGAAGGCGCCGTAGGAAACGGTCGCGACCTTCGGCTCCGGCTCGCCCGCGGGAACCTGCCCGGCGAGCTGGTCGGGAGTGCACTCCCCCGCATCGATCCACGACACCGCGATGTCCGTTCCGCGCGCCGCCAACAGCTCGCTCACCTTCGCGGCGAGCGTCTCGGGCGCGAGCGCGCCGGCGTTGGTGACGATCGTGACGCCGCGACCGGCGACCATGTCGACGGCGTATTCGAGTTGGGTGAGGAAGGTGGTCTCGAAGCCGTCCCCACCTACGGATACCTCTTCCGCGAGACGCACCATCGCGACGTCGGAGAGCAAGTCCATCGCCAGCACATCGAACTGGGACCCGGCGATGAAGTCGCGCATCGCGCCCGCCCGGTCTTCTCGGCGGGCGGACATGTTGGCGATACGCAGGGCGGCATCGCCGCGCGCCTGCGGCGCCTGCGCGACGGGCTGGGACATCCTCGCCTCCTTCGGAAAGTATGTCTCCAACCGTACCGCCGTCGCAGGCCATGCGGCGGCAACCGGCTAGGTTGGAATCTATGAACGCTCCCGCCATCCCGCAGTCCGCGCTCGACGTCTTCGAGTCCACGAAGGGTTTCATGCCGCTCGACGAGGGGCGGGTGCTGCACGAGATCGCCTACTCGTATCTCGTCGGCGCCGGCGAGGGCCCCCGTCCCGCTGTCGGCGTGGAGATCGGCACCTACGCCGGTCGTTCGACCGTGCTGCTCGGGGAGGCCGCGCGCGCCGCCGGCGCCCGAATCGTCACCGTCGATCATCACCGCGGCTCCGAGGAACACCAGGTGGGCTGGGAGTACCACGACGCCGAGCTCGTCGACGCGCACACCGGCCGCATCGAGACCCTCGGTCTCCTGCGTCATACGCTCTGGGATGCGCAGCTCGACGATACCGTCCTCCCGCTCGTCGGTTCCTCGCCCGCGGCGGCGTCGGTGTGGTCGACTCCAGCGCGCTTCGTGTTCATCGACGGCGGGCATTCGGAGGCCGCCGCCCACGCGGATTTCGAGGGCTGGGCGCCGTGGGTGGAGGTCGGCGGAGCGCTGCTCATCCACGACGTGTTCCCCGATCCCGCGGACGGTGGCCGACCGCCGTTCGAGATCTACGAGCGCGCTCTGGCGACGGGGCAGTTTACCGAGGTCGCCGTCCAGGATTCGCTGCGCGTGCTGCGCCGGGACTCGGGAGAGATCGGCGCGCCGATGCCGCCGCGCGCGTAATATTCGCGCCATGTCCGACTCTCCGTCCATCGACTTTCCCGACCTGATCCCCGCCGAGGGGCTGGAGCTGCGTCGCCTGCGCGCGCCCGAGCACGGCGGGGACGCCACAGACGTCGAGGAGATCGACGGAGTGGTGCCGCCCGAGTCGATCCGAGAGACGTTCTACTACTTCACCTCCATCCCCGCAGGGGGCGGGCGCCTTGCCCAGTTCCTCGCCGAGGACGCCCCGCGGGTGACGTACGGCGTGTGGAACGCCGCCGAACCGCTCGGCAGTACAAGCCTCTACAACTGGGACCTTGCGGAGCGCACCTGCATGGTCGGCTACACCTGGCTGTCCCTCACGGCGCGCGGAACCGGCGCCAATGCGAAGGTCAAGGCCGCGCTTTTCGCCACCCTTGCCCGGCACGGTTTTACGGCCGTGCGGCTGCGTGCCGACGTTGCCAACGTCCGCTCGCGCGCGGCAATGCGCAAGATCGGCGCGAGGGAGGCCGAGGTCGAACCCGGGCCCAGGCTGTACGAGTGGGATCCCGAACGCCGCTCACGCTCGCAATACTTCGTCGTCGAACTCTGATCGAGAAGGTGGCGCCCCGGAGCCGTACACCGAGATACACATCTCCACAGCATCTGTAGCGGCTACACTGCGATACATGCATCGCTTGCGCGAATCCGGCGTCCGGCGTCATCGGGAGGTCTGTCCATGAGCACCGCGAATGCCGCACCCGGGCGGCAGGCCAACCCGTTTCGGCCGGGCTTCGGCCGGATGCCTCCGATCGTCGCGGGGCGCGATATCCATATCGGCCGGATCACCGATGCGATGGTCGACGGAGGCGGCGAGCACTTCCTCCTCCGCGGGCACCGCGGAATGGGCAAGACCGTGCTGCTCAGCCTGGCCGTCGACGCGGCGCTCGAGCAGGGCTGGCTCCCCCTTTCCACGACGGCGTCTTCGACTCTCGTGGAGAAGATCATCCATACCGAGATTCCCGAGATGCTCCGCACGCTCGAAGGCGGAAAGAGCGAGCGGGCGCAGGTCACCGGCGTGCAGATCGCCTCGGTCGGGCAGATCTCGACGACACGCACGAAAATCCATCCGAGCAAGCCGACGCTGGAATCGCGGCTGCGCGAGCTCGTCGACACCGCCGCCGCCGTGACCGGCAGGCCCACCGGCGTGCTGCTCACGGTCGACGAAATGCATCGCCAGGCGCTCGAGGACCTCGCCGAGATCGCCGCGGTGACCCAGACTCTGACCCGCGACAACTTCCCCATCGTCTTCGTCGGCGCCGGGCTGCCACCGAATGTCCACGCCCTTCTCGAGGAGCCGCGCACCACGTTCCTGCGCCGCGCTCAATCCATCGAGCTCGGACCTCTCGGCTTGCCGGACACGCGCACGGCGCTGCTCGACCCGTTCTATGACGCCGGACGCCGCATCTCCGACGACGCCGCCGATCTCGCCGCCCAGGTGACGCAGTCGAACCCGCACCTCATCCAGCTTTTCGGCCGAGAATTGTGGGATTCGGTGTCCGAGCGCGAGGCGGGCGACGCTGCAACGGTCGACGTCGACGACGTGACGACTGCGATTCCGCGGTTTCGCGAGCACATGCGCCAACAACTGCATTGGACGGCGCTCAAGGGGCTTACCGAGCGCCAGCGCGAATACCTCACGGCGGCAGCCCAGTTCGAGCTACCCACCGAGGCGCGCACGGTGCGCGAGCGCCTAGGCTGGACCGAGCAGACGGCGAACAACACCCTCACCGCGCTCGTGTCCGCCGGCGTCATGTATCGCCCCCAGCACGGCAGACTCGATTTCGCGGTGCCCTACCTGCAGGAACACGTGTACACCGAGGGCACCTCTATCCCGGATCTCGCGCCGATACATAAGCCGCCGCGGCATTCGGAGATCGCCAAGCTCCTCTTCCCCGGTTCCTGAATCGGCGGGAGCTACGAGCTTTCGACGCCTAATCGTTCACCGAAACGTCCCTCGTCGTTTCCGGCGGTGTATCCCGGCCATGGGCACTATGGAGTGGTGCCTCTCTCCTCCGCCGATCCCCTCGTCTTGTCGTATCCGTTTACCGGGCGCTGGCTCGCCCGGAACAGCCCCGCGCGCCGGATCCCGAGCCACGGCACGGATCTCATGGGCTCGACGTACGCGATAGATTTCGTCGCCGTGGGGGACGACCATAGGGGCGCGCCGTTATCCCTCGGCTCGGCGCTCGGCACGGAACCACCGGAGAAGTTCGTCGGCTTCGGCGCCCCGGTCAACGCGCCGATCGCAGGCCGCATCGTCGAATCGTATGACGGCGCACACGACCATGTCGCCCGGCGGTCCCAACTCACGCTCGTGCCATATCTACTCACCCAGGCGCAACGATTGCGCGAAGGAGTGCATGGTCTGGCCGGCAACTATGTCGTGATCGACATTTCCGGGGAGGGGCCCTTCGTCCTGCTCGCGCATTTGCAACGCGGCAGTGTGTGCGTGCGCGATGGTGATTTCGTCGAGCCCGGGCAGCAGGTGGCCTGCTGTGGGAATTCTGGAAACAGCACGCAACCGCACGTGCATCTTCAGGTCACCGACTCCACGGACTGGCGGAACGCGAACGGGCTCCCGCTCGCGTTCCGCCACCCGGGCGCCCCAGAGCTGCCGGCAGAATCGGAAATCGTCGACGTCTGAGCCCGGCGGTCCCCGACGCCGACGAGCGAGCGCTTCGGTCGGCCGCTAGTTCGCCGCGCGAACCGGCGCGTTTCTCAGTTCCCGGAGCGCCGTGCGCAGGCCGCGCCGCTTCCCCGTTGCCGGGTCGACGCCGAAGTGTGAGTTCATGCCCTCGAGAATCGCGAACCGGAGTTCCGATGCGGTTTCGGGGGCATCGTCCGAGGTGGCTTTTAGCATGGCATTGGGCACGGACAGCTTCGCGATCGTGCGGAACGACTGCCAGTACTGGTTGAGCAACGAGCCGGTCGTGTACGGCAGGTCGTAGCGTTCGCAGATGTCGCGCACGCGGACCGCGATCTCCTCGTACCGATTGCTCGGCAGGTCCGGATACATGTGGTGCTCGATCTGGTGGCTGAGGTTGCCACTCATGAGACGCATCACCGGACCGGCATGGAAGTTGGCCGAACCGAGCATTTGACGCAGGTACCAGCGCGCCTGGTCTTCGTCCTCATATTCCTCCATCGTGAACTTCTCCGCACCGTCGGGAAAGTGCCCGCAGAAGATCACCATGTATGACCAGTAGTTGCGCACGATGTTGGAGGTGAAGTTCGCCGTGATCGTGCTCTTCCAATTCGGTCCGGCGAGCAAAGGGAAGATGAGGTAGTCCTTTGCGGCCTGCTTACCCACCTTCTGGCCGATGATGCCCAGGTCCTTGAACGCCTGACGCCAGGTCTTCTCCTTCTCGCGCAACTTGGCGACCTCGACATGGTGCAGCGCAACACCGACCTCGAAGAACGTTCCCAGTAGGAGGTTGTAGAAGGAGTTACCGATATTCCACCACTCCCACGGTTGGTCGCGGGTCACGCGCAGAATCCCGTATCCGACATCGTCATCCATCCCGACGATGTTGGTGTACTTGTGGTGGACGAAATTATGCGAATGCTTCCACTGCACGCTCGGGCAGGTGTTGTCCCATTCCCACGAGGAGGAATGGATCTCGGGGTCGTTCATCCAATCCCACTGCCCGTGCATCACGTTATGGCCGAGTTCCATGTTCTCGAGGATCTTGGCCACCGAAAGCATCGCGGTTCCCGCGAGCCATGCGGGTTTGTAGTTGCTGAAGAACAGGCTCGCGCGGCCGGCGGCAGCGAGCCCGCGCTGCCAGGCGATCACCCGGTGCACGTACTTCGCATCCCTTTCCCCGCGACTTTCCTCGATGTCCTTGCGAATCTGCGCGAGTTCGGCGCCGAGATTCTCGATGTCCTCTTCGGTCAGGTGGGCGTACTCGTCGATGTCGGTAATGGCCATGTCTTGCCTCCTAGTGATCGATGGTGCACTCGCCGGACACGGCGCTGACACAGGTCTGAATGCGTTCGCCCTCGCGTCGCTCTTCGCCGGTACGCAAGTCCCGGACGTAACCGCTCGCGAGTTGGACGACGCAGGTTTGGCAGATTCCCATTCGACAGCCGAAGGGAAGCTGGATGCCGAGTTCTTCGCCCGCCTCGAGGATCGTGGTCGCACCGTCCAGAGTCACGGATTTGTCGGAGATCGAGAAGGTCAGCGTGCCTCCCTCACCGCCGTGATCCGTGCGGGCGATGGTGAACCGCTCGACGTGGAGCTGATCCCTACACTCTTGCGTCTCGAACTCGTTTTCGAGGTCGTCGAGCAGCGCCACGGGGCCGCACGCCCAGCACTCGCGTTCCCGCCAATCCGGGGCGGCATCGTCGAGGCGAGCCACATCGAACTTGCCCATGGAACGGGTGAGCTGGAGGACCAACGTGTAACCGCCGGGCGATTCCTCGAGCGCTTCCAGCTCCTCGCGAAAGATGACATCCTCGCGGGTCGGCGCGGAATGAATGTGGACGATATCGGGGAGATCGCCGCGAGCTGCAAGCCACCGGAGCATCCCGATCACGGGAGTGATGCCGCTTCCCGCGGTGACGAACAGGATCTTGTCCGGCACCGGCTCGGGGAGGTGGAAATCCCCCTTTGGCGCGGCGAGACGGATGATCGTCCCCGGCGCGACCCCGTCGACGAGATGGGAGGACAAGAAGCCGTCCGGGTTCGCCTTCACGGTGATCGAGATGACCTTGTCGCCGGACTCCCCCAACGATGTGAGCGAGTAGGAACGCCAATGCCAACGCCCGCCGATCTGTACTCCGATGCCGACGTACTGGCCGGGGGTGTAATTGACCGGAAAGCCCCATCCCGCGCGGATCGTCACCGTCGCGGTGTCCTCGGTTTCCTTCTCGACGCTGACGACGCGGCCCCGCAATTCTCGGGCCGACCACAGCGGGTTGACCAACCCGAGATAGTCGTCCGGGAGAAGAGGAGTCGTGGCACGCGCGGCAAGCCCGCGTACGACATTCATGCCCTTACGATTGGAGCCGACACCGGCGGCCGGCCGTTTGCTCCACTTCACAAAGTCCATGTCTCTCCTTTGGTCCGGCCACCCCTTAGCTTGACAAATCATACTTTACCGTCCAACTGTGACTTTTTTAACACGAGACGGTGAACGCGTGTGGAATCAACCCCTCCGATAAATTGACCAGCACTTTTAGATGTGCGCGGGGTCAATTCTCAATATGGATTCCGAGGTGCGCGGCGAATACTTCGGCCATCTGCGCCACCTGCTCCGCGGACATAGTCGCGCCGGCGAGGTCGGCCGCGTTACGCACAGCGAAGACCTCCAGCCCCCGGAGATCGACATGGGAAAGCTCGGAACGGGCGAGGTCCAATTCGGTGACCGCGCATTCGCCGAACCGCACCCTGGAGAGGCGCGAATCGGCGAGATCGAACTCCCCCAACTTGCACCCGACGAATTCGACGTCGCGAAGATGCGAGCCCCGCAGGTTGATCCACTCGATCTTGCATTCGGTGAAGCGCACAGAGCGCAGGGACGCCTCCACCATGTCGATCGCCCCGAAACGACACCCCTCGAAGACCACGGTGTCGAGCGAGGAACCCGCCAGGTTGAGGGTCGGCGCGTTTACGCCCGTGATCCGGGTGTCGACGGCGCGGATGTCCGAGAGTTTCGCGCCGTCCGCCGTCATTCCCGACAACTCACAGCCATCGAAGTTCGCGCCCACCAGGTCGAGTCCGGAGATATCTGCGCCGGAGAACCCGAGGTCCATATAGTCACCTCCGGCGCCGAGCTCCACAGCGTCGGCGTCCTTGAGGTCGCCAAGCGTTAGTGCCTTGATGACCGGAGGTTTGGTCGGCGTCGTGCGCGCCATCGGCGGGGCTCCTTCGTCGCGTGTCGGTACGGTCGGCTTCCGTGAGCCCGTTAGTCGATGTCTCCGAAATCGGGGCCGAACCGGGAGCTGAGGAACTCCTCCACGACCGCGGCGCCGAGGTCCTCGAGATCGGGCGCGACGACGGTGCCGTGCACGCGACGCGCCATAGCGTCGAGAAATCTCGCGAGCCCCGGGTTCTCGCCGAGCCGGAAGAACGTGACCTGCGCGCCGAAGCGCGCGATCCGGTCGAGCTCGGCGACCGTCGTAGCGATCGTCTCGCGCGCCGGCGGATAGGAGAACCACGGCTCGCCGCCGGGTTCCAGGTGCGCGGTCGGCTCGCCGTCGGTGACGACGAGAAGCACCGGCTGCATCGTCGGATGCTTGCGGAAGAACTGCCCCGCGAGCAGCAGCGCATGGTGCAGGTTCGTGCCCTGCTCGTATTCGACGTCTCGCTCGAGCAGCGCACCGATCTCCACCCGCTGCGCGTACCGCCCGAACGTGATGAGCTCGAGGTCGTCGCCGCGGAATCGCGTGCTCACGAGGTGGTGCAGCGCGAGCGCCGTGCGCTTCATCGGCACCCAGCGCCCCTCCATGACCATCGAGAACGAGGTGTCCACGAGCAGCACGACGGCCGCCTGCGTACGCGCCTCGGTCTCGTTTACCTCGATGTCTGACGGCGCCAATCGCAGCCCTTCGCGCGGATCCTCGCCCTCCCCTGCGGTGCGGGTGATCGCATTGGAAATGGTGCGCGGCACGTTCCAGGACTCGGTGTCCCCGAACTGCCACGGCCTACTCGCGCCGGTCTGCTCGCCGGCGGCTCCGGATGCGCGTGTGTCGCGGGTGCCTGTGCGGCCGGACAGCCGCGTCGCGGCGTCACGCAGCAGCGACTTCCCGAGCTTGCGCATCGCAGCGGGTGACAGGCGAAGATCTCCCTCGGCATTGCTGCGCAGGTATCCGGAGTCGTGCATCGATTTCTCGAGCCCGGAGAGCGTGCGCGCGCTTACCGCCGATTCGTGGCCGAGGTGGCGCTCGAGCGCTTCGATGTCGAGCTCGGACAGCGGGGACTCCGGCCCCCAGTCCCCGAGCTGATCGGATAGTGCATCGAGCTCGCCGAGCTCGGCCATCACCGACGTGCCCTCGCCGTAGCCGACCGGCTCGTCGCCGGTGAATTCCGCCGCGCCGTCCCAGTCCTCGTCCGGGCGCAGGCGTCGCAAGTTCGCATCCAGCGCGGAAAGCTGATTCTGGATGTCCGCCGAGCCGAAGGCCTGTGCCGACAGGTTCATCAGCTCGTTGCGCTGCTCCTCGCTCATCGACTGCAGCATGCGCTGGGCGGCCGCCGACCGCTGTGCGAGCACATTGATGAGCTCATCCACGTCCTTCGGATTTTCCGGAAAGTAGTCGCCGTAGCGCGACATGAAGTCGGCGAAGTCCTCGTCGGTGTCCTCGCCGCGGGCGTGGAGTTCGAGCAGCTCGTTGAGGTCTTCGAGCATCTCGGTCACGGCCTCGCGCTCGGACTCGCCCGCGTTCTCCAACGCGCGTTTCATCCCCGCGAAGCGTGATTCGAGAGCCTCGCGGCCGAGGAGATCCTGGATCTGCTTGTACGTCTCTCGGCCGTCGGACGAGGCCCATTCGTATTCGGAGAGACCGGCCACTTTTCCAGCCGTGGATTCGGGAAGGTTCTCGATGGTCATCTCCCGCAGCGTGCGATCGGTGGGATCCATGCGTGCGTCGCGGGCGAGCTGGCTTCGTTCGGCAAGTAGGGCCTTGTCCAGGAGCTTCGCGACCTCATCGAGGGTGCCGCCGAGGCGGTGCCGGCGCAAGAGTTCTCGGCGTCGTTGTTGCACTTGGCCGGACAGGTCGTCGAGCCCCAGCTGTTCGCGTCCGCCGCGGCGAAGGAATTCGCGTAGCGCCTGTTTCGGCGAGTACCCGCTCATCACGCCTTCGGACACCGCATCGAGCGCCTCGCCGAGGTCCAGCGGCGGGGCGAGCGGGTCGGGGCCGCCCAGGTAGCGGCCGTACCGTGCAGGTCGTTCTGGCCTGGCCATCGTAATTATCCGTACACCGTCTGGCCGTCGCCAGTGTCTTTCGACAGCCGCTGGGCGAGGTAGAGACCTTCGAGAGCGAGCTCGATCGCCCCGGCTCGTTCCCCCTCGCTCGTCGCGCCGAGTCGCTCGGCGATCTCGTCGTAGAGGCCCGGTTCTTCGAGTTCGGGGAGCGAATCGAGGAACTCGCGCGCCGTCACCGAACCGCCTGTGGTGATGAGGAGCGAGCCGTCAAACGCGTCGACGAGCGGCCCCAGGTCGAGTCCCGCGAAGTGTTCGCGCACAGCCTCCGCGGTAGCGATGCGCAGTAGGTGCACGAGGGTTTCGGCCTCCCGCCCTTCCTCGCCGGGCTCGAATTCGATCTTCCCCGCGAGCACGTCGAGCGCGGACTCCGTGTCCACCAGTCGGGCCACCGCCCCGTCGGTTCCCCGGACCGCGGCACGGCGGCGCGCGGAAGCGGCGACGGTCTCGGCGCCCGCGATCGCGAAACGCGCGGACACCCCGGCCGCCTGATTCACCGCAGGCGACTCACGCAACCCGCGGGTGAAGCGTGCGAGAATCTCCAGCAGCACCTCCGGTACCTGCGCGCTGAGCTCCGCCTCCTGGCGAATGACCGCGATCTCGTCGTCGATCTCGAGCGGATAGTGCGTGCGGATCTCCGCGCCGAAACGGTCCTTGAGTGGAGTGATGATGCGCCCGCGGTTCGTGTAATCCTCGGGGTTCGCCGAGGCGACGACGAGCACGTCGAGCGGCAACCGGAGCACGTAGCCGCGAATCTGCACGTCCCGCTCTTCCATCACGTTGAGCAGCGCGACCTGGATCCGTTCTGCGAGGTCGGGCAGCTCGTTGAGCGCGACGATCCCGCGGTTGGCACGCGGGATGAGCCCGTAGTGGATCGTCTCCGGATCGCCCAGCCTTCGTCCCTCGGCCACGCGCATCGGGTCGACGTCGCCGATCATGTCGGCGACCGACGTATCCGGGGTGGACAGCTTCTCGACGTACCGCTCGGAACGGTGCCGCCATTCGATACCGAGCGAGTCCCCCTCTGCCTCGGCGCGCGCGATAGAGGCCGCCATTATCGGCTCGAATGGGCTCTCACCCAGCTCGGACCCGGCGATCACCGGCGTCCATTCGTCGAGCAGCCCGACGAGCGAGCGGAGGAGGCGAGTCTTGCCCTGCCCGCGCTCGCCGAGGAGCACGATGTCGTGTCCGGCGATGATCGCCCTCTCCACCTGCGGCACGACCGTATGCTCGAATCCGTGCATCCCGGGCCACGGGTCCCGGCCCGCGCCCAGCGCCGCGAGAAGATTCTCGCGCATCTCCTCGCGCAATCCCTTGGCCGCGTACCCCGCCGCACGCAGCTCACCTAACGTCGAAATCCGAGGCTTCTCACTCACGCCGCCCACGGTAACCCTCTCGCCCGACATTCGCCGTGGCCCAGCACTACCGGGTGGTCCGCGCCCTCGCGTCCGCCCCGCCCGACGCCGTCCGGATCAGAACTACGCGCCCACGAGATAACTACGAATCGATGCGATCTTCCCGCTCTTCGCCGCCGAGGTGAACACGAGGAAATGCGCGAAATGCAGACGATCGCCGGATTTGGTCCGCGCGGTCCCGTCGACCGAGCCGAACTTCCCGTGCGTCACCACGTCGAGGATCTGCAGCTCCTCTATGTCCCCGCGCAGGTTATTCATGACGTCGGACGTGCTCGCCTCCCCCGGCAGCACCGCCCACTCCGGCTCTCCGGAAAACCATTCGCCGAAGAATTCCGAATCTGCCTCTCCCCACGCGCGAGCAAACTCGGCGACGGTCTGCATGCGCGGGGAGTTCCCGCAGTTTCCGGGCATCTCGAACTTCATGGCCTCTCCTTATTTCTCCCGCGGCTTACGTGGTGTGCGGGGTTTGCGGGGCTTCTTCTTCGGCTCGATCCGCCACATGTCGACGATCAGCTCACGCAGCACGTCGGACACGGGATCGAGGTGCGCGGCGTCGACCCGCCACATGTTCGCCCCGCCCGGGTACATGGGCGCGAGCTCGGCGATCTCTCCGACCCGATCGTCGAGTTCAGATTTCTGCTTGAGGAACAGGTGCCCGTCGTTGATCACCGCGACGCCACGCTCCCTGTCCGGATTCGAGACGAAATCCTCGTCCGGAGCGTCGAGCACCGTCGCGTACACCATGTATCCGCCGAACATCGCCCGCGTCCGGATATCCACGGGCAGCAGGTCCTCGGGCAGCGACACGGCCAGCGCGCGCGATGCCGCCTTCAACGCCTCGTCTCCCGCCATCGCTACCCTCTCCTCGTGCGTCCTACGTCCCGCATCTCGCGCCCGGCCTGGATCCGGCGGCGCTACCGCTAGCCTAGAAGAATGAGCACACCCGCGTCCGACAATTCCGCACACGCCGCGTCCGCGCCCGAATCCGGCCGCTTCGATACCGAAGACTTCCTCGATTTCGTCGCCGCGAGCCCGTCGGCCTACCACGCGGCCACCGAGGTCGGCCGCCGCCTGCTCGCCGCCGGGTTCGAAGAGCAGGACGAGACCGCGGACTGGGATGCGGGCCCAGGCGGCCACTTCCTCATCCGCGGCGGCGCCATCGCGGCCTGGTGGGTGCCACAGGCGTGTGCGCCGTCATCCAGCGGTTTCCGGATAATCGGCGCGCACACGGACTCTCCCGGGTTCAAGCTCAAGCCGCGCGGGGAGCTCGCGTACGAGCGCTGGCAGCAGGCGCCGGTCGAGATCTATGGCGGGCCGCTGCTGCACACGTGGTTCGACCGCGAGCTGGAAATGGCGGGGCGCGTCGTTCTCGCCGACGGTTCCGCGCATCTCGTGCGCACCGGTCCGTGGCTTCGGCTGCCGAGTCTCGCGATCCATCTCAACCGGGGCGCCAACACCGAGCTCAAGCTCGATCCCGAGCGGCACGTGCAGCCGATCTTCGGCTCCTCGGCGCGCCCCGGCAGCTTCCTCACGCTGCTCACCGAGGAGCTCACGCGCGCGGGCAAGGCGCCCGCGCACACGCCGATCATCTCCCACGACCTCATCACCTGCGACACCCAGCGCGGCGCCGCGTTCGGCGCGGGCGGGGAGTTCCTCGCCGCGCCCCGACTCGACAACCTCACCAGCGTCTACGCCGGTCTCCAGGCCTTGCTTGCCCTCGCCGGCGGCGGTGAGAGCACCTCTTCCGATGACGGCGGAGGAAGCGATATCGCCGTCCTCGCGGCATTCGACCACGAGGAAGTCGGTTCGGGCACGACCTCCGGCGCGTCCGGTCCCCTGCTCGCCGATGTGCTCTCGCGCACCGCGTGGGCCATCGGGGCCGACGGCGAACGGGAGAAGCAGATGTACGCGCGCTCGAGCTGCGTGTCTGCGGACTCGGCGCACGCGGTCCACCCGAACTATCCGGAGGTCCACGACCGCTCCCACCACCCGCACGTCGGCGGCGGTCCGGTGATCAAGGTCAACGCGAAGGCGCGCTACGCCTCCGACGCGGCGACCATCGCCTTGTTCATCGCCGCATGCGGCGAGGCCGGGGCGCCGTACCAGCACTTCGTGTCCAACAATCAGGTGCCGTGCGGGTCGACGATCGGCCCGCTCACCGCGACCCGCCTGGGAATCGACACCGTCGACGTCGGCGTGCCGCTGCTGTCGATGCACTCGGCGCGCGAGATGTGCGGCGCCTCCGATATGGACGCGCTCACCTCCGCGCTCGCGGCCTACTACCGCGATGGACTAGACGCCGGTCATCGCGGCTAGGTGCTGCTCGACTCGACCTCGCGTTCGGCGGCGCGACCTCGCAGCGCCGGGGCGGCGGCGATCGCCGCGAGCACGGCAACGAGCGGGATGATGAGCGCGTTGCGCAGCCCGAAGTCCTCACCGACGAGGCCGAGCGTGGGTGGTCCGGCGAGAAACGCGAGGTAACCGATTGTCGCGGCGAGCGAGACACGTGCGGCCGCGTCCGCCCCTCCGGACTCGGCCGCCGATCCGCCGGCCGCCGACAGGGCGACCGGGAAACCGAGGGAGGCGCCCAGGCCCCACAGCACGACCGCGGCCATCGCCGCCCAGGGCACATCGACGAAGGCGACGACCGCGAGACCCAGCGCGCCACTCACCGCGCTCGCTGCGAGGATCGGCGCCCGCCCGAAGCGATCGACGACGGCGCCACCGCAGAACCTCCCGAGGGTCATCGCCGCGGCGAAAACGAGGTACACGGTTGATCCCATCGCGGGCGCGAAGCCGTGCCCGTCGACCATGAGCAGCGGCAGCCAGTCGTTCGCGGTGCCTTCGGCGAGCGCCATCGCGAGCACTATGTAGCCGATACACAGCAGGCGTCGGTCGCGCAGGAGGATGAGCGTGGCGGGTGCCCGCGATGTTTCATCCCGCGCAGTGCCGCTCCCCTGTCGCTGCTCTGCCTTCCCGGTTCCCGCAGGCAACCGCCCGATGCTGACGGCGAACAGCCCCGCGGTCACGACGCCGATGAGCAGCATGTGCGTGACCACGTCGAAGTCCGAGGCGGTTGCGGCGATCCCGGCCGCCGCGCCGATTACCGTGCCCAGCGAGAAGAAGCCGTGGAGGAGCGGAAGGAAGTTCTTTCCGCCGGCCGCCTCGATCGCGGCGCCCTCGACGTTGAGGGCGACCTCGCCGCTGCCCATGCCCGCGCCGAACAAGAACAGGCCGAGCGCGACGAGTCCTGCGACGTCAGCAAGCGTGCCGAGCCCGATGACCGGCATCGCGGCGACGATTGCGACGGTGCCCAGCGCGGCGATCGCGCGAGCACCGAAGCGGGCGACGAGCGCACCCGAGGACAGGATGCCGAGCATCGAACCGATCGACAGACCGAAGAGGATGAGGCCCATCTGCGCGGTGCTCGCACCGAGGTGATCTCGGATCGCGGGGGTACGCGTCACCCACGAGGCCATGGAGATGCCTGGGACGAAGATCAACGCGAGCAGCGCCCATCGCCTGCTCCGGAGTGCCGAATTTGCCATCGCGGGCGAGACTACCCACCCCCGAGCGTTCGACGAGCGTCGGCGGTGTGACGGACCGCGAAACTACACTCGCGGTCAGTGTGAGACTTGGTGGTGCCGCGGATGTCGCGGTGGTTGGATCCTTTCCATCCGGTGACTGGCTCTTACACTCGCTGCCGCTCGACTTCGGGCTGGCTTGCATGCGTATTGCCGTCGCCGGGTGGGATGGACCGGCCGGCGTGACTTGATAGGAGCGTGCAGCTGCCCCACTGAGCTTTGTCCGCCGACCGGCCCGACCGTTCGACCCCCACTCGAATACAAGGGAGGCAGAGACCATGGTGGTCCTGATCGGCGCTGACGTCCACAAGAATTCACACACCTTCGTCGCCGTCGACGCGGCGGGCAAGCAGATCGGGCAGATCACTGTCCGCGCGACCCATAGCGGTCATGAGAAGGCCTACCGGTGGGCCCGGAAGAGTTTCATCGAACAGGACCGCCGGTGGGGGCTGGAGGACTGCCGTCACCTCACCAGCCTCCTCGAGCGTGATCTCCTCGCCCACGGCGAGCCGGTGGTCAGGGTGCCGGCGAAGCTGATGGCCCGACAACGCGCCACAGCACGCACGCGTGGGAAGTCCGACCCGATCGACGCTCTCGCCGTCGCGCGGGCGATGGCCAGGGAGGAGGATCTGCCAGCCGCGTTCACCGATGAGCAGGCGCGGGAGATCAAGCTCGTGCTGGACCGTCGGGAGGATCTGGTCGCAGAGCGGACGCGGGTGATCAACCGTCTACGGTGGCACCTGCACGAGCTCGATCCCGAGGTCGACCCCGCTCCACGCGCACTAACCCATCGTCCTGCCCAGGAGCGGGTGCGGGAGGTGATCGAGGCCGGTGCGGGGATCGTCGCGGAGATCGCGGGCATGAATCTGACCGACCTCGAACGGCTCTGCTCCTTAATCGGCGAGCTCGATGCGCGCCTGCGGGCTATGGTGCGAAAGCAGGAGCCGGTACTGCTGGAGATCCCCGGATGCGCGGAGCTGTCGGCCGCGAAGATCATCGCCGAGACCGCCGGGATCGAGCGATTCGCCACGGAGTCGAAGTTCGCGATGTTCGCCGGCTGCGCACCGATCCCGGTCTGGTCGGGCAAGACAGAAGGCAGAGTCCGGTTGAACAGGGGCGGGAACCGGCAGCTGAACTGCGCGATCCACCGCATAGCGATCACCCAGACCCGCCTCGAAGGACCCGGCAAAGAGTACTACGAACGCCTCCGAGCAAAGGGCAAGACCGTCATGGAAGCCCTGCGCTGCCTTAAGAACCAGATCGCTCGCCGCATCTGGCGCACCCTCACCCGAGTCCACGCCGAAACCCTCACCAACACCCCGATCCCACTGAACCCCACCCCAACGACTTGCGCCTCGCAAGCCGCTTGACATAGGAGATACGCATGCGTTCACTCATCGCCTTGATTCTCAACATCATCTGGTTCATCACGGCCGGCCTGTGGCTGTGGCTCGGCTACATTCTCGCGGGAATCGTCGCGTGTATCTTCATCGTCACCATTCCGTTCGGTGTCGCGAGCTTTCGCATCGCGGGGTTCGTACTGTGGCCGTTCGGCCGGGAGGTCGTCGACAAGGGCGCGCCGACGGGCGCGGGCACCATCGGCAACATCATCTGGTTCGTCGTGGCCGGGCTGTGGCTCGCCGTCGGACACATCATCACCGCTGTTGCGCAGGGTGTGACGATCATCGGGTTGCCGCTGGCCTGGGCGAATCTCAAGCTCATCCCGGTCACGTGCTTCCCGTTCGGTAAGGAGGTTGTCGCGTCCTCTGATCGCAACGCGGCGATGGTCCCTGTCGCGCGGCGTTAGACGGTCGGGCTTCGTCGGTCGATGTTCGGCGCCGCCTCGGCGACGAGACGCCGCGCCCACGCATAATCGGTTTTGCTCGAGGGGTGCCGTTCGATGGTGTCGACCTGCCAGAACGCTGCGGGGATCTTGTAGCCGGCGAGGTGGGCACGCAGCCCGGTTTCGACGGCGGCGAAATCGATGGGTTCGCCGGGCTCGGCTGCCTGCACGATCGCCCCGACTCGGTGGCCGAACCGCTCGTCGGGGACCCCGAGTACGACGGCGTCGGCTACCTCTCCCAACGACTTGAGCGCAGTCTCCACTTCTTCGGCGAAAATCTTCTCGCCGCCGGAGTTGATCACCTGGCTGGCGCGCCCCAGCAGCAGAATATTGCCGTTCCCGTCGTATTTCCCGCGGTCCCCGGTGAACACCACACGCTCGCCGTCATACTCCCGGAAGGTTTCCGCGCTCCTCACGGGATCTCCGAGATAGCCGCTGGGAAGATATCCGCGTTTGATGATCCAGCCCGTCTCATTCGAGTCGTCGGGGAGCTTTTCCTCGAAGTCGTCGACGAGGAACATCGTGTTCCCACGCGGGATTCGCGGGCCGTGCGATTCGAAGAGCGAGCCATCGTCGGCGTTGGCTTTGGTGGCCGTGCCGAGCCCGCCGAAGCCGCTTTCCGACGAGCCGAAGGCGTCCATGATGAGAAGGTCGGGGTGGAGTTCGAACAGCTCCTTCTTGAGCGACGGCGAGAATACCGCGGCGCCGGACGACACCATGAACAGACTTGACACGTCGACCGGCTCGGCGCGCAGGCGATCGACCATCGGCCGGATCATCGCATCGCCTGCGACGATCGCGACCTGCAGCCGGTGCCGTTCGACCTGGCGCCACACCTCGGCACTGTCGAAATGAGGAAGGTAGTAGAGCGTGGATCCGCCGAAAAGTTGGGTGAGCGACGGCATGAGCCCGGAGGTGTGGATGAGCGGAAGCAGGACGAGGCTCCGCACCGGATCGCCGAGCGCCCCGTTCCTGGCCTGCGTGTATTCGTCGGCCACGGGTTCGAGAGTGTAGTAGTCGGATCCGCCGCCGAGGCTGCGCCACAGGTCCTCGTGCCGCCACACCACGCCCTTGGGGTTGCCCGTGGTCCCACCGGTGAACACGAGGAAGATGTCGTCGGCCGAACGCTCGATATCCGGGCGATCGGGCGACGCTGCAGCGAGGAGTTCCGCGGCCTCGATTGCTCCCGCGGGCACGGCCGTGGTGTCGCTGCCGTCGTCGACGACGACGGTGTACCTGAGCGAGTCGACGCCCGCAGCGGCGTCCGCGAGCGCGGCACCGAATTCCCGCCCGAACACCACCACCTCGGTATCGGCGTAGGACAGGAGATACTCGAGCTCTTCGCCCGCGTAGCGGAAGTTGACCGACACGGGCACCGCGCGCAGCTTGAGCGTCCCGAGGAACGCGGCGATGCAGTCGATCCCGTTGCGCATCTCGATGCCCACCCGGCCACCGGCATCTATCCCGAGCCCGGCCAGCGCGTGCGCCCAGCGGTTGGCTTCCGCGTCGAGTTCGGCGAAATCGACGGCGCGCTCGCCCTCGACCACGGCGGTCCGGCTGGTTCCGAAGGCGTCGGCGGCGTGTTCGTACAGGTCGGCAAGATTGTGGGCCATCGAAAAACTCCTAGCGGCGTGGGCGGGTTCAGACCGGAAACAGCGGAAGCGGGGTGCGCACGGCACCGAACTCGAAGGCGGCGCCGGTGCTGATTCGGGTCACCGCGACCTCTTCGCCCTCGGGGATGGCATCGGTACCGAGCGTTATCCGCGCGATGACGTCGGAGTTCTCTTTCCGCAGGTCCACACGGAAGCGCGGATCGAGCCCCCTGGCGGCGGCCTCGATCGGCGCGGCGTTTCCGGAACCTGGAACCGCCGACCAACACTCGTCCTGCCACCACGGCGCATCGGCCGCCCAGCGGATTTCCACTGCCGCGCCGTCAGAGTCCAGGTCCACGGACGCGCCGGTGTACTGCACGGGCGCGAGGAGTGGGTGCACGGCGAGCACGCGTGCGAGTCCGCCGAGTCCGTCCTCGGCGCGGATGCCGAGCGCGGCGGCGATCCGTTCGGTGGCGATCCCGGCGATCCCCGTGCACTGATAGGTGGCGAGCCGAAGCGCGGTTCCTGCATCCGAACGGCGGCGAACGCTCTGGGTGAATCCGACCGCGAGAAGGTGCATCTGCAGGTACACCTCCCGAAGTATCCGCACGAGCGCGGAGCGGGTGAACCCGTCGAACCGCACATCCGACAGCAGCGGGCCCGCGTAGTCGTCGAGCGGCCCCTCATCGCGGTCGGGGCGCACCGTCGGTTCCGGGAAGTCGATTCCGTTGACCAGGCTGGCCGCCGATTCGGCCGCGGGATATGGCAACTCGGCCGGCGGGGCCCCCGGGTCGATCCGCACGGTCCAGTGGCAGTGCGGGGTGCGCCCGGCGGGCGCACGCGGCGGGCGGTGGATTGGCTCGACGACCGCGTACGGGTTCGTCGCGTACGCGGTCGCGGGGAAGGTCGGATCCTCGATGTCGTGGCACATCACCTTGACGATTTCCTCGCCCATCGGCTCGACGTCCATGAGGGCGCCGCAGTGGTCGAGATAGAACTCGCCGTGGTCGTGGTCGTGCACGACATAGCGGAAGTCCATGAACTCCGGGGGCGCTCCGACGTCGAGTTGGAACCCCTTGAAGATCTCGGCGACTCCATCGCCTTCGATCCCGAGCGCCCTCTTCATCCGGAGAGCATAATGCGGGCTCGCGGCCTGCCATTCCTCGATCGCTACGTCGCGCATCCCGTCCAGCCCGAATTCGCCGAGCAGCGCAGGCATCCCGGCGCGATCGATGAGCTGCCCGATGAGCAGTAGTTCGGGTACGAGCGTCGCGAGCTGCCGGTGGGCCAGTTCATCGATGCGGTCCCGCATATCAGTCCCCGATGTCCACGGGCCAGATCGATTTGGGTCCCTCATGAATGCGGTACCAGCCCGGAAGTTTCTCCCCTGCCGAAGCGAAGCGCTCGCGCATCCCCTCCGAGAGCGCGTCCGCCTCGTACATGCGCATAAACAGATCGACGACGTTCCCGAAGTCGAAGAAGTCGCGCTGCCAGGCCCATTTGCGATTCCCCGCGTACCGGAACCACGACCCGCCTAGCCCATACACCTCGTACGGCTTACCCGTCCTCGGATCTTCCGTGCCTTCGGCGATCTGCCGCCACAGGCAGATGACGTCGCCGGTCCGGGTATCGATGACCCGGGAGATGTACGGGTACTTCCACCCCTCGAGCCCTTTCATCTCCTGGCCGAGCGCGAGTTCGCGGATCTCGTCCTTGCCCACGGCCATGAAGTCGTCCTTGGTGCCGTAGTTCCACCCGTAGTGGGCGTCGTCTGCGTAAAAGTCCGCGAGAGGAGTCCAGTCCTGGACTTTTTCGGCGGCGATATTGGCGTCGATCCATGCGTCGATGAACGCGTCGATCTCGTCTCGGTCGAAGTCGGCCATTGTGTACTGCACTCCTTGGGTTTCCCGTGGCGGATATCGGTGCGTGCCCCGGGCGGGATCTGTGTTATTCGGTGAGGCGCAACGCGCGAGCCGGGCAGAACTTCACTGCGTTTTTCACCTCGTCGATGAGTTCATCGGGCACCTCTCCGCGACGGGCCCTGACTTTCGCCTCGGCGCCCTTGGGCACCGTGAACCATTCGGGTGCTTCCATTTCGCACTCGGCGTGGCCCTGGCACAGGTCGAAGTCGACGTCGACGCGGCTCATCGGTTCCGCCGCTTGTAGCGCACCTTGCAGGGCTGTGCCAGTTGCACGACCATCTTCGAATGGTCGTTGCGGTAGGAATCGGGATCCTGTGTCAGCTCGAACGTGTAGTTGCGGAGCAGGATCGAGAAGATCGCCTTGATCTGCATCTGTGCGAACGCCGCGCCGACACAGCGATGGCGGCCGGCTCCGAACGGAATCCACGTCCACCTATTGGCTATGTCCTCTTCACGGCCATCGACGTACCTATTCGGGTCGTAGGAATCCGCGTCGGGAAAGTCCTCCGGAAGCCTGTTCGACACTGCGGGCGAGGCGGCCACGGTCTGCCCCTTCTTCACGAGTGTGTCGCCGATCTGGATGTCCTCCTGCGCCACGCGCATGAGGACGATGAGCGGTGGGTGCAGGCGCAGCGACTCCTTCATCGCGTTCTCGAGTTTCGGGATCTGACGCAGCGCGCGGAAGGAATAGTCCGCGCCGTCGGAATAGATCTCCTCGAGTTCGTCGAGAACCTCCTGCATGTATCCGGGGTTGCGCAGCAGATCGATGAGCACCCACGCGGACGTTCCCGAGGTGGTGTGGTGGCCGGCGAACATCATCGAGATGAAGATGCCGGTGACCTCGTTCGCCGAGAAGCGGTGAACCCCGTCGTCATCCTTGATCGAAACGAGCACGTCGAGCAGATCGCGGTCTGCCTTGTCCTGCGGCGGATTCGCGATGCGCTCGTCCATTATTTCCTGCACGAGCTCGACGAGACCCTCGCGGGCGGCGTCGCGTTTGCGGAAGGACTCGATATCGGCGTGCGGATCGATGTAGGCGTGCGGGTCGGTGCCTCGTTCGAGGTCGTGGTAGAGCCGCGCGAAGCGGCCGTCGAGCTGGTCACGGAAGCGGCGTCCGATAAGGCACGCGGAAGACGTGTAGATGGTCAGCTCGGAGAAGAACTCGAGGAGATCTATCTCGCCCTCGTCGCCCCAGTCGGCGATCATCCGCTCGACCTCGCGCGGGATGGTCTCGGCGTGGCTGCGCATGTGCTCTCCACGCAGTGCCTGGTTGTGGAGCATTTCCGAGCGGCGCTCCGGACTGGCGTCGAAGACGACACCCTCGCCGAAGATCGGGGTCATGAACGGGTACGCGGCGGCCTGGTCGAGCGATTCCTCCGGGGCGCGGAAGAATGCCTCGTTGTTCTCGGCACCCGACACGAGCACGACATCGCGGTCCGCGATCCGGAACGCGCCGGCGTCTCCGTGTTCGGAGCGCACGCGCCAGAACAGATCGATGGGGTCGGTTGAGATTTCGTCCATATGACCGAGCGGCCCCTCGCCGCCGGAGACGAATCCCGCGGTGCCGTCGGCACTTGCGCCACTGAAAGGACAGGTCCCGGCGGCGCGCTCGTCACTTTTGTGCATGATTACTCCAGAATCTTCCGGGCGGCGAATTCGATCGAGTCCGCCATCTCCTCGTAGGTCGAATAGCCCATCCCGGCCCGCAGCAGCGCACCGGAGTAGATCATCTCCAGGGTTTCGACGGTCCTGATGTCCTGATCGGAGCCTTCCAGCGCGCGCATGAGTCGGCGGCGGATCTCGATCCCAACCTGCGCGCGCAGGTGGTCTACCTCTGCGTCCGGGCCGAGAAGCGAGGCCGTCGTTGCCGACGCCAGTTCCGGTTCGTCCGCGACGAGCAGCGCGACCTGCCGCAAGACGAGCACCGCACGGTCGGCAGCCGAGCCACCCTCCCCCTCGGACTCCGGTAGTTCGCCGAGCCTTCGCCAGAACACCTCGACGACGAGATGCTCCTTCGACGAGAAGTAGGTGTAGGCGGTCGCCGGAGCCACGCGGGCGCTCTTGGCAACCTCCCGCACCGTGAGTCTGGAGTGCCCCTTGTCCCGCAACACTTCGAGCGCGGCGGACGTGAGCTTGGCGACCGTCTCGGCCTGTTGATCGGATAGTCGCCGTCGGGGGGATTCGAACTTCGTGGTGGTGGACATGTGTCTGGACACTACTCCAATTTGTCGGGAGCGGCAATGGATTCCGGCAAGTTCCGTTGAATTACGTGGAATTATAGACAGCTGTCTAGACGACAGTCTAGGCTCACATCACAGTTGCTTGATCCCACGCCGGACACGTCCCACGAAAGGCCGATGCACATGAGTTTTTTCCCCGAGAACACCTCGAGACTCTTTATCGACGGCGAGTTGCGGGCCTCCTCCGGGGGCACCTATCCGGTTCTCGACCCCTCGAACGGAGAGGAGATCGGCCATGCCGCCGACGCCACCGAGGATGAGACCTCGGCGGCCGTCGCCGCTGCTCGCCGCGCATTCGACACCACCGACTGGTCGCGCGATCACGCTCTCCGGGCCCGCTGCCTGCGCCAGCTTCGCGAGGCGATCGACGCTCGACTCGAGGAGATCCGGGAGTTCACCATCGCCGAGGTCGGCGCGGAGCATTTCCTCACCACCGGGCCGCAGCTCGAGGGCCCCGTCCAAGGGCTCGACTACTGGGCCGAGCTCGTAGAGGGCTTCGAGTGGGTTACGGATCTCGGCACCGCCGACGTCATGGGGCTGAGCTCGCGCAGGGAGGTGCGCCGAGAGGCCGCGGGAGTCGTCGCGGCGATCACCCCGTGGAATTTCCCGCATCAGATCAATTTCGCCAAGATCGGGCCCGCCCTGGCTGCAGGCTGCACGGTCGTTCTCAAGCCGGCGCCGGACACCCCGTGGTGCGCGGCGATGCTCGGCGAGCTCGCCGGCGCCACGGACCTGCCGCCCGGCGTACTCAATATCGTCACCTCCTCTCGCAACGAGATCGGCGCGCAGCTCACCCGCGATCCGGGCGTCGACCTCGTGTCGTTCACCGGTTCGACTGCAACGGGAAAGGCGATCATGCGCACGGCCGCGGATTCGCTCAAGCGGGTGTTTCTCGAGCTCGGCGGCAAGTCCGCGTCAATCGTGCTCGACGATGCCGACCTCGGTAGCGCCTGCATGATGACGGCGGTCAACGCATCCATGCACGCCGGCCAGGGGTGCGCACTCACCACCAGGCTGCTGGTTCCCCGCGAGAGGCTCGACGAGGCCATCGAGCTCACGACGGCCGCGCTCGCTGGTCTCGCGCCCGGCGACCCACGCGATCCGGGCACGATGTGCGGGCCGATCATCTCCGCCCGGCAGCGCGACCGCATCGCCGAATACGTCGAGCTCGCCCGCGCCGAGGGCGGGACCATCGAATGCGGCGGTGCCCCGCCTGAGGACAAGACCAGTGGCTACTGGTTCACCCCGACACTCATCTCCGGCCTGGATCCCTCCTCGCGAGTCGCGCAGGAGGAGATCTTCGGCCCCGTCCTCGTCATCCTCGCCCACGACGGGGACCAGCACGCCATCGATATCGCCAACGACTCTCCCTATGGGCTCTCCGGGGCCGTATGGGGCTCGGATCCGGCGCGCATCGAGTACGTCGTCAATTCCGTGCGCACGGGAACGCTCGGCGTGAACGGCGCCCAGTGGTACGGCGTCGATGTTCCTTTCGGCGGATTCAAACAATCGGGAATCGGCCGCGAGATGGGCATCGAGGGCTTTGCCGAATACCTCGAGACCAAGGCGGTCGGAACGCCCGGCTGATCGCCGAAACTCCGCCGTCATACCCGACAACACCCACGACAGAAGTAGAGGAACACTTTAGTGAGCACTTCCCAGACCAACGCGCAACGACTCTCCGGAAAGGTCGCGGTCGTCACCGGCGCCGCCGGGGACATCGGCGCACGCTATAGCCACGCCGTCGCAGCCGCGGGAGCCTCCGTGGTCTGCGCCGACCTCGACATCGATGCGGCCGCCAAGGTCGCCGAGGAGATCAACGCCGCGGGAGGGTCCGCCGTAGCGCAGCAGGTGGACATCGCCGAGGTCGACTCGGGCACGGCATGCGCCCAGCGTGCCGTCGACGAGTTCGGCGGCCTCGACCTCCTGGTCAACAATGCGGCGATCTTCGGCGGGATGCGCTTGGACTTCCTCATCACCGTCGACTGGGACTACTACAAGAAATTCATGTCCGTGAATCTCGATGGCCAACTCAACATGGTGCGCGCGGCCCTACCGCACATGCAAGCGCGCGGCGGCGGGTCGATCGTCAACCAGACCTCGACCGCGGCGTACATGTACTCGAACTTCTACGGTCTCGCGAAGGCCGGCGTGAATGCGCTGACACAGCAGCTCGCCACCGAGCTCGGCGGGTCCGGGATCCGCATCAACGCGATCGCCCCCGGCCCTATCGACACGGCCGCCAATCGCAGCTCGACCCCGCAGTCGATCGTCAAGGACATGGTGTCCAAGCTGCCGCTTCCCCGCATCGGTACCCCGGACGATCTCACCGGCGCGCTGCTGTTCCTGCTCTCGGACGACTCCGCATGGGTCACCGGGCAGATTGTCAACGTCGATGGCGGCCAGATTTTCCGGCCCTGATCTGCAAAGGAACTCAGCACATGCCCCACACGAATGACGTCGGAATTCCCTCCCGGCAGGCCCCCGAACCCGTCGGGTACATCGGACTGGGAAACATGGGCGCGCCGATGGCCACGAGACTGCTCGAGTGGTCCGGCGGCCTGGTGGTGTGCGATGTCCGCGACGACGCCGTCGCGCCGTTTCTCGACAAGGGCGCCCGCGTCGGCACCCCGGCCGAGCTCGCCGCGAGCTGCAGCGTCGTGTCGGTGACGGTCCTCGACGACGCGCAGGTACGCGAGGTCGTCGCCGGCCCGGAGGGCCTGCTCGTCAATGCACGCGACGGACTCGTCATCGCCGTACATTCAACGATCGCCGACTCGACTGCAGTAGAGCTCGCCCAGCTGTGCGCCGAACGCGGCGTCGGCTTCGTCGACGCGCCGGTCTCCGGCGGCGCACCTGGCGCGGCGGACGGCAATCTCGCGACCATGGTCGGCGCCTCGGAAGCTGACTTCGAGGTGGTCAAACCCACGTTCGAGCTGTGGGCCGGGCTCGTCGTGCACGCCGGCGCTCCCGGCGCCGGCACCCGCATGAAGCTCGCGCGCAATCTCCTGCATTTCGTCTCGTTCACCGCAACCGCCGAGGCCGCACGCCTAGCCGAGGCCGCCGGACTGTCGGTCGCCGACCTCGGCAATGTCGTCCGCCATACCGATGCGATCACCGGCGGCGCAGGGGCAATCATGTACCGCGATACCGCCGAACCCGTCGAGCCCGGGGACTTCTGGGAGGGCGTGTTCGGTCACGTCCGCGGGCTCGGAGAGAAGGACCTTACCCTCGCGCTCGGCCTCGGCGGCCGGCTCGGCGTCGATCTACCGCTCGCAGCCCACTCACTCACCGGTCTCGGGGACGCGCTCGGCGTCGGCCCAGGACCACTCGCCACCGAATACGAGGAGAACCACAGATGACCGACCCCACCGCGAACACAGCGAACGAATCCGTCCGCGCCGCGGGACTGCGTCGCATGTCCGAGGTCTACGGATTCGACATGTCCGACGGTCCCGGGGACTTCTTCGCCCACACAGCCGACCATCTTTTCGCGAACGTGTGGAGCCGGGACGGGCTCGTCGACCGCGACAGACGCCTCCTCCTTATCGGGGCGCTCGCCGCGTCCGGCGATATCGACGTCGCGGAGATACAGCTCGGTGCAGCCCTCGACAACGGCGAACTCTCCCCTGCAGAACTCGAGGAGATCGCCCTGTTCCTCTGCTACTACGTCGGCTGGCCACGCGGCACGAAGCTCAACGCGATGGTCGGTAAAGTCGTGGCCTCACGCCGCACCTAGCCGTCCCCAGGCAGGCCTACCCGGCTTCCGTTTCCGACAGCGCAAAACGGTCCTCTTCGCCGAAAGTGTCCTCGAGTTCGGCGGGCGAGTAGTCGATGTCGATGTCTTCCACGGGCCGCCCGCGCGCGGATTCGATGGCGCGAAGTCTCCGGCCCGCCCGATTCGCCGCGTACTCGACGAAACCGTGGTCCTCACCGCCGAACGGCGGTACCTCGTACTGGTCCCTGTCCCACTGGATCATCCCCAGTGCCAGCGGCAACAGCTCGTCCATCCGCTCGTTGACGACCTGCCATAGCCCGTCGTCTGCGGCCACGTGGCGGCGACACGTAAACGTTCCCCACGCCATGTGGCGCCGCTCGTCCTCGGCGATATGCGCGATCAGCTCCCGCATTCCCGGCAGGATATTACGACTCGAGCAGATGGTCTGCCAGGCGAAATACCCGGTCAGCGCGAGGCTGCCCTCGACGACGTGGTTGTAGGTGACACTCGCGAGCACCTGGTTGCGGGGCGAGGGGTCATCGGCGAGGCGCCGCAGCGCGTCGGGCAACTGTTCGTAGAAGATCTCTCGGTAGTACGGATTCTCGTCCACGTAACCGTGCAGGTCGCGGTCGAGGCCGACCTCGTCCATCCACAACCGGAATCCTTGCGCGTGTTTGGCCTCCTCGAGGCAGAACTGGGATAGGTACATCTCGTCGCCGAAACGCCCCTCGGCGGCCATCGCCGCCATAAAGGGTTGGATGTCCTGCGTCACCGCCTCCTCCCCCGCGACGAATTGCGCCACGAGCGTCGTCGCGCTGAGTTCCTCGTCCTGCGTGAAAGTCGTCCAATCCGCGGCATCGCAAGAAAAATCGATGGTGGCGGGATCCCAATGTTTGGCGTTCCCCTTGGTGAACAGGCGCAGCGGGAACCCGTCCCAGCTCAACCCTCCCTCGGCCAGCGTGGAAAATCCTACTCGGCGAACATTGGTCGTTTCGGTCACCGACATCGCTTCCTTCACTTCGGTGGATCAAAGAACGGAGCTTTCCGCCCCCACTATCCGCAGAATAACCCCAACGGATGTGATCACGCCCACATTTGTGGCAACTCGTACGCCCGCCCAACTCCCGCGCGTGCCGGATAATGAAGGAATGAGCTCTACGCAGGACTCGATGGTCGCAATCGGTCCGGGTCTGGCTGTCGCCGTCATCGTCCTCGCGTTCGCCGCTGTTGCAGTCAATCGCCTCGCGCGAACCGGCCACGCCACCGATGCCGCCGTAGCAGTTGCGCGCGCGGTGGTACAGCTTGCGGCGCTCGCCGCCGTCATCGCGGTGGTCATCCAGAATGTATGGGCCTCGGCCGCGTTCGTCGGGGTGATGTCGGTGGCAGCAGCCTGGACCTCGGGCTCTCGAGTCGCGCGGCGCCGGCCACAATGGCGAGTGGTGGCGCTTTTGTGGCTACCGGTTGCGGCGCCGACGGTACTCGTCGTCGCGGTCCTCGTTGCGGTCGGCGTGCTACCCGCGGCGGGTCTCGCAATCATTCCTACGGCGGGAATCTTGCTCGGCGGCGCGATGAATACGACGTCGCTTGCCGGTCGCCGCGCGCTCGAGGAACTCGCGGCCCGACGCGGCGAGGTCGAGGCGGCGCTGTCCCTAGGTTTTCTTCCGCGCGAAGCGCGCTCGGAGATCTGCACCGAGGCCGGCGCGACGGCACTTCTTCCCGGGATCGACCAGACACGTTCGGTGGGCCTGGTCACCATTCCCGGCGCCTTCGTGGGGATGGTGCTCGGCGGTGCGCCGGTTTCGCATGCGGCGATCATGCAACTGTTCGTCATGGTGGCCCTGCTCGCCGTGAGCGCGATCGCCATGGCGGTCACCGCCGAGATGGCCGCCCGCCAGTTGGTATGACGTCGAGGGCCCTTCGTACGCCCCAGGGCGAGAGGGTGCGCCCCTAGGGCTCGATCGGAGCCTCGGGCTGAATTTCCAACTCCCTCACATACGCGCCGCGAGAGAGCGACACCGCCGCGACGACGCCGTGCGCGAGCTGTGCCGGGGTACACATCCGACCATGCCGACCATGGCCGAACCTCACCCAATCGTTGATGACGTCGACGATCGTGTCCTCGTCGAAATCGGTGCCCATCTCGGTGGCCACGGGACCCGGTCGCACAACGGTGGCGCGCACACCGGTACCTTCCAGCTCGCTCTGCAGTTGGAAGGCCATGGTGTCCACGGCGGACTTGGCAGCCGGGTACGCCCCACTGCGCGGCCGGGCGGTCCGCGAGGTGTCCGAGCCGATGAGTACGACGTCCCCGCGCCCGCGCGCCACCATGCCGGGAACAACCGCCGCGACCACCCGATGCGCAGCGAGGAGATGCACGTCGACCTGCGCGGAAAAATTCTCCGGCGTCATCTCCCAGATACGGCCCATCCGCAGCGAACCGGCGCTATTGACGACCACCTCTACCTCGCCGAGCGCCGCCTCTACATCTGTGACGGCGGAGGCAATCGATTTCTCGTCCGTGACGTCCACGGCGAACGCCTCGGCCTCACCGCCCGCCTCGCGAATGTGCGCGACGACCTCGTCGAGCCGGTCGACTCGGCGCGCGCCGACGGCCACCGGGTGCCCGGCCTCCGCCAACGCGACGGCCGTCGCGCGGCCGATCCCCGAGGACGCGCCGAGCACGAGGGCGGTCCGCCGTTCGGGGTGGCGGGGATAGTCGAGAGGGAGCGGATGCTTGCGCCATTTGGCCATCAGTTCTCCCCCCGCAGGGTCAGCGCGACGGGAAGGTGGGCGAATCCGCGCACGTTGGTTGAGTGGACACGCTCCGCGCCGGGAAGGATGGAGAAATCTTCAATCGATTCGGCGATGTGGCGCAGAGAGATCTGCGCCTCCAGCCGGGCCATGTGCGCGCCAAGGCAGAAGTGCGTGCCCACCCCGAAGCTCATCAACCCGTCCCAGTTTCCGCGGTCGATGTCGTAGGTCTCGGGCCGGTCGAACACCTCGGGATCCCGGTTCGCCGAGCCGATGAGCAGGAGCACCTTTTCCCCCGCCGGGATCGTGGTGTCACCGACCGTGACCTCGTCCTTGGTCGTTCGCAGGACCATCTGCGAGGACGTGTCGAAGCGCAGGGTCTCCTCGATCCAGTCGTCGACGCGGTCCGGGTCCGCCAGAACCGCGTTCTTGGCTTCGGGGAAGTGATCGGCCCAGTACATCGCGTTGGACAGAAGTTTCGTAGTCGTTTCGTTGCCGGCGATGACCATCAGGAAGAGGAACGACAGAACCTCGTCCTCGTCGAGCCGATCGCCGTCGATCTCCGCGGCGATGAGCGCCGAGGTGAGATCATCCCGCGGCTCGGCCCTCCGGGCCGCGATGAGCTCCTGGTAGTAGGCGATGAGCTCGAATGCGGCGTTCATCGCGGCCTCGGGCACGTCGAAGACGTCCTCCTCACGGTGCATCACCCGATCGGCCAGCGCCCGTAGCCGCGCCCTGTCCGCCTCGGGCACGCCCATCAGTTCGCTGATGACGTCCATGGGGAGCTTCCCTGCGAAATCGTCGACGAAGTCGATCGCCTCTCCCCGCCGAGCCTTGTCGAGGCACTCGCCCCAGTACTGCTCCGTGAGCGCTGTGATCTGCTCGCCGAGCCCGGTGACCCGGCGCGGGGTGAACCCCTTGTTGACGAGGCGGCGCAGCTGATTGTGACGCGGATCGTCCATCGCGAGGAACGACATCGTCTTGTAGGCGTGGGGCCCGTAGGCCGCAGGGTCGAGGGACACACCCATCGCCGCGGAGAACGCGGCGTTGTCGCGGAACGCCTCGCCCACGTCCGCATGCCGCGAAATAGCCCAGAATCCCAGGTCCGCGTTGTGATAAACCGGCGCGTTATCGCGAAGTGCCGCGTACATCGGATACGGGTTCTCATGGAACGAGTAGTCATAAGGGCTGAACGCTGGAATCGTCGAGGTCATACCGCAACTGTACACCCGTATAGACACGTGTCTAGGCCTGTTCCACGAGTCGGCGCTCGCCGGCCCTTATCAGTGTGGATACCCGTCGCGACACACGCGCTCGATGTGATCGCGCTGCACGCCGTCATCGCTGCAATCCGCGAGGACGGCGATGCGCTCGTCCAGCGGTATCCGGTCGAGTATCGGGTGGAGCTCTCCGCGCAGCGGTTCGCCGGAGCGTGGATCGGCGAGCCCGGCTATCGATTCCCTCGCCGGGGTGGACTCGAGGTCCGCCCAGCCCACACCGCGAAGGGACACCTCCCACTGGCGGACTCCGTAGAACTCGGTCCCGTTCTCGTCGTGCGGCCACGCCGACAGAAGCATCTGAGCGCGATTTAACGAGCTATACGGGTGGATCGTCGGGGCGTAGAGGAATGGCTCCTCTCGCCAGGAGACCTGCACGCGCGGCGGGGTCCACGGCCCCTCGGGACGCGGGGCCGCGCGGGTCACCGCGCCGAGTGGTCCGTCGAGGTAGGACAGCACGACTGTCCCGTCGATGACCTGCGTGCCGAGTTCGCCGATGGCGCCGTCCGGAATTGTCGGCGCAATGATGGGGTCCGCAGGGCCGCACGCATTCCACCCCCAGGCCCCGGAAGAATCGCGACCGAAGAACTCGTAGGTCGAGCGCTCCCACATCGTCCGCCAGCTCACGCGCGCGAGATGGATCCCTCCGCCGTGCCAGCGGCCCGAATTGGTGCCATAGATGTACACGTGGTCTTCTCCCGGCCACAGGATCATCGAATTGTTCTGGAAATGCCGCCAGATCCCTGCATTGGGGAAGTCGAAATTGCCGTGGTCGCGTTCGACGTCCCAGGAGCGGACCCAGTTCTCGCCGTGTTCGTCGGTGGAGGTCCACATCCGAGAGTGGAATGTCTCCCAGCTCCTCCCTTCGGTCACCGGGCCCCACGCCTTGATCGCGAAAGTTGTCATCATGAAACGGCCATCGGGCAGGTGAATGAGGTCACAGGGAATGTTTGTGAATCCGTCGGGAAGCTTGCCCGAGTCCGGCCCTCCCGAGTGGCGATAGTTGATCATCTGCTTCGCGTACGCCCCGCCGATCGCGTTATCCCAGTCGATGCCTCGTTCGATATCGCGGTTGGATTGGCGCAGGCCGATGGGAGACCGCCAACCGGGCCCGCCGACGCGTTCGTCGAAACTGTCGCCGAAAATCGTGATCGTATAGCCGTGGTTTGTCAGCGCAGGGTAGCCGAGGTCTGTCGCGGCGGCACCGAAGCGCCCCGTCCCCCGCGGCCCAGAGAGTTCGCGCACCATCCGTGCCATGTCACCGTTCCTCCTCGTACGCTGCCGCCGCGGAGATGTCGAGTAAGTCCTCGAGGTCCGCTGGGCCCAGTCGGTACTCGGGCCGTGCGCGCCCGGCGCCGGTGAATTCGACGCCTTCGGATTCGAGGATCTCACGCACCGAGCGGGTTTCGTGGGGATTGGACCAGTGGAACCCCGCGGACACCGAGCCGTCGGCACGCAGGACTCGGTAGGCACCCGGCCCACCGCCCGTCGACAGCCGGGTACCCACGACGCGAGCGCCGGTGCCCAACAACTCTGCGAGTACGCCGTAACTCGTCCAATATCCGCTCGGTATTGCGGCGACGAGTCGGTCGAGCATGCTCCAGTCCCTAATGGCTGCCCATCTCCGCAAGTAGGACTCGTACGCCGGCCACGTACCTGGCGGGATCCATCTGCCCGCGGGTCGAGACCTGCATGATGAATCCTTGGGCGAGTGACAGGATCACGGGCGCGCAGGCCCAGGCCACACCCTCGGGATCTTCGTTGTCCGACTGACCGAACCAGGCGACGAGATATTCGCCGATCGCCTGGTGGAGCCGCTCCATACTGGTGCTTGTCGAGTCGCGAAGCTGCGGCATGACGACGGACTCTCCCCAGATCTGGAGCAACGCGTCCGCGGTCGCCTTCGCGTCCGGGATGTCGGAAAGGAAGAGCTCGAGCGCCGCGTCCGGCGGCGGCACGGGTGCCGCTTCACCGAGGTCGCGCCACAGCGCCGTTCGATCGTGAAGCATTTCCTCCGCAGCGAGGTGCAACAGTTCGTCTTTGGTCGTGTACAGATGGCCGATTTCTTCGGGGACGATGCCGACCCGTGACGCCAATTCCTCTACTGATGCAGAGGGGACCCCTTCGTCACGAACCGAGTTGATGAGCGCTTGAGCCAGTCGCGCTCGCTGTGAATCTCGAATTTTACCGGTGGTCGACGGCATGAAACTAGCGTACGTCCTCGAATAGTTGACATGCCATCTCAACGTCAAAACCGCAGTCGCTCTGCGATTATCAATCTATGTTAATCCGAGCTTCACGGCGAGTCGATCGAGGTAGGCAAGTACCTCGTCTTCGCTTGCGTCCGGGGTGCCATACACGACCTCGTCGACCTCGGCCAAGCGCCACTTCTCGTGGTTTGCGGAGTCGGGCTTGCCGTCGAGAATCACCGTGTACGGCTTCCCCGACCGGCCGGCGGCATCCCACATCCTCCGCAGCTCGCCGATCCCGGCGACGGCATCGGTTTCGATCGGCGTCGTCATCCACCCGTCGGCGGCGCGGCAGATCCACGTGAAGTTCTTCTCGTTTCCCGCGGCGCCGACAACGACCTTCGGTCCTCCCTCCTGCACGGGCTTCGGCCAGGCCCAGGAGGGCGGGAAGTCGACGAACTCCCCATGAAACTCCGCCTCGTCCTCGGTCCACAGCCCTCGCATCGCCTCAAGGTATTCGCGCAACATCGTCCGCCTCCGCCCTAGCGGAACGCCGTGGTCGCGCAGTTCGTCGAGGTTCCAGCCGAAGCCGACGCCGAGCGTCACTCGCCCACCGGAGAGATGGTCGACCGTGGCGATCGTCTTCGCCAGCCCGATCGGATCACTTTCCACCGGAAGCGCAACCGCGGTCCCCAGACGGATATCGGTGGTGGCGGCGGAGACCGCCCCCAGCGTGGCCCACGGATCGAGCGTGCGCCTGTATCGATCGTCCGGCAGCTCCTTGCCGCCCGTGGGGTGAAGAGCCTCGCGGTCGACCGGTATGTGGGTGTGCTCCGGAACGTAGAACGATCGGAACCCCAACCCCTCGGCGTGCGCAGCAAGACGTTCGGGCCGCGGGCCGCGGTCGGAGGTGAAGAGGGTGATGCCAAAGTCCACGCGAGGTGCCTCCGCTACAATTCCGGCCGCCCACCTGCAAAGGTAGACAGCTGTCTAGGTGTGTGCCACACACTCTATCCGACGCGCGGCGCCCGCCGGACGGAATCGTCCCGAAATGGCGAAGGCCTCAGCCCCAGCCTCCGACGAGCGTGTCGATCCCCTCGACATAGGCCTCCATGTCGACCTCTCCCCTCAGCGCCGTTTGGACGATGTAGCCCTGCACGAACGCCAGGAATGCCGGGGCGCTGCGCTGTGCGGCATCGTCCGGATCGACGCGTCCGGCCTGCGCAAACCACGCGCGGAGATAGACCTGGATGGCCTCGAGCAAGTTGTCGACGATTTGGCCCGTCCACGTGCTGAGCACGTCGTGGGTCATCGCCTGACCCCAGATCTGCATCATCGCGCGCGCATTGCGGGTGACATCTGGCAAGGAGCCGGCAACCTCGCTCACCGCCCGCGACGGCGGGGGGACGGGGTCGCGTTCGGCTAGCTCGGCGAAATTGGCTGCTCGGTCCTGCACCACGACCCGTGCGGCAGCGATGAGTATTTCGTCCTTCGACGCGAAGTATCCGTAGATCGCTCCGGCGGACAGGCCGGAGCGCTCGATCACATCCGCCATCGAGGTGTCTGCGACCCCCTTTTCCGTAACCGTCGCCAGCAGCGCGTGGACGATCTTCTCGCGCTGGGCCGCTCGGCGGGCATCGGAAATCCTCGGCATGTGTCACACAGTACAGAATGTTCATTCTCCTTGACCACTCCACTCCATCGGAGTACGTTCTAGAACGTTCATTCGTTTTAGTGCACAATTCCTTCCACAACAGGAGCCTTAATGACGACCCCAGAACCCCACACCCCGTGGCCGAAAGCAGTGGCCATGGGCGTCGTCGGCGCGGTCATCGTGTCACTCGTCGTGCTCGCTTTCCTCTGGCCCTCGATGACCTCGAAGCCAAAAGATCTCCCCGTCGATGTCGTCGCTTCCGAGCAGGCCTTCGAGCAGTTCACCGCGCAGGCCACCAAGGCCGCCGAGGCACAGGGCCAGGACCTGCCCTTCGAATTCAACCGCGTCAACACCCGCGACGCGGCGGTCGACGGGATCGAGGCGCGCGAGGCATACGGCGCGTTCGTCCTTCCCTCCGCCCCCGGCGCGACGATGGAGGTTCTCACCGCCAAGGCCGCCAACACCCAGGTCGCCACCATGCTCACTTCGACTGCCGATGGCATGGTCGCCGCGCAGGCCGCACAGCTACCCGCCGACGCCCCCGCAGACCAGCGCATTGCCGTGCTTCAGGCTGCCTCTGCCGGCGCCGAGGTCACCGACGTCGTCCCGCCCTCAGAGGATGATCCCAACGGCACAGGCTTCGCACTCGCGGCGCTCCCCCTCACGATCGGCGGAATCCTCGGCGGTGTCATCACCTCGCTGGCACTCAAGGGCACGTGGCGTCGGCTCGTCGGTGTTCTCACCTACTCCGTCGTCGGCTCCGCGGCGCTGTTCGGCATCCTCGACCTGTGGTTCAACCTCACCCCGGGCCCCGTCTATCTGGTGTGGCCGGCCATTGCCTTGAGCCTCGCAGCCACCGCCTCGGTCATCGTCGGCCTTCACAGTCTGCTGGGCCCTCCCGGCATCGGCGTGGGCGCGATCCTCACCATGTTCATCGGTAACCCGCTCGCCGGCGCGCAGGCCCCCAAGGAATTCCTCCCCGGCCCGTTCGGCGAGATCGGTCAACTTTTCGTCCCCGGCGCGACGGGAACGCTGCTACGCGATGTCTCCTACTTCCCCGAAGCCTCCACGCTCGCGCCGTGGCTCACGCTGGCTGTATGGGCGGCTGCCGGCCTATCACTCATCGTGTTCGCCCACCACCGCAACGGCCGGGGCGCCGAGAGCCCGGCACCTGCGACGTCATAATACAAACACCCACCCTTGACGGCGGAAGAGCCGCGCCCCATGGACTCGGGGCGCGGCTCTTCTTTCGTAGAGAATTCGGGGCGTGAAACCTTCAGCGGCCGAGCTTGGCGGCGGTGTCGTTGGAGACATAGCGGAAGACGTCGTTGCCCGGCGTCGCGCGGGAGAGCGCATCTGCGGCGAGCAGCACGGCGGCCGCGGTCCAGGTCGACAGCTCCACGGGCCACCGCTTGCCATCGGCGAACACCAGGCCGGTCCAGTACGAACCGTCGTCGTCGCGCAGGTGCTGCATATTGGTGAACTGCTCGAGAGCCTCCGCGTGCCGGCCGACCGCCTCGAGAGAGAGCACGAGCTCGCACGTCTCGGCGCCCGTCACCCACGGGTTGTCGTCGACACAGCGGATTCCGAGTCCCTCGACGACGAAATCGCCCCAGCGACCATCGATCCGGGCGGACGCGTCCTCGCCGACGACCACGCCGCCGAGGACCGGGTAGTACCAATCCATCGAGTAGCGGTCCTTCGGGCTGAACAGCTCGGGCCGAGTTCGGATGACCTCGCCCAACTGGTCGGCGGTGATCTCCCAGTCGGGCACCGATTCACCGAGCTCCTCGGCAATGAGCGTGCCGCAGCGCAGCGCGTGGTGCATGCTCGACGAGCCGGTTACGAGCGCCTCCCGGCGCAACTCGCCGTCCTCGCCTCGCGAGTACCAGATCTGACCTTCGGGGCCGCGGAACCGCAGCACGAGGTCCAGCGCACGGCGCACGCACTGCCACATTTCACGCAGGAACCCCTGGTGCCCGGTCACCTTGAAGTGGTGCCACACCCCCACCGCGACGTACGCGGTGTAGTTCGCGTCGATCCCGGCGTCTTCGACGACGTCATCCTGCCAGCGCATCGGCCACGATCCGTCGCCGCGCTGCGTGTCCCGGAGGAAGTAGTAGGCACGCTCCGCGGCCTCCCACTGCCCTCCCACGGACAGCCCCATGGCCGATTCGACATGGTCCCACGGGTCGGTGTGCCCTCCCGTGAACCACGGGATCTGTCCATTGGGCCGTTGCACGGACGCGATCCACTCGCCGGTGGCGCGCGCCTGATCGCGCGAGAGCACGCCGGGCACCTCGGGCAGAGGCCTGCTGGCGGGGTCGAAAGTCGCGGGGTCAGTCATGTGTTCCTTATGCGGGCTTCGGCGCGCGGGCGTCGCGGCGAGCCTTCCAATCGACCGGCTTGGACAAATAGAAGACCTGCGATTTGCCCATCACGGGATTGAGCGCGGTCTCGGCGACGCGGGTCAACAGCGGCTTTTTCATCAGGTCCCACACGAGGAGCTTGTGGTACCACTTCGGCAGCGGGTTGTCCTCGTTGTTCACACCGACGGCGCATTTCAGCCACCAGTACGGCGCGTGCAGCGCGTGCGCGTGGCCCGTCCCGGTGACCTCGAGGCCCGCGGCGCGGAGCTTGTAACCGAGTTCGGCCTCGGTGTAGATGCGCACGTGCCCGCCGATGTTCTCGTGGTATTCGTCCGACAACCACCAGCACACGGTCTCTGGCCATTCGCGCGGCACCGTCACCGCGGCGACCCCACCGGGCTTGAGCACCCGGACGAACTCCTCGATCGCGCGGGTGTCCTCGAGCACGTGCTCGAGAACCTCGGAGATGAGCACCAAATCGAAGGTGTCGTCCTCGTACGGCAGGTTGAGCGCGTCGCCGACGACCGCTTCCGCCTGCGCCCCCTCGGGCAGACCACCCTCGAGGCGGATCGCCTCGATCATGTTCTGCACCTCGGCCATCTCGGCCTCATTCTGATCGAACGCGGTGACGTTCGCCCCGAGGCTGTACAGCTCGAACGTGTGCCGACCGAGCCCCGCACCGATGTCGATGGCGCGCATTCCCGGCGTGACGCCGAGCCTCTTGAAGTTCACCGTTAGCACGGCGCGTCCTCCTGCTGCTTGTTGGTGGTTGTTGCGTCTTTGTTCGTGACATCGGAGCTGGCCGGTTCCCCGGCCCGGTCCGCGCCCTCTACTTCGGTAGAAAGATTTTCCTCGACGTCGACGTCCGTCGGGCCCGTAACCGGGCCATCTTCGAGCTCCGGAACGGGAAGCCCCTTGACCCTCGCGATCGCGGCCTCGTAGACCTGCACGGTGCGCCTGGCGACGGCAGCCCAGCTGTATCGCTCCATCACGCGCGCCCGCGCTCCTGTCGACAGGCGTTCACGCTCGGCCGGGTCCTCCAGTAGGGCCACGATATTCTTCGCCAGCTCTCCGTCATCCCCCGGTGTGACAAGGACGCCGGCGGACCCATCCGTCCCGACGACTTCGGGAAGTGCGCCCGCCTCGGAAGCGATGAGCGCACATCCCGAGGACATCGCCTCGACCGCAGGCAGCGAGAATCCCTCGTACATGCTGGGCACGACGGCGATCTCGGCGGTGCCGACGAGGCGCGCGAGTTCGTCGTCGTCCACTCCGGAGACGACCTCGATCGAGTCGCCGAGCCCGAGAGAATCGATGAGCGCTGCAGCCGCCCCGCCGCGCTTCAGCTTCGACACCAGCGTGAGCCGCGCCTCGGGGTGGGACTTTCGCACGGTCGCGAGTGCGCGCAAGAGCACCGGTACGCCCTTGAGCGGCTCGTCGGCGCTTGCGACGGTGACGATGCGCCCAGGCTCGCGCTCGCGCCCGGGGTGGAAGCGGTCGGTGTCGACGCCAAGCGGAACGGTCGCGATGGACTCCGGCGAGATCTCGAAATCGGTGACGATATCGCGCGCCGAGGACTCGGAGACCGTGAGAATCTCCGGAATCTTCCGCGCGACCTTCTTCTGCATCCCGAGGAAACCGAACCAGCGAGTCGTCGTGATCTTCTTGCGGATGCCCTTCGCCTCGGCAAGCGCGAGCCTACGGTCGCGGGTAATCGGGTGGTGCAACGTAGCGACCACCGGGAAGCCCTGCTCCTGGAGATCGAGCAGCCCCGTGCCGAGGCACTGATTGTCGTGGATGACGTCGTAGTCCCCTAGCCTGCCCCGGAGAAGCTTGGCCATCCGCAGCGAGAAGGTGCGCGGTTCGGGGAAGCCGGCGGTGTACATCGTCCCGAGCTCGAGCAGGTCGATGCCGTCGCGGATCTCGCTCGGCCTCGGCGTGCGGAACGGGTTGACGTCGTTGTAGAGGTCCAGGCTCGGGACCTCGACGAGCCGCGGCCCGGGATCGAGTTCGGGGTACGGCTGCCCTGAGAAAACATCGACCTCGTGTCCCTGCTTGACCAGTTCCCTGGACAGGTGCCGGACGTAGACTCCCTGGCCACCACAGTGGGGTTTGCTCCGGTACGAAAGCAGGGCAATACGCACTGTGAGGGTCCTCCTAATTCTCGGGCAAATCCCCTTAATTCTAGAACACGTTCGCCCTCGCGCGCGTACGCGGTGCACTTCACACGGCCTGGACCGTGCCGAATGGCCACCCCCGCCACTTTACGCCGCCTCCGAAATGCAGAAGGCGCCCTCCCCCGCGTTTGCGGGAAAGGGCGCCTTTTGGCTGATCGAGCCGCGTTTACGGCAGCGCCGAGGTGGGGCTAGTAGACGAGATCGTCCAGCGGCACCGAGGCTCCGGTGCCGTCGCTGAAGCGGTCCTCGTCACCGTAGAAGCCCTGGCCATAGTTCGGCAGCGAGTACGCCGAGGCGCGTGCCTCCTCGGTGGGCTCAACCTGAACGTTCCGGTAGTTGGAGATACCGGTACCGGCCGGGATGAGCTTACCGATGATGACGTTCTCCTTGAGGCCCACGAGGTGGTCACTACGGCGGTTGATCGCCGCATCGGTGAGCACGCGGGTGGTCTCCTGGAAGGACGCTGCGGACAACCACGAATCGGTGGCCAGGGAGGCCTTCGTGATGCCCATGAGCACCGGACGGGCCGAGGCGGTCTGGCCGCCGGAAGCGAGAACGTTGCGGTTCTCGCCGGCGAACTCGGCCTTCTCTACGAGCGAGCCCGGGAGGAACTCGGTCGCACCGGAGTCGATGATCGACACGCGACGCATCATCTGGCGCACGATGACCTCGATGTGCTTGTCGTGGATCGACACGCCCTGCGAGCGGTACACCTTCTGGACCTCGCCGACGAGGTGCTTCTGCACGCCGTTCGGTCCGGTCACCTGGAGCACCTCGTGCGGGTCGGCCGGGCCCTCGAGGAGGGAGACGCCGCGGTTGATGTGGTCGCCATCCGCGATCGGCCCCTGCGAACCGTCGGCCTTGTCGACGATGGCGAGACCCTGTCGCTTGGACAGCTTCTCGTAGACGATGTCGTCCATCGTCTGGTCGTCCGGCTCGATGGTGATCGTGTAGAACCGCTCGCCCTCTTCGAGGCGGACGGTGCCCGACTCGGAAGCGATCGGCGCCTTGCCCTTGGGCACGCGCGCCTCGAACAGCTCCTGCACACGCGGCAGACCGCCGGTGATGTCGTCGCCGACGCCACCCTGGTGGAAGGTACGCATCGTCAGCTGCGTACCGGGCTCACCAATGGACTGCGCGGCGACGATGCCCACGGCCTCGCCGATGTCGACGAGCTGGCCCGTGGCCATCGAACGGCCGTAGCACTCCGCGCACACGCCGGTGCCGGTCGTACAGGTCAGCACGGAGCGGACCTTGACCTTCGTGACGCCGGCGGCGATGAGCGCCTCGATCGTCGGATCGCCGAGGTCGGTGCCGCGGGCGACGATGACATTGCCGTCAGCGTCCTTGGCATCCTCGGCCAGGGTCCTGGCGAACGTGGAGGTCTCCACGTGCGCGTCCTGGATGAGGTTTCCTGCCGCGTCCGGCTCCGCGATCGTCGTCTCGATGCCGTTCGTGGTGCCACAGTCCGTCTCGCGGACGATGACGTCCTGCGAAACGTCGACGAGGCGGCGGGTGAGGTAGCCCGAGTCGGCCGTACGAAGCGCCGTATCGGCCAGACCCTTACGCGCGCCGTGCGTGTTCATGAAGTACTCGAGAACCGTGAGACCCTCGCGGAACGACGACTTGATCGGCTGCGGAATGAAGTCACCATTCGGCCTCGTCACCAGACCCTTCATGCCCGCCAGCGAGCGAATCTGGGTCATGTTACCGGCCGCACCCGAGCGCACGATGGTCGGAATCGGGTTGTCATCCGGGTAGTGATCCTCCATGGCCTGACCCACCTTCTCGGTGGCCTCCTGCCACAGCTTGACCAGGTCGTTCTTGCGCTCGTCGTCGGTGAGGAAACCACGAGTGTGCATGGTTTCGATCTTCGTCGAGCGCTCTTCGAAGTCGTCGAGGATCGACTCCTTCTCCGGCGGGACGAGCACGTCGGACATGGCCACGGTGACACCCGAGCGGGTCGCCCAGTAGAAGCCGGCGTCCTTGAGCTTGTCGACCGTCTGCGAGACCACGATCATCGGGTACCGCTCTGCCAGGTCGTTGATGATCACGGCCTGACGCTTCTTCGGCATCTGCTCGTTGACGAACGGGTAGTCCGCCGGGAGCAGCTCGTTGAACATGATGCGACCGAGGGTCGTATTCGTTTCCCATTCCTGACCGGAGGTCCAGCCATCGGGGAACTGCTCGGCCTCGATCTCGGGCAGCGGGCGCTGCGTCGTCATCCGCACGAGAATCTCGGAGTGGATGTCGAGCTCGCCGCGGTCAACAGCCATGATGGCCTCGGCCGGGGTCGAGTACACGCCCTTCGCGGTCGCGTCCTTCACCGGCGCCTCGTACGACCCCTTGGCACCTTCATCGAGGCGCGTCAGGTAGTACAGGCCGGTGACCATGTCCAGACGGGGCATGGCGAGCGGACGTCCCGACGCCGGCGACAGAATGTTGTTCGATGCGAGCATGAGGATGCGCGCCTCTGCCTGCGCCTCCGCGGACAGCGGCAGGTGCACGGCCATCTGGTCACCGTCGAAGTCGGCGTTGAAGGCCTCACACACGAGCGGGTGCAACTGGATGGCCTTACCCTCGACCAGCTGCGGCTCGAACGCCTGGATGCCGAGGCGGTGCAGGGTAGGTGCACGGTTGAGCATCACCGGGTGTTCGGCGATGACCTCTTCGAGCACGTCCCACACCTGGTCGCGCTGACGCTCGACCATGCGCTTGGCGGACTTGATGTTCTGCGCGTGCGACAGGTCCACGAGACGCTTCATCACGAACGGCTTGAACAGCTCGAGCGCCATGAGCTTCGGCAGGCCACACTGGTGCAGCTTGAGCTGCGGGCCAACGACGATCACGGAACGACCCGAGTAGTCGACGCGCTTACCGAGCAGGTTCTGACGGAAACGGCCCTGCTTGCCCTTGAGCAGATCGGACAGCGACTTGAGCGGACGGTTGCCCGGTCCGGTGACCGGACGGCCGCGACGGCCGTTGTCGAACAGCGCGTCCACGGATTCCTGGAGCATGCGCTTTTCGTTGCTGACGATGATCTCCGGCGCACCCAGGTCGATGAGACGCTTGAGGCGGTTGTTCCGGTTGATCACGCGACGATACAGGTCGTTGAGGTCGGAGGTCGCGAAGCGGCCACCGTCGAGCTGAACCATCGGGCGCAGTTCCGGTGGGATCACCGGCACGCAGTCGAGCACCATTCCGGCCGGGTGGTTCCCGGAGCCCTGGAACGCGGCGACGACCTTGAGTCGCTTGAGGGCGCGGATCTTCTTCTGGCCCTTGCCGTTGCGGATGACGTCGCGGAGGATCTCGGCCTCGGCTTCGAGGTCGAAGTCCTCGAGCAGCTGCTGGATGGCCTCGGCACCCATCGCGCCGGTGAAGTACTCACCGAAGCGATCGTCCAGCTCGCGGTACAGGTTTTCGTCCTGGATGAGCTGGTTCTTGTCGAGCTTGACGAAGGTGTCCCAGATCTCGTCGAGGGCGTCCAGCTCGCGCCGGGCACCATCGCGAATCTTCTTCATCTCCTTCTCGCCGGCGTCCTTGACCTTGCGCTTGGCATCGGCCTTGGCGCCCTCGGCCTCGAGCTCGGCCAGGTCGGCCTCCGCCTTCTTGGCCCGGGCATCGATGTCGGAGTCACGCTCGTCCTCGATCATCTTCTTCTCTTCGACGATCTGCGCCTCGAGAGTGGACATCTCGTTGTGGCGCAGTTCCTCGTCGACGGAGGTGACGACGTAGGCCGCGAAGTAGATGATCTTGTCGAGGTCCTTCGGAGCGATGTCGAGCAGGTAGCCCAGCCGCGACGGAACGCCCTTGTAGTACCAGATGTGGGTCACGGGAGCGGCAAGCTCGATGTGTCCCATGCGCTCACGGCGCACCTTCGATCGGGTCACCTCGACGCCGCAGCGCTCACAGATGATGCCCTTGAAGCGGACACGCTTGTACTTACCGCAGTAGCACTCCCAGTCCCGGGTAGGGCCGAAGATCTTCTCGCAGAACAGGCCCTCCTTCTCCGGCTTGAGGGTGCGGTAGTTGATGGTCTCCGGCTTCTTCACTTCGCCGTACGACCAGTTTCGGATGTCTTCAGCAGTGGCAAGGCTGATGACGAGCTCATCGAAGAAGTTGACGTCGAACACGTAACTTCCTTTCCCCGGTGTGGGTGGTATGGCGGGCCCTGTTCGGAAAGTGCCCTTTCGGGCCCGCCGGGGTGGTTACTTCTTGCGGTTCACTGACCAGTGTGTTCTGGCCCCAAACCCTAAGGCAGTTACCGGGATTCCTGACGGCGCAGATGCTGCGCCCTCAGGTCACCGGTTCGATTCGCTACTGGATAGCCTCATCCGCCGAGGCACCCTCATCGCGCGAGAGGTTGATGCCCAGGTTCGCGGTGGCGCGATCCAGATCGTCGTCGTCTGCGCCTTCACCGAGCGATACGGCGGTACCGTCCTGCGACAGCACCTCCACGTTGAGGCACAGCGACTGGAGCTCCTTGAGCAGAACCTTGAACGATTCCGGGATACCCGGCTCGGGGATGTTCTGCCCCTTGACGATCGCCTCGTACACCTTCACACGTCCGACCACGTCGTCGGACTTGATGGTGAGCAGCTCCTGCAGGGTGTATGCGGCGCCGTACGCCTGCATCGCCCAGCACTCCATCTCGCCGAAACGCTGGCCACCGAACTGGGCCTTACCGCCCAGCGGCTGCTGCGTAATCATCGAGTACGGGCCGGTCGAACGCGCGTGGATCTTGTCGTCGACCAGGTGGTGCAGCTTGAGGATGTACATGTAGCCGACAGCCACCGGGTACGGGTACGGCTCGCCGGAGCGGCCGTCGAACAAGGTGGCCTTGCCGTCCGCAGCGACCATGCGCTCTCCGTCGCGGTTCGGCAGCGTCGAACCGAGCAGACCGGCGAGCTCGTGGTCCTTGGCACCGTCGAACACCGGCGTCGCGGTATTCGTGTCGGCGGGAACCTCCATGAGCTCCTCGGGCAGCTTGCTGGCCCACTCCGGCAGGGACCCGTCCGCTTCGCGCGGCACTTCCCAACCGGTCTTGGCGAGCCAACCGAGGTGTGTCTCGAGGATCTGTCCGATGTTCATACGTCGCGGAACACCGTGGGTGTTCAGGATGATGTCGACCGGCGAACCATCCGGCATGAACGGCATGTCCTCGGCGGGGAGAATCTTGCCGATGACGCCCTTGTTGCCGTGACGGCCGGCGAGCTTATCGCCGTCCTGGATCTTGCGCTTCTGCGCAACGTACACGCGGACCAGCTCGTTGACGCCGGGGCTCAGGCCCTCGTCGTCGTCCTCGCCGCGCGTGAACACCCGGACGCCGATGACCTTGCCGGACTCGCCGTGCGGGACCTTGAGCGAGGTGTCGCGAACTTCCTTGGCCTTCTCGCCGAAAATCGCGCGCAGCAGGCGCTCCTCCGGGGTCAGCTCGGTCTCGCCCTTGGGCGTGACCTTGCCGACGAGGATGTCGCCGTCGCGAACCTCGGCACCGATGCGGATGATGCCGCGCTCGTCGAGGTCGGCGAGCACGTCGTCCGAAACGTTCGGGATGTCACGGGTGATCTCCTCGACACCGAGCTTGGTGTCGCGCGCGTCGATCTCGTGCTCCTCGATGTGAATCGAGGTGAGAACGTCCTCTTCCACGAGGCGCTGCGACAGGATGATCGCGTCCTCGTAGTTGTGGCCCTCCCACGGCATGACCGCGACGAGAAGGTTCTTACCGAGCGCCATCTCGCCGTTGTCGGTCGCGGGACCATCGGCAAGAACCTGTCCTGCCTCGACGCGGGCGCCCTCGTCGACGATCGGCTTCTGATTCGAGCACGTTCCCTGGTTCGAGCGGGCGAACTTGTTGAGGCGGTAGGTCTGCCGACCGCCCTCATCGTCCATCACAGTGATGTAGTCGGCGGAAACCTCTTCGACGACACCGGCGAAATCGCTGACGATCACGTCACCGGCATCGACGGCTGCGCGCAGCTCCATGCCGGTACCGACGAGCGGCGACTCGCTGCGCACGAGCGGCACAGCCTGACGCTGCATGTTCGCACCCATGAGTGCACGGTTGGCGTCGTCGTGCTCGAGGAACGGAATCATCGCGGTGGCAACCGATGCGAGCTGGCGCGGCGACACATCCATGTAGCCGATGTCCGAGACCGGCACCTGCTCGACGTCACCGAACTTCTTGCGCACGAGAACCGTCTCGCCGAGGATATTGCCCTCGTTGTCGACAGGGGTGTTGGCCTGCGCGACGATGTGACGGTCTTCCTCGTCGGCGGTGAGGTAATCGACGTCATCGGTGATCTTGCCGTCGACGACTCGCCGGTACGGCGTCTCGATGAAGCCGAACGGGTTTACCCGGGCGTACACCGACAGCGAACCGATCAGACCAATGTTCGGGCCCTCCGGGGTCTCGATCGGGCACATGCGTCCGTAGTGGGACGCGTGCACGTCGCGAACCTCCAGGCCGGCACGTTCACGCGAGAGGCCGCCGGGGCCGAGCGCCGACAGGCGACGCTTGTGCGTCAGACCCGACAGCGGGTTGTTCTGGTCCATGAACTGCGACAGCTGCGAGGTTCCGAAGAACTCCTTGAGCGCCGCGGTGATCGGACGGATGTTGATGAGCGACTGCGGGGTGATCGCCTCGGAGTCCTGCGTGGTCATGCGCTCGCGAACGACGCGCTCCATGCGGGACAGGCCGACGCGGACCTGGTTCTGGATGAGCTCACCCACGGTGCGCAGGCGGCGGTTGCCGAAGTGGTCGATATCGTCGACCTCGACCGGAACCTCGCGCCCCTCGGGCAGCTCCATCGTCGGATCACCGGCGTGCAGGCGAACGAGGTACTCGATCGTCGCAGCGATGTCCTCGCGGGTCAGCGTCGTCGTGGCGTCGAGCTCCGGATCGGGCAGGCCGAGCTTGCGGTTGACCTTGTAGCGGCCGACGCGCGCGAGATCGTAGCGCTTGTCCTTGAAGAACAGGTTGTCGAGCAGCGCGACGGCAGCGTCCTTCGTCGGCGGCTCGCCCGGGCGCAGCTTCCGATAGATCTCGAGCAGCGCGCCATCGGTGTCTTCGACGGCGTCCTTTTCGAGGGTCGACATCATGATCTCGGAGAAGCCGAAGCGCTCCTTGATCTCGGACTCGGTCCAGCCGAGAGCCTTGAGGAACACGGTGACCGACTGGCGACGCTTACGGTCTATACGGACACCGACGGTGTCGCGCTTATCGACGTCGAATTCGAGCCATGCGCCGCGCGACGGGATGACCTTGACCGAATGGACATCCTTTTCCGTGGACTTGTCGCGACTCCGGTCGAAGTACACGCCCGGAGAGCGGACGAGCTGCGACACGACGACACGCTCGGTGCCGTTGATGATGAACGTGCCCTTAGGCGTCATCATCGGGAAATCGCCCATGAACACCGTCTGGGACTTGATCTCGCCGGTCTCGGTGTTCTCGAACTCGGCGGTCACGAAGAGCGGGGCCTCGTAGGTGAGGTCCTTTTCCTTGCAGGTGTCGATGGACGCCTTGACCTCTTCGAAGTACGGCTCCGAGAACGACAGAGAAAGCGAACCCGAGAAATCTTCAATCGGAGAAATTTCGGTGAGAATGGAGTCGAGGCCACTCTCGAGATTGGTCACGCCACGCGCGGCGGCGTTCTCGGCCCAACGGTCCGAGCCGATGAACCATTCGAACGACTCGGTCTGCAGATCAAGCAGGCCGGGCACCGCGAGCGGCTCATTGATTTTCGCGAAAGATACGCGCCTGGGTGCACCAGGAACAGTGGAGACTGACTTGGTCTGGCGGGAGACTGCCAAGATGGGTCCTTCCAGCACCTCACGTGGCCACAAGTACGCAGCCACAAACTAGTTGTATTCGGCGAGCAGAAACCGGCTTACACTCACCGCTCATACCCCCGCTATATGAGGCAACCAACCCGTGTTTGTGCAGTTCCAGGAGGCGACGACCAAAATAGGTGCGAAATCCTCGGAATGCGGACGGTTGGTGGAAACGACAAAATGAAGCCAGCGCAACGTCCTACTATAGCTACTCGCGACAAATGTGTCCAGAGCGAGTTTTCGCCGCCCCCGATGTGGGAATCGGGGCGGGCGCGAGTCGAGCAACAAGCGGCTGGCGATGCGCCTGGCTCTCACGCCCGAACATCGGGCGTGTCGCGAACACTTTAAGAGTGAACCGTGTGCGGCGATTCGTCAAGGCCCAAATGGGCGAGTCGCCCCGCACGATGTGTGCGGGGCGACTCGGTTCTTCAGCCGGAAGGCCTAACTCGGCAGGTCGGGGATCGACGACAGCTTCCAGTCACCGTCGACCTTCTCCAACCGAATCAGGTACGTGCCGTCGGTCGATCCGGCCGCTTGACCGTCCTGCGTAACGGAGACATTCTGCGCGATGAGCACCTCTGCGCGATTGTCCTCCAGGTACGTGACGCCGACGTCGCTGATCGTCACGTCGACCTTGGTTTTAGCCTGTTCGTACGTGTCGGAGAGCTGATCCCAGCTCTTCATCAATTCGTCTTCGAGCCCCTGGGTCATAATGTCCGGAAGCCCGGCGACGTAATCATCCAGCGTTTCGTAGTCGATCGCCACCAACTTCTTGGCGTTCTCCGCCGCGGCCGTCGCCACAGCATCCGTCTCCGCGCGATCCGCATAGGCCTGATTCTCGAAGCCCAGACCGGGACGGAAGAACAAGACGACGGCTACGACGATTCCGATGAGCCCGACCGCGAGAGCGGTCATGGGCCAAGCCGCGCTCATGCGCGTCTTCTTCATCTTCTTGCCCGCCTTCGCCGCCGCGTCAGAAGTGGTGTCCTCGGCGCCGGCAGATTTTTCCGCAGCCTGGTCGGCGTCCACGTCGGCGACGGCGTCGTTCTTTTTCGCATCTTTCGCCATGGCTTAGTTCCCTCCTGCCGTCGTCGCGGCTGCGCCACTCGTGGGCGAGGCGTCGTCGTCACCGTCTTCACCGTCGTCACCGGACGCGGAGCCACTACCGGAGTCCGCATCGGATTCAGAGGCCGCGTCCGCGCCCTCACCTGCATCGCTGTCCTCGCCGCCCCCGGCACCGCCGGTCACGTTGTCGAGTTGCTGCACCCCTTCGGAGGACTCGCCGACGGGCACCTGGGCACCGATCGCGACGAGCTCGGCGACCTTCCACTGATCGCCTTCGCGAATGAGCTCCACGCGGGCCGCCTGACGCCCCGACACCGGGGGAAGCTCCTCTCGTTCGGACTGCGCCGTGTACACGAGGAGCACTGTCGCCGTGCCGGTGTCTTCGTCGATATCGCTCAACGCCGAATTGGAGATCTGCGCCGACGTCGTCGCGCCCTGATCCACCACGGTTTGCTTGATCTGCTCGGCGTATTCATCCTGCTGAGCGAGAAACTCACCTGTCGACCCCTCGCGCAACCGCTCCTGGTCCTCATCGATCGTGTCGGCGGAAAACGACAACGAGTTGACCACGACCTGCGACGCGACGTCGATAACCTCGTCGCGCAGAGCGGCCGCATTCTTGTCGCTGCGATCCTGGAAGTAACCGATGGCCTGCCACACAGCTCCCGCCACACCAATCACAAGTATGACGACGGAGAGCACCGCCACCCATGCCGGAACGCCACCGCGTTTCTTCGCGCCTTCGCCGCCGGCCGACGACGCGTCCCCGCCGTCCTCGCGGTTCTCGCGGTTCTCGCCGACGTCGTGGCCGGAGTCCTTGGATTTCTTGGACGCCTCGGATTTCTTGGCCTCCTTCGAGGAGGATGTGCTCGCCGCCTCGCTTTCGCGCTTCGAGGGCGGATTCCCAGTGTCCTTGGCGGAACCGGTTGCGGTGTCCTTAGAATCCTTTGGGTCCTTGGAATCCTTCGAGTCCTTGGGGTCCGCCGAATTCTCCGGCGGGGTCTTGTCGTCCTTGCTCACTTCTCTCCTTGAACCACGGCATGCGAAAAGGGCGCACGCTTCTGCGGTCTCGGTAGTGACGGCCGTACGCCGTCAGTAGAAAATGCCGTAACCACCCTAGGTGACGTACCTTACAGGCGGCTGGTAGCCGAAAGCCGGGCGCGGCGTTGTGTCGCTGCGCCCGGCTGTGGTCTAACCGCTCCCCTTCGGCACGGCCCCGGTGAACTCGGCGAGTTGTTGACCAACTGCCGACAGATCGAGACGGTCCGGCGCCACCTTCGGTTTGTTGTCCCAAGGCTGGACGACCTCCGGATCGGCCAGCTCGGCGCTCTCTTGACCACGAACCGAGGTCATCGAACCCTCGGGCACCTTACAGCCAGCGTCCCAGTTCACAGGGAAATCCTGCTCTTGGTAGTCGAAGCTCGGGTCCGCAGCCTTCATCTCGTCGAGCATTTCATGGGTGCGTTCGTAGCCGATGGTGCACGGCGGCGGATTGTTGTTCTCCAGCACGAGCCCGAAGTGGATCGTGCCATCGCCCGGCGCCACTGACTGCGAACCGGAGGACAGTACGGGCAACAGCTGCAGGAGCGTGCGAACACCCGCCGACCTCGGATCCACGGCCTTCATCGTCGTAGACAGCCGTTCGGTGGCAACAGTGAGCGGAGGGCCGGACTGTCGCACGAGCTGGCTTGCCTCGGTGCTGAACTCGCCGGAGGTATCGATGAGGCGGCGCAGATCGCTGTCCGAGTCTCGGAGCGCCTCGGTCACCGTGCGGAGGTCGCCGGAGAACGAGACAATCTCCGCCTGTTGCACCGCCTGCGTGTCGAGCACCACGGCACCATCCTGGATAAGCCGTTTGAGCTGTGGAAGCGTCTCGATTCCGGTTTCGGACAACTCGACGAGCGAGTCGGCGAGGTTTCGCAATTCCGGACCGCGATCGCGGACGGCATCGCCGAGTTCTTCCACAGTGATACGGAGCGGGTCCAGCGGAATCGAACGAGCGAGATCGTCGACGTTTTCGATGAGCTCCTCGACACGAACCGGAAGATCCTCGCGCGTGCCGCTCAGGGTGCTGCCGGCTTCGAGATACGGCTCGGAATCGCTGACGGGCCGTAGGTCAACGTACTGCTCACCGATCGCGGAGCGATTGGCCACCACTGCGCGAGCATTCGCGGGGATCTGCGGCGCATCCTTGTCGATCTCGAGCTCGACATTCACACCGTCGTTGGTCAGGCTCAGATCGCCGACACGCCCCACCTCGACGCCGCGGTAGGACACCGCAGCATTGGTGAAGATACCGCCGGAATCCGGCAGCTCGAGGTTGACGCTGTACTGCCCGAAGCCAAATAGCGTCGGAATGCGCACGTAGTTGATGCCGACATAGGCAACGCCGACTGCGGCGATGACACAGAACGCGATCAGCTGGTAACGGATTGATTTTTTCATCCCTGCGCCTCGTCTGCCTCTTCGAGGAGATGCTCCATCGTGGGCGAGAAGTCACTCAAGCCCGGAGTCTCCGGCCCTTCGACCGCGCGCGACATCATTCTCTGCGGCTCTGGGAATAGCGGGAGCGGAAGTACGATGGTCGTCCTCCGGTCCGGACCGTTCTCCCCCGCCCACGGGTTACGCGGGTCTTCCGAGTACGGCCCCGACGTCGTCGTCGGTGCAATCGACTGCGGGTCGCCCTTGCCGACACCGAGGTTGGAAAGCACGTTCGCAACCTGGGTGTCGACGTTGAGGAACACGTTCGACGACGAACCGATCGTCGTATCCGCAGATGAGTCAGGGAACGGATACGTCGGCACGATGGCGGCGACATCGACGAGTTCCGGAGTCACCTTGGACAGCTCCTGAAGCACCGGGCGCAAGGCGCGCAGATCTGCGATGAGATCCTCGCGAGAGCGCACCAGCAGATCCGTACCGGACTGTCCGAGAGCATCGATGCGCCGGAGCATCTCGACGAATTGCGGACGCTGCTCGTCAAGCACCCGCACACCTTCCGGGAGCTCGTCCAGGATCGCCTCGATCTGCGGCGTCTGTTCCCGGGTATTTGCCGAGAGCTCATTGACCCCATCGATCGCATTGACGATCGAGTCCCGCTGACGATTGAGGGAGTTGATGAGGTCGGCGGTGGTGTTGAGAGTGTCTTTCAGCTGATTCTCGCGACCGTTCGTCATGGAATTCAGTTCCGTAACGATCGACTGGATCTGGCTGAGGCCACCACCGTTGAGCACCAGGCTCAACGCACCGAGAACCTGCTCGATATTAGTCGCCGTCCTCGTCCGTTCCAGCGGGATGACGTCTCCATCGCCGAGCTTGCCGTGCGGAGTCCCACCTTCCGGCGCCGAGAGTTCAACGAATTTCTCACCCAGGAGGTTGGTCTGCTGAACGGAGGCGACGGCGTTGGCCGGGAGGGCGACGTCGTTGCGCAATTCGATCTCGATCTGAGCGGTCCACCCGTCCTCAGCGAGCGAAATATTATCGATACGCCCTGCGGGGAGCCCGTTGACCTTTACCGTGCCCTGCCGGACAAGGTCGAGAACGTCCTCGAACTGGATGGACACATTGATCGGGTCGCTACCGGTATTCGCCCCACCGGGCAACGGCACGTCTTCGAGGCTCGTGCCACAGCCGGCGGTCAACGCGACGACCGCGCCGAGGGCGATAGCGGACGATGTGACCTTGATCCGGCGATTCATCGCGGGCTCCCTTCGGACGTCGGCGCACGATTGAATCCCTCGGTACCCGGAACGTATCCCGGCACCTGGAGCGTTTGCGCCAGCTCGGCGGTCATGATGCCGGTGGGAAGCTCCACGTTCTCCTTCAGAAAGGCGTTGCGCTCCTCCACCTGGGCCTCACATTCCTTGATGCCGGCCTCATCGGTGAGGTCTTCCAATACGGGATTTCCCGGCTGCAGCCGATTGATCTGCATCAGCTTGCACAAGACACCGGCGGGGCTCTGCGAATCGTGAAGTACGAGTCGCATATCTAACGTGCCCGATTCCGGGTTGTATGCCTCGATCAGGTTGGTCAATGCCAGCGGTGCCTGCACCAGGATTTCCTTGAGGTCCTCCGTGTGGTCTGCTGTGATACCGCCGACCGTGGCGAGTTTCTCGGCATTGCGTTGGATGACATCCTGGTTGTCCCGGACCAGGCGCGCTACGTCGGCGAGGGCCCAGGAGAGTTCACCGAGCGCGGACTGCAGGTTTTCCCGTTGATTGGCGACGGTCTGGTTGAACTGCGCCATCTGGTCATTGAACGTTCGCACCTGCTGATCATTTTCGGCCAGCATCGACACGAACGTTTGCAGATTGGTCACGGTGCCGGCAAGGTCCTCGCGGGAGTCGGCCAACGTCGTGGACGCCTGCGAGAGCTGATCGATGGAATCGCCGAGTGCACGGCCGTTCTCGCCGAGAGTTCGTGCAGAGGTGTCGAGGAACCTGTTGACAGTGCCGTCCTTGTTCACGCCATCAGGGCCCAGCGCGGTCGACAGATCCTGCAAGGATTTATAGAGCTCATCGACTTCCACGGGCGTCGTCGTGCGCTCGCGCTCGAGGACCGCACCGTCTTCCATCTTGGGCCCGTTGGAGTATGCCGGAAGCATTTGGATGTATCGGTCCGGGATGACCGATGGCGTCACCTGAGCAGCCTTGGCATCGGAGGGAAGGTCGACACCGCGGTTGACGAACGCCTTCACCTCGACCTGGTCGCCGCGCGGAGTCACTTCCTCGACGCTGCCGACCTTGACTCCCAGCACCCGGATATCGGTGCCCTCGGAGACACCCACCGAGGTATCGAAGTACGCCGTGAAGTGGGTACGTCCGACCCGCGACCAGCTTCCCCATACCAATGCCGCGACAACGATCACGACGATGAGCACGAGAGCAACGAGCCAGATCGGGAACTTCTTCTGTGCGAGTTTCATGGTTTACTGGCCCCCCTGCTGCAGCGTTTCGCGATTGCCGGGGATGAGCGGTAGTCCCGGCGGGAGCAGGTTCGTCACAGTTGTCTCGAACCAGCGGCCGTTGCCGAGGATGTCCGCGTAAATACCGTAGAACGGAGCGAGGTTCGTCAGCGACTGACGCAGGTCGTCCTCGTGCTCGGTGAGCACACCGAGCGCCTGGTCCAACTGGTCCAGGGTCGGACCGAACTGAGCCTCATTGTCCGCAACCAACTGCCGCAGCTCCCGGGCGAGCGAAGTTCCCGACGCGAGAACGAGCTTGATCGACTCGGAACGCGAGTTGAGCTCTGTGAGCAGATCGCCGACACCGGCGATAAGCTTGCGGAATTCCTCATTGCGTTCGGCGACGATCGTCGCCGACTGGCGTGTGGCCGCGAGAAGATCGCGTAGTTCCCGATCCCTGCTGGAGATCGTGCGGGATAAGCGGGATACTCCGTCGACTGCGGAACGAAATTCGCCCGGCGCCACGTCCATCGATTCAGTGAGTACATCGAGCGATTCGCCGAGACGTTCCTCGTCGATCCCCTCGACCACCTCGGCGGCCTGGCTGAACGCGGTCACGACGTCGTAAGGCGAGGTCGTGCGATCCAACGCGATCGGAGTATCGGTGTCCAGCTCCTCCCTGCCTGCGGGCTCCAGCGCAAGGAACTTCTGCCCCAGCACGGATTTGATCTGGATCGAGGCACGCGTCTCGTCGCCCAGCCACGCACCCTTGGAACGGAAGTCGATCTTGACCTTGTCACCTTCTAGGTCGACGTCGGTGACCTGCCCGACCTTGACTCCCGCGATGCGCACCTCGTCGCCGGACTGCATCCCGGCAGCCTCGGAGAAGTATGCGTGGTACTTCGGCCCGGCACCGACATACGGCAGCGAACTGAAATTGGCGCTGAGCAGCGTCAAAGCGAGAATCGTGACGATGCCGATCAGGCCCAGCAACGGATTGGGGATCCGGTACTCTCCTGCCTTTTTACCTTTACGCTTTTTCGTCTCGGCAGCCATCAGTTCCCACCTCCGTTCGATTGTGCATTGGCCGCAGCCACCCCTTCTGCGCTACAGCGCGGCGCGGAGTTCGTGTAGATCGGTTGGCGTATGGTGTCGAGGTGCCCGACCAGAGGAAGGAGTGGATCGGACATATTCGGCGCGGAACCGGAGCCCACTGTGACGTCGATGCCACAAAGGTAGAACTGGAACCACGAACCGAACGAGCCGGTTCGCACGAGCTTCTCCGTCTTCAGCGGCATGGTCTCGATCACCGACTCCAGACTGTCGCTGTTGGCATTAAGGTCCGTCGCAACGGTGTTCAACGCCGTGATCGAATCGGTGACCGCAGGCCTGGTGTTCTCCAGCACGTTGTCGGTGACCGACGTCAGATCCGCGAGAGAGTCGAGCGAGGAACCGATCGCCTCGGAATCGGCAGACAACCCCTCGATCAGCGATGAGGTGTTGACGACCAGCTGGTCGAACTGATCTTCGCGATTATTGATCGTGTCGAGCACTGCCGTGAGATTGTCGATGACCTCTCCGATGACCTGGTCGCGATCGGCGAGCGTATTCGTCAGCGAACCGATATCGCGAACCAGCTGCTGGACCGTTCCGCTTTCGCCCTGAAGCACCTTGATCAGCGAGTCGGCGAGCTTGTTCACGTCCTCCGGATTGAGGGTGGTGAACAGCGGACGGAAACCATCGAACAAAGCCGTGAGGTTGACGGCGGGGGTCGTTTGCTCCAGCGGAATGGTGTCACCCGGCTCCATGTCTGCTCCGACTGCACCTTCTCCCCTGGACAGCGAGATATAGCGCTGGCCGATGAGGTTGCGGAACCGCATGTCGGCTTGGGTATTTTCCGGCAGGCTATCGCGTCCGCTGAGGACGAACGACACCCGAGCCTTGTCGTTGTCGTAGAGCTCGACGTTGGTGACACGGCCGACGGCGACGCCGGCGATGCGCACTTCGTCGCCGGCCTCGCTCTGCGTCGCGTCGGAGAAGATGGCGTGGTACTCTTCGCCATCGGTGGACCCGCTTCCTCGCATGGTGTTGGCGAGGATGACGATGGCCATCGAGGTGACGATGATGAAGATGATCAGCTTGATCATCGGAGCGGCGAGGCTCCGGTTGGAGGGATTCTTGCTCATCGGATGGTCACCTCCGCCCCGCGGAGGGCCGGAGCGCCGAGGCCTGCGACCCAGCCGGGTGTCGATTCGGGCGCTTCGCCCTTCGCTGCGCCGTAAATCGTCTGCACTGTGGCCACCTCGATCGGCGAATTCTCGTATCCCATCGGTCGATCGTCGACGCCCGGGGGCAGCGGGCGATTCGGTTGTTCCGGAACGTAGCGTCCCGGCGCGTCGGGAACGCTGCCGCGCTGGCGCGGCTGCGTGATCGGCGCATCGGAACTTCGTGGGTCCGGTGCGTCGGGAATGACTGCAGGGCCCGGGTTACGCGTCGGGGGCTGGTAGGCGCCATCGGCAAGCGCGCCGCCGGGTGCTGCCGGGAAATTCTCCCCGGGTCCCGGGGTTCCGTAGCAGCGCGCACCGCGGGTATCGAAGGCGCGCGGCTCATCCTGGTTCGGAAGGTATCGGCCACGCGGGTTGACGACCTCCACGGTGACGCGAATGCCCGGGTGCTCATCGCCGACACCAAGGATGTCGTCGGAATTCACACGGCTCTTTTGGAAGTTGAGCACCGAACATTCAAGCACCGGGGAGTACTGCGCAAGGTAATCGAGCGTCTGTCGCGAGTCCGCGAGCACGTCGATGACGCTCTGCTTGTTCACGTCGATGAACCCGGCAAGGTCGTTCGATGCCGTCGTCACCGACTGGATGGAGCCGCGCAGCGCGTCCTGCTTTTCCACGACGGTATGCGATGTGGTGCGCAGGGCGTCGAGCGCGCCAATGAGATCGGGCACGGCCTCGGTGTAGGTCTGCGAGAAGGTCGCGAGATCCTGGAGACCGGATTCGAGCGCGGGGAGATCTTCGTTGATACCGCCGAATACCTTACCCAGCTGCTCGAAGGAGACACCGAGCCGATCGCCGTTGCCCTGCAGCGCCTGGCTCAGCGCGCCGAGGGTTGCGGCGAGCTCGTGGGGCGGAACGGCCTCGAGCACCGGGAGCAGCCCGTCGAGAACTCGGTCGAGCTCCACGGCGTTGCCGCGTTCGTCCTGGGCGATGGAGTCGACGTCCGCGAGTTTTCCAGAACCTCCGCCGTCAGGAATATAGATGTCCACGAAGCGCTCGCCGAACAGGGTCTTCGGGATGAGCCGCGCCGTGACATCGGCGGGGAGCTTCTCGGTGTAATCGGGGTCGATGGCGAGCTGCACTCGGACGCGATCGCCGTCGGGTTCGACCTCGGTGACGCGGCCGATATTGACTCCGCGCACCTTGACGTCGGCATGTTTGGGCAGCGCGTATCCGACGTCGTCGGTGTAGAGGTCTATTTCGCTGACGCTGGTGAACGCCTTGTTGTACATGGCGATGGAGCCGCCGATGAACGCCGCCACGATGATGACGAACAGGACGGCAAGGAGGCGACGAGCGGTCGCTGACATGCGGGTCATCCGGCAATCCTCACACTCGTGGACGTGCCCCAGATGGCCAGGCCGATGAAGAAGTTGAGAATCGTGACGACAACGATCGCGGTACGCACCGCGCGGCCCACGGCAACGCCGACGCCGGCGGGTCCGCCGGACGCGGTGTAGCCGTAGAAGCAGTGGATCATCACGAGCGCGAAGGCGAAGATCAACACCTTGACGAACGAATACAAAACGTCCTGTGGCGGCAGGAACAAGTGGAAGTAGTGGTCGAACGCACCGGTCGACTGACCCTGCACGGTCGTGTTCACCAATCTCGTCGCAAGGTACGAGGCGGTGAGGCCGATGGTGTATAGCGGGATGACGGCGATGAAACCGGCCACGATGCGGGTGGAGACGAGATACGGCACCGACGGGATCCCCATGACCTCGAGGGCGTCGATCTCCTCGGAGATGCGCATGGCGCCGAGTTGCGCGGTGAAACCGCAACCGACCGTCGCCGACAGTGCGAGCGAGGTGACGATGGGCGCGATTTCGCGGGTGTTGACGTACGCGGACAGGAAGCCGGTGAGCACCGAGGCGCCGATCTGGTCCAGGGCGGCATTGCCCTGCAGGCCGACGACGACGCCGGTGAAGCCGGTCATCATGAAGATGACGCCGACGGTGCCGCCGAGCACCGCGAGCACGCCCACGCCGAAGGTGACCTCGGCGATGATTCGAAGCACCTCGTGGCGGAAGTGGAGAACCGCCTGCGGGATCGCGGAAATCGAGCGGATGTGGAAGGCGAGCTGATCGCCGAGGCTGTCGATGCCGTCGAGCGGCTTCTGCCACAGGCGGCGAAGCCGAGCCCGCCGCGGGCCGATGGACGTTGAGATAGTCATGTCGCTCCCCCTATGAACCCTTCGGTGGAACGATCTGCAGGTAGACCGCCGTCAAGATGAGATTGGCGAAGAACAGCAGAAGGAACGTGAGGACCACGCCGAGGTTGACGGCATCGCCCACGCCCTTAGGTCCGCCCTTCGGGTTCATGCCCGTGTACGAGGCGACGACTCCGGCGATAAGACCGAAAACCGCCGCCTTGATCGTGGCCATCACGAGGTCCGGAAGCTGGGCAAGCGCCGAGAACGACATGAGGTAGGCGCCCGGCGTGCCTCCCTGCAACATGATGTTGAATACATAGCCGCCGGCGATGCCGACGATGCACACGAGCCCGTTGAGGAGGATGGCGATGAGGATCATCGCGATCACGCGGGGAACCACGAGACGTTGAACCGGGTCGATACCGAGAACCCGCATCGCGTCGAGTTCCTCGCGAATGGTGCGGGCACCGAGGTCGGCGGCCACTGCGGAACCGGCGGCGCCGGCGATGAGAAGCGAAGTCACCAGCGGGGCACCCTGCTGGACGATGGCGAGCACGCCGGTGGCACCGGTAAACGCTTCAGCGCCGAGCTGTTTGATCAGCGAACCGGTCTGCATGGCCACGACCGCGCCGAACGGAATCGCAACGAGTGCCGAGGGCAAGATCGTCACCGACGCGATGAACCACGCCTGCTCGATGAACTCGCGAAACTGGAACGGCCGCTTGAAGATGCCCCGGATGACCTCTAGAAAAAGACGGAAGATCTTACCGGCCTCGGAGAAGCCACCGCTGAACCAACCGGCGACGCCAGCAGCAGACACGCCCGTGGACTCGGAGTCCTTGGGCGTGCGCTTCTTCTTGGGCTTTGAGGGGGCGGGGCCTTCCTGCTGGCTCCCGCCTGGAGGCCCGGCGATGTGAGGGGTGCTCATATGGTTCCTGGTGAGTTCTTATTGCGCGGACGAACCGTAGTGGTCGTCCACCGAATCCGACGACGATGCGGCGGCTCCCGCTCCGACACCTGCGGTCGCGTTACCATTGCCGTGCCCGCGGGACGCCCATTCCTCGCGAATGGCGTCCTGGGCGTTCTGCGGCAGCGTGTCGAGCATGTCCCGAACTCGCTCCTCACGGCGGATCTCGCCCTGTCGAGTCGGTGAACCGGGCGTGGGCTGCATCTGCGGCGGCACGCCCCTCATTTCGTCTTCACCCACGGAACCGTCGCTATGTCCGGCTTCCGCCTGGGCGAGCTCTTCGCGCATCTGCGCGTCGTCCTTCTCCTCCGACATACCGATCGGTCCGATCTTCGAGCCGCGGAGGAACTGTCGCACGGAAGGCTCTTCGGATGTGAGGAGCACCTCTCGCGGACCAAACATTACCAAGCGCTTGCGGTAGAGCATCCCGAGGTTGTCCGGAACCGTGCGAGCGAGGTTGATGTTGTGCGTCACGATCAGGATCGTCGCATCGATCTGGGCGTTGATGTCGATGAGTGACTGCGCGAGGTAGGTGGTGCGCACCGGGTCGAGGCCGGAGTCCGGCTCGTCGACGAGGATGATCTCTGGGTCTAGCACGAGTGCGCGGGCGAGCCCAGCGCGCTTACGCATACCGCCGGAGATCTCGCCGGGGAGCTTGCCCTCGGCGCCGGTGAGACCGGTGAGCTCAAGCTTTTCCATCACGATCTTGCGCACTTCGGATTCGGACTTACGCGTGTGCTCGCGCAGCGGGAAGGCGACATTGTCGTAGAGGTTCATCGAACCGAACAGTGCGCCGTCCTGGAAGAGCACGCCGAAGAGCTTGCGCACCTCGTAGAGCTCCTTGGAGGTGCACTGGAGGATGTCGGTGTCGCCGATATGGATCGACCCCGCCTCTGGGCGCAGGAGCCCGATGAGGGACTTCAGGAACACCGATTTACCGGTGCCCGACGGCCCCAGCAGTGCGCTTACCTCGCCTTTGGGCAGCGTAAAGGTGACATCTTCCCAGATCTTTTGCGAACCGAAGGACTTGGTCAAACCCTCGACGGCAACTTCTACGCCCACTCGTCCTCCCGTTTTCCCAGCTCTACAGCCATATTTGCTGAAAAGCCTCTGAGTCCAGCCTTAAAGCTGCGACCCTTGTGGCCCCAATCACTATAAATGAGCAAGTTGTTATTACACACTAGATTCGCCGTTTCCTCAGGAATTGCACCCCCACGCCGATCAAAAGTGCTGCGCCACCGGCGATCCCAGCCACCCACGGGATGATGGTTTCGGCGAGCCGTGTATTATCGGCCACTTCCTGCGCGGCGGCGACTGCCTGCCGGCTACTTTCAGGAGACGTTTCCAGTGAGTAGTCCTTCGCGGTCACGGCCTCCTCGCCCGGATTCTCCCCGAGGTACTCGTGCACGGACTCCTCGGCCTTGAGCACGCGGCCGGAATCGGGCTCGACGAACACCGTCCGGGTGGCCGAATAGAAGGTGTGCAGGCGTACCGGTTCGTCGGAGTCCCGAAGTTGCTCCGGGGCACTCTCGGGCAGTGCACCGGGGTCTACGGACACCACTGCCGAGGGATCCTCTTCCGACTTGTCTATGTCGCTGAGTTCCTGCGTATAGATATATGCGGTTGTTCCGTCGACGTCGCCGTCTCCGGTGAATTCCATGGGCGCGGACCGGCGCGCCTCGACGTCAAAGAACGGGTAGTCGCGGCGCTCGGCGTTGCGCGGCCACGCGAACGTGAGACCATCGGCCCTGATCGGGGTCGACGGCTCCCCCGCTGTCGCCTGTAGCGAGGAGTTCGCGGCGTCGTCGGTGGCAAGCGCGCTGTTACGGTCCACCGAGACGCGCTGCACCGTCGCGCCCGCGAGTGCCTCAGCGCCCTCTCGGTCGTCTCTGGACAGTGTCGTGCCTATCTGTGCGGTCATGACGTCGGAGTCGCCGGGCTCGACCGAGAGCACCTGCTGCACGCGCGTGAGCGGAACGTCCTCGTCGATCCGGAGCCGCTCGGAGTCCAACGACGCGGGGTCGAGGAGCGTGCCGGTGCCCTGGGCGACGGTCTTGGCCTCATAATCGAGTGGCAGCAAGGACGCGGACTTAGGAGCGAGCAGCCCCCAGGTCACGGCGAACGCCACGAGGGCTGCGCCGAGCGCAAGCAGCAGCACGCCCATGGGTTTGGCCGTCTTCGACATATTTTTCCCCTGAAAATCCTCGGGTGGTTCGCTAGCTGCAAACTACACCCTCGGCGTTCCCGGAAATGGCAGAACCCCACCGACCGCGATAAACGCGAGCGGTGGGGTTCTGCAAAGGTGTGGCCGCAATCTGGTGCGGCCGATTCGCCCTGGGGCGAGGAAGCGGTCTTACTTGACCGAAACCTTGGCGCCGGCCTCTTCGAGCTTGGTCTTGGCGGCCTCGGCGGCCTCCTTGTCGACCTTCTCGAGGATCGGCTTCGGAGCGGACTCGACGAGATCCTTGGCTTCCTTGAGGCCCAGGCCGGAGACGAGCTCGCGGACGACCTTAATAACGCCGATCTTCTTGTCGCCGCCCGACTCGAGCACGACGTCGAACTCGTCCTGCTCCTCGGCAGCGGCGTCGCCGCCGGCAGCCGGTCCGGCAGCGCCGGCAACGGCGACCGGGGCGGCAGCGGTGACGTCGAAGGTGTCCTCGAAGAGCTTCACGAACTCGGAGAGCTCGAGGAGGGTCATCTCCTTGAAGGCTTCAAGCAGTTCATCGTTGGAGAGCTTCGCCATGGCGGAAGTCCTTTCTGTAGTTCCGGGCCGGGCCCGGGCTGTGGGCACATGTGGCCCGGATTATTTTCTTGATTCGTAAAGTGCTGTGAGCGTGGCGCCCGCTTACGCGGCCGGCTTCTCTTCCTGCAGCGCCGCGAAGAGGCGGGCAAGCTGGGATGCCGGGGCGTTGAACAGCCCGGCAGCCTTCGACTGGCCGCCCTTGAGCGCGCCGGCCATCTTGGAAAGCAGCACCTCGCGGGATTCGAGCTCGGCGATCTTCTCGATCTCGGCGACAGAGACGGGCGTGCCGTCCATGATGCCGCCCTTGATGACGAGCTCTTTGTTGTCCTTGGCGAAGTTCTTGAGCGCCTTGGCGGCGTCGACGACCTCACCGGTGACGAACGCAATGGCGGTGGGACCGGAGAGCAGCTCGTCGAGTCCCTCGACGTTCGCCTCGTTAGCCGCACGCTTGACGAGCGTGTTCTTCGCGACGGTGTACGACGCGGATTCGCCCAGAGCCTTGCGGAGTTCGGTGATCTGCGGAACAGACAGTCCGCGGTACTCGGTGATGAGCGCCGAGTCGGAGTTCTCGAACTGCTCCTTGAGCTCCGCAACTGCGGAGACCTTTTCGGGTTTTGCCATTTTCGCCTCCTTCCTACTTTCTCGTCCGCGCCCGGAAACGACGAACGCCCCGGCGCAAAAGGCACGGGGCGCAAAGGAGGGCTCGCAGCGCACGTGGCGCCTGAAGCACAGCTGAACTCTTTGCTGACCTTCGTATCTCCTGCGTGGGCCGCCGGGCGTTCCCGGGCCTTCAATACCCTCCACGGAGTGTGTGAGGATATGACCAACGGTCTTCGGTGAAACTTGATCACATGCGCGTGCTGGGCACGCGCGTTCAAACTTCGTCTAGAAGGTTAGCCTCCTCCGGCGTCATACTCCAAATCCTTTGTCCCGTACCGGGCGCCATGACGCCCCCTGCTGCCCTTCCCCGCCCCGCGCGAGCGAAGAAAATGGCACGGTAGAGGGGTGAATGTTGCCGGAAATAGTGGGGAGACGGCGGATAATCTGCCCCAGCGTGCCCATGCTGCGGTGGTGTACAACCCGGTCAAGGTCGACCTGGTCAAGCTGCGCCGGGTCGTCGACGAGCGCGAGCGCAAGCATGCGTGGGGACCGTCGCAGTGGATCGAGACCACGGTAGAGGATCCGGGCGAGTCGATGGCTCGGCAGGCGGTCGCCGACGGCGCGCGGCTCGTGATCGCCTGCGGAGGCGACGGCACCGTCCGTTCCGTGGCCGCGGGCGTGCGCGGCGCCGGCGTGCCCATGGGGATCGTGCCGCTGGGCACCGGCAACCTGCTCGCTCGCAACCTCGAGATCCCCATCGACTCGCTCGACGCGGCCGTCGCCGTGGCGATGAGCGGCTCGATCCGGCCGATCGACCTCGGCACGGTGGACTACACCTCCACCGACGGCCGAAAGCGCAGCGAGGTGTTCCTCGTCATGGCGGGCGTCGGGATGGATGCGGACATGATCGCCGGCACGGACGACGACCTCAAGAGCCAGGTCGGTTGGGTGGCGTACGTGTCCACGTTCGTGCGGTCGGTCTTCACCGGGCACCGGATCCGGGCGGACTATTCGCTGGATGACGGCGATCTCACCCACGCGCACGCCCGCACGATCCTCGTCGGCAACTGTGGCGTGTTGCAGGGCGGGATGGTGCTCATGCCGGGCGCGCTCGTCAGCGACGGCAAACTCGATCTGGTCGCACTGCGCCCCAAGGGAATTCTCGGCTGGCTACGCCTTGCCTACGCGGTCCTCGTGCGGAACACCCTGTTCGAGCGGCTGGGTGTGCCGCCGGCGCGCAAGTGGTCCGAGCAGTTCAACGCGCGGATGCGCGCCCGGCGCGAGCATTGGGCCGAGTGGGCCGGCATCGACCTGCCCACGCCCACCGATAAGGCGGAGGCTCGCAAGCGCCGGCGCCGCGAGCGTCGCGCCGACGCGCAGACTCTCGTCCATCAGCAGGCGCGGAGCATCTCGGTCCGGGTGCAGGAAAAGCCGGCGAGTTTCCAGATCGACGGCGACGGTATCGGCGATGTCACCGAGTTCGTCGCGCAGGTGCAGCCGCATTCGCTGTCGATCCGCGTGCCCTTCTAGGCGCGCACACCGCTGGTGGCCGCGCGATCGGCCGGTTCAGAAATACACCGCCAGCGGCCCGCGCGGGCCGTCGATCACATCGACCTCCGTCTCGAACACGCGCGAGAGGATCTCGGCGTTGATGATCTCGCCGGGTGTTCCGAACTCTGCGACCTTCCCATCCTTCATGATGCAGATCCGGTCGGCGTAATGGCCGGCGAAGTTGATGTCGTGGAGAACGACGACGATGGTCCGTCCGAGCTCGTGGGCCGCCTTGTGCACCTGCTTCATCATCTGCACCGAGTGCCGCATGTCGAGGTTGTTCAGCGGCTCGTCGAGCAGAACGTACTCGGTGTCCTGGGTGAGCACCATCGCGACGTACGCCCGCTGGCGTTGCCCGCCCGAGAGCTGATCGAGATAGCGGTTCTCGAGATCGCCGAGCCCGAGGAAGTCGATCGACTGAGAGATGATCCGCTCGTCCTCGGCGTTGATTCGTCCCTTCGTGTAAGGGAACCGTCCGAAACCGACGAGCTGGCGAACGGTGAGTCTGGTGATGAAATGGTTCTCCTGTCGCAGGATCGACAGCACCTTCGCCAGGTCCCGGGATTTGGTGGTGCTGACGTCGAAGCCGGCGACCTCGATGACTCCCTCGTCGATCCCCAACAGCCGGCCGATCATCGTGAGCATCGTCGATTTGCCCGCGCCGTTGGGTCCGACGAGCGCGGTGACCCCGCCCTTCGGGATCTCCAGATCCAGCGGGCCGATCGTGACCTCGTCGGTGTAGTTCTTGGCAACCCGGGACAGCGAGATCACAGTCGCCCCTTTCTCAAGATGACGGTGAGGAACACGAGCCCGCCGACGAGCTCGATGATGATGGATACGACCCCCTGCGCGTAGAACACGTGCCGCATGACGAAGTAGGCCCCGGTGAGCACCACATAACAGGTGAGCACGGCCATCGGGAAGATGAGCCGGTGGTCGAAAGAATCGGAGAACTGGTAGGCCAGCGTGGCGACGAGGAACCCGAGGAACGTCATCGGACCGATGAGCGCGGTCGACACCGCCATGAGCACCGATACGAGCACGAGCACCTTGAGGATTTCGCGCTTGTGGTTGTAGCCGAGGTTCGTGGCCACATCCCGCCCTAGCGAGATCACGTTGAGCCGCCGCGAACTGAGCCACAGCGTGCCGGCAGCTGCGAGGCACAGCGGGATGGCGATCGGCAGGTAGCTGGCGTCGGCGTTGGAGATATTGCCGAAGAGCCGCGCCGCGAGCACGTCGAACTCGCTCGGGGTGAGCAGCCGCTGCATGAACGTCGATATCGAGCCGAGTCCGCCGCCGATGATGATGCCGATGAGCAGCATGATCTGGATGTTGCCGAGGCGCCCGGACAGAAGCCAGCCGTACAGGAGCGTCGCCAAGCCGACCATGAGCACGAGTTGCAGCACGAACTGGCCTGTGCCCTGGAGGGCGAGGACTCCTGCAACACCGAGGAAGTACACCGCCGTGGTCTGCACGGCGACGTAGAGGGACTCGAAACCCATGATGGAAGGGGTGATGATGCGGTTGTTCGTCACCGTCTGAAACGAGACCGTGGCGGTGGCCTGGCACACCGCGACCACGGCCATGACGATCACGTTCTCCATGCGCATCTCGGCGATGAGCCAGAAGCCGCGCGACCCCGGCGGCATCGGGTTGCCCCAGGCCAGTAGCCCGTAGGTAAATCCGGCGGACGCCACGACGAGGACCGCGATGATCGCCCAGAAACGCACGGCACTGCGGCGGTCCGGGAGCGTTTTCGCGCTGCGTTTGCAGTTCGGCTCCGGCGCGGCGTCCGCATCGGTCGACGTAGCGGGGTCGGTGGTTCTCTTCACTTCAGCCATTCCGGCGCTGCCTCAGGAGTAATGCGATGAATACGACGGCGCCGACGATCCCCAGGATCAGGGACACCGGCACCTCGAACGGCGCGATGATGGTCCGGCCGACGAGATCGCACACCGTGACGATGCCGATCCCCAGCAGCGCAACCCACGGCAGGTTCGACCGCAGGTCGTCCCCGCGAAGGAGCGAGACGATATTCGGCACTATGAGCCCGAGGAACGGCAGATTGCCCACGACCACGGTGACCACGCCCGTCGCCACCGCGATGAGTCCGGTCCCGAGCAGGACGACACGGTTGTAGTTGAGCCCGACGTTGGTGGCGATGTCCTCGCCGAGGCCCGCGACGGTGAACCGGTCGGACACCACGAATATCGCGATGACGACGATGAGCACGAGCCACAAGGCCTCGTACTGCCCCCGGAGCACGGAGGTGAAACTCCCGGCGAACCACACGCCGAGGTTTTGCAGCATGTCCGTCTGCAGAGCGATGTATGTGGACACCGAACTGACCACGGCGCCGAGCATGATGCCCACGATCGGCACGATAAGCGAGGAGCGCAGCGTCACCCGGCGCAGAAACAGAAAGAAGATCCCGGTGCCGAGGAAGGCCGCGACGATCGCGCCCACCATCCGCTCCCCCACTCCGGCGCCGGGGACGAGGATAAGTGTGAGCATGAGACCGAGCCCGGCCCATTCGGTGGTGCCGGTGGTCGTGGGTTCGACGAACCTGTTCTGCGTGAGCAGCTGCATAACGAGCCCGCTCATCGCCATCGCGGCGCCGGCCAGCACCAGCGCGATGGTGCGCGGGATGCGGGTGATCCCGAACATCTCCCGCCCGTCGTCCGAGCCGAAAATGTCGTACTGACCGGTGAACAGCGACAGGGCGAGCAGCCCTGCCACGACGGCGATACCGAGGAGCAGCTTCCAGTCGAACAGCTTCTCTTTCGAGCGTTCTCGCCGATGGTTCTCGCGTGTGGTTGTCGTCAAGTCTGCGCCCGCCCTTTGCGCGATACAGGTGGCCAAGAAGTATGACGGCGATCAAGCGACACCGTCCGGGCCGTGCCGTGTGCGGTGGTGCTTGATCGCCGTCGCGGAGGAATTCGGACTCTCCCGGAGGTTCTAGTTCTCCGCTTCGTCGTCGTTCGTTGCCTCTGCGGTGGCCTGGGCGTCCGCACCTTCGGCATCGTCGCCCTCGGCCCCTGCGCCCGCGCCGGACTCGAGCGCGTCGGCGAGCGAGTTGAAGAATTCGGTGTAGGTCTGGATGCCCTCGTTGGTGTAGGTGTCCTCGGGCATGATCACGATGTTCCCGTCCTGCACCGCGCCGACGTTCTGCAGCGCCGGGGACTCCTCGATGAGAGCGTTCGCGGGCGTGTAGCCCTCTTCGTCCGCGCCCACTGCGGCGTCACGGTCCATGACGAGGATCAGGTCGGGATTAGAATCCGCGATGGCCTCAACGGAGATGTCGTCGCCCTGATGGTCGTCCGAGGCGTCGTCGACCTCGAGCGCCGGGCTGAAGTCGAAAATGTCGAAGACCGGACCGAGCGTGCGCCCGACCGTGGGTGCGAGGTAGTTGATGTTGCCACCCGATGTGTTCACCGCCATGACCGACGTTTCGGAGTCGTAGGCATTCTCAACTCGCTCGATGGACGCGTCGAACTCGTCGACGAGCACCTGGGCCTCGTCCTGCTTCTGGAAGATCTCGCCGAGGGTGGTCGTCTGCCGCTTGAGTTCCTCATCGAAGTCCTCGCCGTCCCGCGGTTCCAGATCGATGATCTCGGCGTCCGGAACGAGCCCCGCGATCTCCTCATTGAACTGCGTGAATCGCTGGCCACTGATGACCACGTCCGGCTCGGCCGCGACGATCGTCTCGAGGTTGGGCTCACGGTGGTTCCCCACGTCCGGGATCGACTCGTCGTCCACCATCGAGTTCGTGTCGGGCATGAGGGACCGCGCGGCTGCCGAGAGCTCGACGTCCCAGGAATCCAGCGTCTCGAAGGTGCGGTTATCGAGTGCCACGACGGAACTCGGCGGCGACGGAACGGTTTTGGCGCCCTCGTTGTCCTCGATCTCGACCTCGGAGGCGGCGTTATCGACGTTACCGCCGTCCGTTGAGTCGGATCCTTCGTCCGAAGAGCAGCCCGCCAGGACGAGCGCAGCTGCGGCGAATCCGGCAAAAATGGCCCGCGAACGGCTCGTGGTGATCGTCGATGTAACTCGCATCCAGGTGTCTCCTCACCGATAGATTTTGAACCCGTAACACCTATGGGCGTCGAGTAATCAAGTGCCGGAACGAGTTCGACGCGCATAACGCCAAGCACCTCTCCGGCAGCTCAGGCCAGGCTAACAAATATTTACGAAAGGGCAACTTAAGTTCCGCAGGCCACCCTAGCCAAAGTCCAGGGAATCGACGGTCGACCAATACACCGAGCTGAGATTGCCCTGTGCATACTTAGGTACCTGAAAGAGTCGGACGGCGCCATGCGCAGGCATTTCGTTGACACAACACAAACCGCCCTCCGCGCACTGCCTGTAGCAGGCGCCGGAGGGCGGTTCTGAATGCGGCGTATGTGGTGTGGGCTATCCCACAGCGCACGCACCTGGCAATTACTCTGCGGCGTCCTCGCCGGAGCCGATCTTCGAGGTGATCGAGTGGTCGACCGGAATACCCGGACCGAAGGTCGTCGAGACCGAGATCTTCTTGACGTAGCGACCCTTGGCTGCGGACGGCTTGAGACGCATGACCTCGTCCATCACGGCGGCGTAGTTCTCGGTGAGCGCCTTCGCAGAGAAGGACGCCTTGCCGACGATGAGGTGCAGGTTGTTGGCCTTATCGGTACGGAAGTTGACCTTGCCGCCCTTGATGTCGTTGACGGCCTTCGTCACGTCCATGGTGACCGTGCCGGTCTTCGGGTTCGGCATGAGGCCACGGGGGCCGAGCACGCGGGCAACGCGGCCGACCTTGGCCATCTGGTCCGGGGTCGCGATCGCGGCGTCGAAGTCGAGCCAGCCGCCCTGGATCTTCTCGATCAGATCCTCGGCGCCGACCTCGTCCGCGCCTGCGGCGAGGGCCTCGTTGGCCTTCTCGCCGGCGGCGAACACGATCACGCGAGCGGTCTTACCGGTGCCGTGCGGAAGATTCACGGTACCGCGGACCATCTGATCGGCCTTGCGGGAGTCGACGCCAAGACGCATGGCGACCTCGACGGTGGCGTCCGTCTTGGTCGAGGAGGTGTCCTTGGCCAATTCCATGGCCTCCAGAGGCGTGTACAGCTTGTCGCGGTCGACCTTTTCGGCAGCGGCCTTGAAGGCCTTGCTGTTCTTGCTCATTTGCTATCCATTCCTTCGCTCGAATCCACATCGGATGCGAGGTGGTGGGCAGTGGTACGGGCCTGAGCCGCCCTCCCACTATTTCTATTCATTCACATATGACGGCGGACGCCGGCATATCTAGTCGACGGTGATGCCCATCGACCGTGCGGTTCCGGCGACGATCTTCGCGGCGGAATCGATGTCGTTGGCGTTGAGATCTTCCATCTTGGTCTGGGCGATTTCCTTGACCTGATCCATGGAGACCTTGCCGACCTTGGAGCTGTGCGGCGTGCCGGAGCCCTTCTGGATGCCGGCGGCCTTGAGCAGGAGCTTCGCAGCCGGGGGCGTCTTGAGCTTGAAGTCGAACGAACGGTCTTCGTAGACCGTGATCTCGACGGGCACGACGTTGCCGCGCTGGTTCTCGGTGGCGGCGTTGTACGCCTTGCAGAACTCCATGATGTTGACGCCGTGGGCACCGAGTGCCGGGCCAACCGGCGGTGCGGGGTTGGCCGCACCGGCCTGGATCTGCAGCTTGATGAGGCCTGAGACCTTCTTCTTCTTGGGAGGCATATCTTCCTGATTTCTCGTTGACGGCACGTGCTGTACACACGTGTTCGGGAGTGGCTACTGCGGCACTTTTCGGGCATGCCAATAGCCGTCTACCCGCTGAACAACTCGCACCACTTTACGCCAGAGCCGCGCGTTTCCCCTAATCGAAGGCGAATACGCGCGGCTCGAGGCGAGTGGCGAAGACTTAGAGCTTGTCGACCTGGTTGAAGCCCAGTTCGACCGGAGTCTCGCGACCGAAGATCGACACGAGCACCTTGAGCTTGCGTGAGGTGGTGTCCACCTCGGAGATCGACGCCGGCAGGGTGGCGAACGGACCGTCCTGGACGGTGACCGATTCGCCGACCTCGAACTCGACGACCTCGGCAGCCGCGCCGCCGTCGCCCTCGGTTCCCGCGGCCTCGGACCCGGCAGGGGCGCCCGCCGGCGCCTCGACCTTCGGCATGAGGAACTTCGCGACCTCGGACAACGAAAGCGCAGTCGGACGCGAGGTCGCGCCGACGAAGCCGGTCACACCCGGGGTGTTGCGCACAACGTTCCAGGTCTGGTCGTCGAGATCGATGCGGACGAGCACGTAGCCGGGCAGCACCTTGCGGGTGGCCTTCTTCTTCTCGCCGTTCTTGATCTCGGTGTATTCCTCGGTGGGGACCTCGATCTGGTGGATCTGCTCCTCGACGTCGAGGGTCACCGCACGGGTCTCGAGGTTCTGCTTGACCTTGTTCTCGTAGCCCGCATAGGTGTGGATGACGTACCACTCGCCGGGCAGCTTCTTCAGCTCTCGTTTGAACTTCGCGAGCGCAAGCGCCGGGCTGAGCTCCTCCTCGGGCTCGGCGGCGGTCTCCGCCGCGGCCTCGGCCTCGGAGCCGTCTTCGGCGGCGGACTCGTCGTCCGAAGCGACCATGTCCGGAACCTCGTCGACGGCAGTCTCGGATGCCGGCGCCTCCTCGGCGGGCGGCAGATCGGACCCGGAGAACTGCGCGGCGCCGAACTGGGCGGCGTCGACCTCGGCGGCCTCGGCCTCTACCGGGTCGAGGTTTTCGGCGTTGTCGCCAGTGTTCTCGGTCTCGCTCACGAAACGGTTCCTTCCATCGGCACGTTGACCCTCGTCGGCACCCCGTGCTGGACGTTCTGTCACTAAGTATTGACGAGTATTGCTTGTTTGCTAGCTACGTTACTTGCTCCGCGCGCCTCGCCCCTGCGCAAGCGCGGGGGCCAAATCACCGGCGGGCGCTGACCCCTCCCCTACGGAAGGCGGCCATACGCCCGGCTGTGCGGCTCGCTTTATACGAGTGGATCAGCGGGCGAACGCCCACTCGATCCCCTTGCCCATCCCGAAGTCGACTCCGGAGACGAGCAGCGTCATAAACACGAGGAACAGCAGCACGACGGCCGTGTAGGTGACCATCTGCGAGCGGGTCGGCCAGATGACCTTCTTCAGCTCCGAGCCGACCTGACCCACGTACTGCACCGGGTTCGCCCGCTTGACGGTGGTGTCCTCGGCGTCGTCACCGTCGGTGCGAACGCGGCGCTCGGCCACGTTGCCTCGTCCGGCCTTGCCGGTGGGCACGACGGGATTGTCGGCGCCGCCGACCTTCTTGTCGTCCCTCTCGACGTCGTCGCGATCGTCGCTCACGCGGAAACCTCCGGCTTTCTTACTACCTAATCGGCCCGGGCTCGCACCCGGGGGATGTGGCAGGGGCGACAGGACTCGAACCTGCAACCTGCGGTTTTGGAGACCGCTGCTCTGCCAATTGAGCCACGCCCCTTTGCGTCCACTTCGACTCTACGGCGTCTGCGACCACAGTGTGGTGCAGTAGCGACCGCTCGCCACGGAGCACGCGAGGATCCACTCTACACAATGGACGGAACCGGTCCCAACCGAACGCAGCGCGCCGCGTCTCACGGCTTCACGGTGACCGCGGCCTTGCCATATATTTTCGCCCCGTCGTTCTTCGCCGTGAGCATCACCGTGGTGTACCCGGTCTCGGGATCGGGGTCCTTCACCCGCGCGGACAACACGATGGTCGCCACCCCGTCCATCGGCACCGGGACCGGGTTCGCAAAGCGCACCTCGCTGCGCACGATCTTGTGCGACCCTCCTGCCCAGTCGGCCACCTCCGCGAGCACCCGCGCCCAGGTGAGCATCCCGTGCGCGATGACCCCGTCGAGACCGAGGGCGCGCGCGGCCTCGTCGTCGAGGTGGATGGGATTGTGGTCCCCCGCGGCACGCGCGTAGTCGAGCAGGTCCTGCCGACTCAGCTCGATCGTGCGTTCGGCGAATTCCGAACACTGTGTGCTGCTCATGCCGAACCTCCCCTGTTCTCGTCCGATTCGGGCAGCGCGGACAGCAGCGTCGTGCGCAGCGTCTGCACCGTGGTTCCGCCCGGGTCGCGGACCTCGGTGACGAAGGTGATGAGCCTGCCGCCTGCCGCTTTGCGGATCGATTCGACCGTCGCGCTCGCGGTGTACGTCGTGCCCACCTCGAGCGGATGGGAGGACTCGATGCGCTGCTCGGTGTGCATCGTCCGGGCGAGGTCGATCCCCAGGCGTTCGTCGCCGATGAGTGCATCCTGGACCCCCGCCGTGAGAGGCGCGGCGATCGTGTGGGGCACCTGCTCTCCGCCGTCATCGGAATGGGTGACCGCGGCGAACTCGCGCACCATGACCGGCGTGAGCTCCAGCGGCCCGGAGTCGACGCTGATCCCGACGGGCCCGGGCCCGCCCGCCTCAATGTTCTGCTCGTCCATGGTTGCCAAGTTACCCACCTCGGCGGGCGGGGCTAGGTCCCGGGCGCGCGCGGGGGCGCCGCGCCCATCTTGACCAGCGCGTCGACCCGCTCCCCGATGGGCGGGTGCGTCGCGAATGCGCCGGCGAATTTCGCCGGGTTGAAGAACGCGAGCGCGCCGACGGTCTTGTAGAACTTCTCGGCGCCCTTCTGGTTGTCCGCGCCGGACTGGTAGCTGTAGCCATCGATCTTGGCCAGCGCGCTCGCCATCGCGGTGGGATTGCGGGTGAATCGCACCGCGTTCGCATCGGCCTGCGATTCGCGCTTGCGCGACATGAAGGCGTTGCCGACGCGGGAAAGGATCGGCGCGACGAGCAGGAAGATCAGCGACAACACGATGATGACGATCGCCAGCGGATTGGCCTTGCCGTTATTGCCTCCGCCGCCGCGCCGTCCGTAGAACATGCGCGAGGACAAACCCGCGATGATCCCCACCGTCGACGTCAGCGCGATGAGCCTGGTCATCGCCACCGAGTCGCCGGTGTAGACGTGGCTGAGCTCGTGCGCCATGACCGCCTGGACCTCGGAACGGTCGAGCGTCTGCAGGATCTCCGCCGTGAATACGACGCGGGCGTGGCCCTTACGGTTACTGAGCGCGTAGGCGTTGGCGACCCCGGTGCCGTGCTGAATGTAGACATCGGGCACCTTCATCCCCGAGGCGATCGACATCTCCTCGGCGATGTTGTAGAGCTGCCCGCTGGTTACCCGCTCGTGGTCGCCACCCACAGAGCCCATGACGACGGACGACGAGAGCAGCATGACAAAAGCCAGGATGACTGCGGCGACGACCACTGCGACCCCGCCGTAGAGAAGAAGGTACCGCAGCAGTTCTTCGTTGGTGACATTGCTCGGCAGGGCGACGAAGAGCATCGCCGCGAGGATGGTCAGCGCGAGGAGGAGGAAATTGACCAGCCACGCGACGAATACGCCCCGGCGGAGCCGTTTGAGTTCGGAGGAGAAGGACGCCATCAGAGGTTAACGCGACCTTCGCGCTCTAGAACTGGACGCCGGGCGCGCGACGAGCGGCTTCGTCCTCGACCTCGAAGAGCTCGGCGGCCTTGAAGTTGAACATCCCGGCGAAGATGTTCGACGGGAAGACCTCGCGCTTGGTGTTGTAGGAGTTGACGGCCTCGTTGTAGTGCTGGCGCGCGAACGACACCTTGTTCTCGGTGGTGGCGAGCTCTTCCTGCAGCGACAGGAAGTTCTGGCTCGCCTTGAGGTCCGGGTACTGTTCGGCCACGGCGTTGACGCGAACCATGGCGTCCTTATAAGCGGTTTCCGCAGCCTTCGCATCGCGAACCTCGCCGGTCTCGTGGGCCCGCTGCGCGGCGACACGCGCGTCCGTGACCCGCTGCAGTGTCTCGCTCTCGTGCTTTGCGTAGCCCTTCACGGTCTCGACGAGGTTGGGGATGAGGTCGGCGCGGCGCTGGAGCTGGGTGTCGATCTGCGCCCAGGCCTCCCGCGCGTTGTTCCGCATGCGGACGAGGCCGTTGTACATACCGATGGCGACCGCCACCAATACCACCAACAAGATGATGACGACGATCAGAATCACGAGCCCGGTACCCATGTGGAACTGCCTTTCACCGCACGGAAGTGGTCTACGTCGAACCTAACACGGTCGCCACCTCCCCGTGGGGAATGATCGTTCGCCCCCGGGGCCGCGCAGGCAGCGCCGTGGCGTCTTGATTCGTGCAAATCAGTAGTTGACATCAGGCGATGTCTACATAAGACTGAAACACGTGTCACCCGACGCACGACTCGCCCCGGGCGCGCCGTCCACACCGGCTACGGCAAGGAGCTGTTCATGGACACCGAGAACGACAGGATGTCGGACGAAATTCTCGACGTCGCGGTAATCGGCGCGGGGTTCGGCGGCATCTGCACCGCCAAGCGGCTGCTCGACGAGGGCACCACGAACTTTCTCGTCTTCGACCGCGCCACGGAGGTCGGCGGCACCTGGCAGGCGAACACCTACCCGGGCGCGCAGTGCGATATCCCGGCGGCGCTGTACTCGTTCTCCTTCGCCCAGAAGCCCGACTGGTCGCGTCTCTATCCCCTGCAGCCGGAGCTGCTTTCCTACCTGCGCGAGGTGTGCGAGACGTTCGGCATCGAGCCCCATCTGCGGCTCGGCCACGAGATCCTCGACATGCGTTGGGACGAAACCGGTCAGCACTGGACGCTCGCGACCTCCGAGGGCACGTGGCGGGCGCGCGTGGTCGTCGGCGCGTTCGGCCCGTTCAGCGAACCGTCGACGCCGAGGTTCGAGGGCCTCGACGACTTCGAGGGCACCGTCCTGCACTCCGCGCGCTGGGACCACACCAAAGACTGGAGCGGCAAGCGTATCGGGGTCATCGGCACGGGTGCCTCGGGCGTGCAGATCATTCCGCAGGCGGTGCGCGTGGGCAGCTCGCTCACCGTTTTCCAGCGCACCCCGACGTGGATCTTCCCGCACCCCGATCAGCCAATCCCCTCCGCGCTGCAGAACCTCTTCGCGCGCGTCCCCGCCACCCAGCGGGCGCTGCGCCGCACCGTCGACGTCGTCCTCGAGTCCATGGTCTACGGCCTCGTGTTCCGCCCGGCCATGCTCAAGGGGATGGAGGCCATCGCGAAGGCGCACCTGCGGCGCCAGGTTCCCGATCCGGAACTGCGCGAAAAGCTCACCCCGGACTACATGTTCGGCTGCAAACGGCCGACGTTCTCGAATGCCTACTTCCCCGCCATGGCGGATGCGAAGACCGACGTCATCACCGAACCGATCCGGCGGATCGTGCCCACCGGCGTCGAGACCGCGGACGGCACGGTCCACGAACTCGATGTCCTCGTGCTCGCGACGGGGTTCACGGTCTCCGGGCATCCGTTCTTTTCCCGCGTTCATGACGCCGGAGGCCGCTCCCTCGCCGAGAGCTGGGATCCCACGCCCCTGTGCTACCTGGGCACCGCGGCGGCCGGATTCCCCAACCTGTTCCAGATCCTCGGCCCGAACGCGGCGACGTACACCTCGATGGTCGTCGTCATCGAGGCGCAGGTCGACTACATCATCAGCGCGCTGCGGGAGATGAAGGCGAACGGGTTGACGAGCCTCGAGGTGCGCGGCGACGCGGTGGAGCGGTTCGTCGACGAGATCGACACCAAGCTGTCGCGCTCGGTGTGGAACGTCGGCGGATGCGCGTCCTATTACATCGACGCCACCGGCCGGAACATCGCCTGGTTCCCCGGGTTCTTCCGCCAGTTCCGCGCGCGCACCCGGCGCATATTCCTCCCCGACTTCGTCCTCGGGGCCGGCAGCGACGTCGCCGAAGATACGTCCATCGATCCCACCGAGACCAAGGAGCCCAGTAGGCCATGAGTACCGAAACGCAGTCGAATACCCATACGGACGAGTCCTACTCCATCGAGGCGCGCGACGTGCATTTCGAATGGGACGGGATGCCGCTGCACTACGTTCCCGGCCAGCCGATGGCGGTGCACATGTACAACGCGATGCACCTCATCCTCCCCGAGGGTGAGCGCGCGATGTCCTCCGCGCTCGCCGAGGCGCTGCCCTACATCGAGGATCCGCGGCTGGAGGAGGAGGTGCGCGGGTTCATCGGGCAGGAGACCCAGCACGCCGACTCGCACCGCGGCGCCCGCGAGTACCTCGCCGACCTCGGGCTCAACGTCGAGATGGGCGAGAAAATGGAGTGGATGGTCGACAACGTGCTCGGCTACAAGGGGCTCACCGGCCGCGCCCGCAAGGCGTGGCTGTGCGAGCGGCTCGGGCTGTTCGCCGCGATGGAGCACTACACCGCCGTCGTCGGGAACTGGTTCCTCGTCAGCGGCGGCCTCGAGGCGAACGACACCTACCCGGAGATGATGGACTTGCTCAAGTGGCACGGCGCCGAGGAGGTCGAGCACCGCAACGTCGTCTTCGATGCCTTCCAGTACGTCGACGGCTCGTACGCGCGGCGCGTGCGCACCTCGATTATCGCGAGCGTGATGCTCGGCGCCCTGTTCTTCTCGACGGCGCGGGACCTGTACAGGTCCGATCCGGAGCTGCCGAAGAAGAAGGAGCACTGGCTGCTGTCGTTCCGTAAGTCCATCAAGGCGAACGCGATCCCGGACGCGAAGTTCTTCATCACCGAGATCCCGGTGTACCTGCGCCCGAAGTTCCACCCGGCGTCCTTCGGCAGCATCGACATGGCCGTGGAGTACCTGTCGCAATCCACCGCCGTGCACCGGCACGAGGAGCAAGAGCAGTGACCAAGTCCGCCGGCACGCGCGTCACAGCCGCGATGCGCATGTTCGACATCGCCGCGGACGGATACCGCCAGGTTTTCGCCCGCAGCCCACTGGCGCCGATGCTCTCGCGGCCCAGCCCGGTGCGGCGCACCGGGTACGACATCCCGGTAACCGTGACGCGCGTCCGGCGGCAGGCCCCCGACGTCGTCTCGTTTGAGCTGACGCCGGACAGCGGGAACCCCGTTCCCCTGTGGCGGCCCGGGGCGCACCTCGACGTGTTCCTTCCCTCCGGGCTGCAGCGCAGCTACTCGCTGTGCGGCGACCCCGAGGACCGCAGCCACTTCCGCATCGCGGTGCGGCGGATCTCCGCCGAGGCCGGCGGCGAGGGCGGCTCGGTACAGATGCATGCGCTGGCCGAGGGCGACCGGCTCACGGTGCGCGGGCCCCGCAACGCGTTCCCGTTCCGGCAGACGGAGAACTACTTCTTTATCGCCGGCGGCATCGGGATCACCCCGATCCTGCCGATGGTTCGGCACTCCGAGCGCGAGGGCGCGAACTGGAAGCTCGCCTTCCTCGGGCGCTCCCGCGACTCGTTGCCCTTCCTGGACGAGCTCGCCGAGATCGATGCGGGGCGCGGGCGCGTCGAGGTGCGCACCGACGACGAGCTCGGTCCCCCGTACATCCCCGAGGTCCTCGCCGGCGCCGACGCGGCCTCGGCGGTGTACATGTGTGGGCCGCCGTCGCTCATGGACACCGCGCGCATGGTGCTGCCGGACGTCGACCCCGCGGCGACGCTGCACACCGAAAGGTTCTCGCCGCCGGAGGTCGTCGGCGGCAAGCCGTTCACGCTGCTCATCGCCGGTTCGAGCGAGAAGGTGCAGGTGGCGGCGAACGAGACCACGCTCGACGCGATCCGCCGCGTCGAGCCCGGGGTGAGCTACTCCTGCCGGCAGGGATTCTGCAGCTCGTGCATGACCCGCGTGATCTCCGGCGAGGTCGACCACCGGGACCACCGGCTCACCGATTCCGAACGCTCCGAATACATGCTCACCTGTGTATCTCGGGCGGCCGGCTCCACTCTGACCGTCGACCTCAATAACGAAGGACGTTTACTGCCATGACTCAAGTACACGCGCGCCCGGACGTCGCTTTCGACTCGCCCTCCGACGTCATACGTGATGTTCAATCCGCACGGTGGGCGCAGAAGCGCTGGCAGGACATGGGTTTCGCGAAGCGGCGCAAGGTGCTCGACGCGTGGCGGTCCGACCTCGCACGGAATGCGGACTCGATCGCGCGGACGATGAGCGACGAGATGGGCAAGCCGCATTCGGACGCGATGTTCGAGATCGTCATGTCGCTGGAGCACCTCGCGTGGGCGGCCGCGAACGCCGAGAAGGTGCTCGGGCGACGCAAGGTCGCGACGAGCGCGCTGACGAAGAACCTGCGGGCGACGGTCGAGTACCTGCCGTACGGGGTGGTCGGGGTGATCGGGCCGTGGAACTACCCGGTGTTCACGCCGATGGGGTCGATCGCGTTCGCGCTCGCCGCGGGAAACACGGTCGTGTTTAAACCGAGCGAGTGGACGCCGCGCACCGGTCAGGCGATTATCGCCTCGTTCCAGCGTGCCAGCGGCGAGTTCGACGTCGCGCACTGCGTGACCGGCGGCGGTGACGTCGGCGAGGCGCTGTGCCGCTCGGGCGTCGACAAGATCGGG